>DASPGR010000316.1:0-6834 GCA_035620515.1 Burkholderiales bacterium | reverse complement strand
TTCACCCAGCGGTAGCGGCTCGCGAGAGAGTCCGCGAGCGGCCGGCGGCGCTCGTCGGAGACGGCGATCCACATGCGCAGCAGGTGCCGCTCGCGCCCGGGCTCGGGGTAATCCTCATAGGCCTCGCGCGCGTGCAGCAGGATGTGGTTGTTGATGAGCTGAATGTCGCCTTCCCGGAAATCCATGCTGAGCATCAGCTCGTTGCGGTTGGCAATCTCCTGAACGGCCTGAAGCGCCTCGCGCTGAACGGGAGTGGGACCGTACTGCGCACCGTGGCGCGCGGCGGACTCGTAATACGGCAGGCTGTTGATCCGCGTCGTCACACGGCCGTCGCGCTCGCTGAACATGGGCAGCGAGAACCAGGGCGCCTCACCGGCCGGCTCCTCGCCGCGCCAGTCGACGTGAAACGTGCCGTAGAGCGCCTCCAGGAGATCGGGACGCTCTTCGCGCAGCACGTTGTGTACGGTGAGAGCGCTCACGAGCTTGCTCGCGCCGCCTGACTTCGCAGTGCGCAGGCAGAAGAGCCCCAGCACGTCCACCGGCAGCATGTCGGTGTGGAAATCCATGCGCTCGTTCGTCTGGTAGGCACGCGCGTTCGGATCGGCCTGGATACGGCCTTCGTCGCGCACGTGACCGAGCAGGTGCGCGCGCGCGTTTTGCGAGACAGGCGTGCCCAGGTGCGCGCCGATGCCCCAGTAGATGAGCTCGCAATCCGCATCGGTGTAGCGAGCGCGCGGAATGCCGCGCACCAGGACGAAACCGCGCCCGTTTTCGATCTCGTCGAGCAGGCGGTCGAGCTGTGCAGCAAAGCGCGGCAGCGGAAAGGCCTCCGCCGCGAATGGAATCCGCGCCCCGATCCGCTTGACGTGATGGAGCGCCGCCTCGATCTCCTTCACCGCCGCTGCATCCAAAGGATGGATCCAGGCGCCGTCGTGCTGGATCTCAGGCCCGATCCAGGCGCTCGGCCCGGTGATGATGTCGCGTCGCGCTGCTGCCATGCGGGATGGCTCCCTGGCTGAAAAATCCCGAGAAACGGAAGGCCTTTGTTTACGGATGCAAATTTACTACTTCACGCGCGGCGGGACAAAGCTTCCCCGGTTTCCGCGTCGCGAGATTGTGGACTAGAATCGGGCCCTGTCGCGAGCGCGGGAAAAGGCGACTGGAGAACGACGCATGGACACGGCGAAGCCGGCCGCAGGTTTTTCGGAGGTGGGTTATGACGAAGCCCTGCGCCGGGCGCGCGAGCTCATTCCCTTCCTGCGCGAGCAGGCCCCGAAGTGCGAGGCGGCGCGCAGGCTCACGCCCGAGGTGATCGATGCGCTCAACCGCACGGGGCTCCTGCGCTACCTGCAGCCGAAGGCGTGGGGCGGGATGGAGCTGCCCTTCGTCGCCTACTTCGACATACCGGAGATGCTCTCGCGCGGCGATATCTCCGTGGGGTGGACGGTTGCCAACCTCGCCTCGCACCACCGCAACCTGGCCTGGTTCGAGCCAAAGGCGCAGGAGGAAGTCTGGGGCGCGAACCCGGACGCGGGGATTGCGTCCGGCATCGCGTTCCACCAGGGCCGCGGCCGTCGCGCCGATGGCGGCGTCGTGCTCTCGGGCGAATGGAATTTTTCTTCGGGCACCGACCACTCCGACTGGAGCCTGCTGGCCTGCATCGTGCGCGAGGGGGAGAAGCCCGTTGACTACGTCTTCTGCCTGCTGCACCGATCGCAGTACGAGGTGGTGGACGACTGGCACACGCTGGGCATGCGCGCGACAAGCAGCAAGACCGTGCGCTGCAAGGAGGTTTTCGTTCCGGCCTACCGCGTCGTTTCCATGCATCTCGCAAGTCCGGATCACATCTGGCCGGGGCTCAAGACGCACCGCAATCCCCATTACAGGATCCCGACCTCCGCGCTGGGCTGTCACTGCATCGGCGGCTGCATGGTGGGCAACGCGCGCGCGGCGCTCGAGATCGCGATCGAGCTCGTGAAGTCGCGCAGCACCAGCTACAGCGGCTCGAGGATGCGCGACTTCCAGACGGTGCAGCTGCGCATCGGCGCAGCCGGCGCCAAAACCGATGCCGCCGGCCTGCTCCTGCGCAACGACTGCCTCGAGGCCCAGCGCACCGTGGAGGAGGGCCGCACGCTCGACAAGGAAACCCGCCTGCGCTACCGGCGCAATTGCGCGGCGGCGGCGCGGTTATGCCTGGAGTCCGTGGATTCGCTGCACGAGATGGCCGGCGCCCACGGCATCTACGACCACTATCCGCTGCAGCGCATCTTCCGCGACGCGCGCGCGGCCGCAGGCCACATCAGCTTCAGCACCGACGCGCAGTTGCCGCCCTGGGGCCTCGTGGCCCTGGGCGGCGAATTTCAAAGCCCTACTTTGTAGGGCATGGCGAATGGCGGATGGCGAAGGTCAGGCCGCGGGAGCCTGGAGTTAGGCGCCGTGTTTTGCGACACCGCCACCCGCGTGGCGGCGCAGCTTCGCGCGCAAGGCGTTCACCGTGCGCAAGATAAACGCTTTCGTGCCGCGAGCGGCAGCACTCACCAGGCGATGCAGCTCTTCCATCTGCGCTCGCCTTGCAGCGAGCTCGATCGCGCGCACTTCCTCAGGTGTTGGAAGCTGAAATCTTTTTGTCATGTTACTCATCGAAAGTCCTTTCCGTATCTACTGTGATATTTGAGTAGAAACGGAGAGTTAGGTTCACCAGGTCCACGCATCATATTTCAGGAAATAGATTAGAAAACCTAATCTTTTGTCGCTTGTGAGCGACGGTGCGCGGAGGCCGCGCGGGCGGGTCACCGCGCCGTCATGCCGGCGCGGCAGGCTTCGTGCGGCCCATGATCCAGGCCGGGATCAAACCGAGGGTGAAGACGACGGCCACGATGAGAAAGCTGTCGCGAAAGCCCATCGTGTAGGCCTGGGCGTAGACGACGCGCCCCAGATAATCAAGCGCGCCCGCCGACTGCAGTTCCGGCGGCGCGCCGGCACGGGCGAGTATCCCCTCCATCGTGCGCAGCAGTTCTGCCGCGGCGCTGTTGCCGGCGGTCTGCAGGCTCGTCATGACGTCGGTGTGAAAGAACGTGCGGCGGTCGAGTATGACCGAGAGGAGGTTCACTCCGAAAGCGCCGCCCAGCTGCCGCGAGAAATTGATCATGCCGGCGCCGTGGCCGAGCAGCTCCGGTTGCAGCGAGCGCAGCGCCGAGACATTGAGCGCGGGCTTGATGAGGCTCAGGCCGACGCGCGAGATGACCACGGCCCACGCGATGGTCCAGAACGACATGTTGGCATCGACCCCGGCGAGCCAGTAGGACGACACTCCAAAGCAGAGCAGCCCGGCGATGATCAGCGTGCGCGCCGGCACATGGTCGCTCAGGTAACCGGCGAACGGCATCAGGACTCCCATGATCAGTCCCGCCGGCATCAGCATGAGGCCGGCCGACAGAGGGGTGAGGTGCTGGACGGTCTGCACAAAAAGCGGAACCAGGTAGGTCGAGCCAAACAGGCCCGCTCCGAAAATACAAGCGACGGTTGCGGCACCGGTGAACTGCGGGTTGGCGAGGACTCTCAGGTTCACGAGCGGCTGCGGCGCGCGCAGCTCCCACAGGATGAAGGCGACTGTCGTGACGACCGCGGTGAAGAAGAGCCCGATGATGTAGTCGGACTGCCAGCCCTCGCGCTGGCCGTTGGACAGCCCCGTGAGCAGGGTGCCGAGCGCGGTGACGAGGAGCGCAAACCCGAACCAGTCGAACCGCACGCGCGCGGCGCGCTCCTCGCGTTCGGGCAGGAACAGGCTTCCCATCAGGATCGCGATGGCGCACACCGGAACCGCCACGTAGAAGATATAGCGCCAGTTGAAATGGTCGATCATCACCCCGCCCAGGGTGGGGCCCAGGGCGGGGCCGAGAATGACGCTCATGCCGAAGAAGCCCATGGCGCTGCCGCGGCGCTCGGGCGGGAACACGCGGAACAGCGTGTACATCGAAAGCGGCTGCAGCAGCCCCGCGACCGTGCCCTGCACGACGCGGCAGAATATGAGCACCGACTCATTGGGGCTCGCACCGGCGAGGATCAGGGATGCGACGAAGATGCACAGCGCCCCGATGAAGGTGCGGCGCTGGCCGAAGGTCGTCATCATCCACGCGTTGAGCAGCATGCCGACCGTCATCGCCGCGAGCATTCCGGTGGCGAGCCACTGCGCGCGGTCCTGCCCGATGCCGAACGCGCCCATGATGTCGGGGATGGCGACATTGACGGACGTCGTCGTCAGCACCGCCGAGATGGTGCCGAGCATCACCGTGACGGTGGCGAGCCAGCGGTAAGCGGGGCCGTAGCGCTCGAAGAGCGCTTCAGTGCTTTCGGACGTCAATCGACACCTCGACCATCATGCCGGGGCGCAGTGACGGGTCTTTCTCCGCAAGGCGAATCCGCACCGGGAGGCGCTGCGTGATCTTGGTGAAGTTGCCGCTCGGATTGGGATCGGGCAGGAGGGCGAACTTGCTGGTCGCCGTGCGCCCGACGCGGTGGATCTCGCCCTCGAAGACTTTTCCGGGATAGGCGTCGACCCGCACCTCGACCTTCATGCCGGTCTGGAGCAGCCGCACGTCGGTCTCCTTCACGTTTGCCTCGACCCAGATCTCGTTCGGATCGTGGAACATGAGGATGCGCTGGCCGGGCGAGACATGCTCGCCCTGGCGCACGAACGTCATCACGACGCGGCCGTCGGCGGGGCTCACGATGGTGCGGTCGGCAATGTCGATGTCGCGCCGCCGGATCTCGGCACGGATTTCCTCGGCCTGGTGCCGGAGCACGGCGAGCTGGTGCTCCATCACCTCGAGCTGGCGCCGACTGCCGCCTGCGGCCTCCATCATTCCGCGCACGGCGGCGACCTCCGCCTGGGCCTTGCGGTGGCTTTCCTGGATCTGGTGGTAGGTGCTGCGCGCGCGCTCCATCGCCTGCGGGGAGACCCACTTGGACTCGGCAAGCTCCTTCGCGCGCTCGTAGTCGTAGCGCGCCTGCTTCACCTGCACGGCGAGCGAGGCGACCTCGGCCTCCGCGGCGGCAAGGCGGTTGCGCTCGCTCTGGTACTTGCCGAGGGTTTCCTGATCGACCTGGCCCGTCTGCGCCTTGACCGCCTCCATCTGGTTCTCGACGGCCTTCAGCTTCGCGGCCAGGGCATCCCGTTGCAGCACCGAGTCGCGCTCATCGACTCGCACCAGCAGTTGACCCTTCTTGACGACGTCGCCCTCGATGACGGGCAGCTCGGTGATCCACCCCGAGACCCGGCTCGAGAGCGTGACCACCTCGCCGTCGATGCGCGCGTCGTCGAGGTAGACGTGAGTCCACCGCTTGTACACCCAGTGAGCGCCCGAGACCGCAAGGAGAAGGGCGGCCGTGCCCATGAGCACGATCTTGCCGCGACCGGAGACGGACCCGTGCGTGCGCGCGGCCACCCCGCGCCGGGGAGTAGGTCTCGCTTCTTCGGTGGCCATGAGACGGATCAGTTTAGGGCAGGCACCCGCCCCGACGCGAGAGGGATTCCAATATGTGGTCAGATCTTTGGCGTCCGCCGGAGCGACCGTGGCGCGCCCGCTACGCCAGCCAATGCACGTTGTGGAACGCAGGAGATTGACGCCTCATCGTCGGGGGTCTTACGCCGCTTTTGCCACCATCTGGAAAGCTGCCGTGGCCGCACGCAGGGCAAAAAAACGCCCGCTCTTGGAGCGGGCGTTTCCTGCGTCCTCCGCGGTCGACGTCAGCCGCCCTGCTTGATGTTTGCCTTCTTCATGACCTCCCGCCACTTGTTCACGTCGCGCTTGACGATCTCGTGCATCTGCGACGGCGGTCCGCCCGCGGGCTCGAGCCCCTCGACCCGCAGCCGGCGCTGCATCTCGGGCGTGTGGACGACCTTTGCGATCTCCTTGTTCCAGAGCGCGACGATGTTCCCTGGCATGCCCTTCGGGCCCCACATGCCGTACCAGTGCGTCACCTCGAACTGCGGCACTGTCTCGCTGACGCTCGGCACGTCGGGGAGCAGCGGCGAGCGCTTGGGCGTCGTGATGCCGAGCGCGCGAAGGCGCCCGGACTTGACGTGCGGGAGCGTCGGGACCAGGCTCGTGAAGCTGATCTGCGCTTCGTTGCCGATCACCGCTCTCAACGCAGGACCCCCGCCCTTGTAAGGTACATGGACCAGTTTCGTTCCGGTCAGCAGGTTGAAGTACTCGGTACCGAGGTGATTGACGGCTCCGACTCCCGCCGAGGCCGAGTTGAGTTCGCCGGGTTTCTTCTTGGCATAGGCGATGAACTCGGTGACGCTCTTCGCAGGAATCGAGGGATTGATCGACATGACGAGCCCCGTCGTACCGATCAGGACGATGGGCGTAATTCCGTCTATCGGATCGTAGCGCAGCTTGCGATAGGCGCCGCCCGCCGTGTAGCTGCTGGAGACCATGATGATCGTGTATCCGTCCGGTGCGGACTGCACGGCAATCTCGGCGCCAAGCGCTCCGCCTGCCCCCGGCCGATTGTCCACCACCACGGTCTGTCCGATGGACTGGCCGACAGGAATCGAGAGGAGCCGTGACATGATGTCCGTGCCGCCACCGGGCGCAAACGGAACAATCAGGCGTATCGGCTTGGTCGGATACTTCTGGGCGCCTGCGTCCGGTGCCTGTGCAAAAGCAAAGACGGCGGCAGCCAACAGCAGTGTGGTTCTCATCGAGCCCTCCTCGAACGAAACGGATTCAGGACGTATGCAGCGTACGCGGCGGTCTGCGACCACAGCAGGTCGGGGGCAGCTCTTGTTGCCGGCGGATTCCCCGTCTTTACGATATCACAGCGCGC
>DASPGR010000315.1:0-4071 GCA_035620515.1 Burkholderiales bacterium | reverse complement strand
TTCTGTCTCCTCCATGACCGGGTCGACCGCGACGTCATCGCAGCAGGTTCGCGCCTGCGCGCCATCGCTTCCATGAAGATCACGCCATCCGACATTGACGTGGCGGCGGCTACGTCCCGGCGCATTCCGGTCACGGTAATTGCGCCGATCGTGACTGAAGCCACCGCCGACATTCATTTTGCGCTGCTCCTCGCCGTCGCGCGGCGCGTGGTCGAGGGCGACCACCTCGTGCGGGCCGGAATCTTTCCCGGAGCGCAGTCGGCGCACCTGCTGGGCTACTGGGTTTACGGCAAGACGATCGGCCTGATTGGAGGTGGCGGCCGCATCGGCCGCGCGGTCGCCAAGCGCGCCCAGGGTTTCTCGATGCGCACTCTTTACTGGACGCCGCGCCGCAAGCCCGAAGCCGAGGAACGCGAAGCCGGACTCGTCTATGTGTCCTACGACCAGCTGCTCGCGGAGTCCGATTTCGTCTCCGTCCACGCGCCCCTCAACGCGGAGACCCGCCACCTTGTCGGCGAGCGGGAGCTGCGCCTGATGAAGCCGACCGCCTTTATCGTCAACACCGCGCGCGGGCCGATTGTCGACGAGAAGGCGCTGGTTCGCGTGCTGTCGGAGAAACGAATTGCGGGGGCGGGTCTCGACGTTTATGAGAATGAGCCTCGAGTCGAGCCGGAACTCCTCAAGATGCAGAACGTCGTGTTGACGCCGCACCTGGGCAGCGCAGTAACGGAGCTGCGGGAAAGCATGGCGAACATGGTGGTCGACAACATTCAGGCGATCCTGGACGGCCGGCGTCCGCCAAATTGCTGGAATCCCGAGATCTACAACGCATGATGGAGGCCGGTGACCGGTACTCCACGCTAGCAAGAGGACATCGCGATGGCAGCCAAAGCAAAAGTGGTGCTCACGGATTACGTGTGGGAATCCCTCGACGTCGAGAAGAAGACCCTCGAAGGGCTGGCCGATCTCGTTCCGCTCCAGACCAAGAAACCCGAAGAGTTCCTCGCGCAGGCCGCGGACTGCGACGCATTGCTCAACACCTACGCCGGCCCGATCACGGCCGGCGACATGGCTAAGATGCCGAAGTGCAAGATCATCGCCCGCTACGGAATCGGAGTCGACACCATCGACCTCGATGCCGCCACCAAGGCCGGCATCATCGTCA
The DNA here is from genome assembly GCA_035620515.1 of Burkholderiales bacterium. Taxonomy (GTDB): domain Bacteria; phylum Pseudomonadota; class Gammaproteobacteria; order Burkholderiales; family SG8-41; genus SG8-41. The sequence continues at coordinate 2,906 of DASPGR010000315.1, read as the reverse complement.
CCAACAACCCGACCTACTGCATTGAGGAAGTCGCAGAGCACACCATGGCGCTGCTCCTCGCCTGCGCGCGCAAGGTGGCCTTCTATGATCGGATGGTTCGCGTGGGCAAGTGGGCCGTTCCTCCCGGCAAGCCAATGTTCCGCCTGGCCGGGAGCACGCTCGGACTGGTTGGCTTCGGAAACATCGCACGCGAGGTTGCCGTGCGCGCGGCCTCGTTCGGAATGCGGGTTCTCTACGCGGACCCCTTCGTCAAGGAAGGCCAGTTCAAGGAGCCGGGCAAGAAGATGGAGTTCGACGCGATGCTTCCCGAGTGCGACTCTGTCTCGGTCCATCCCCCGCTTACGCCGCAGACACGGAAGATGATGAACGACGCTGCATTTGCAAAGATGAAGCCCTCCGCGTATCTGATCAATTGCTCGCGCGGCCCGGTGGTAGACACCGAGGCGCTCGTGCGCGCCCTCGACGCGAGGAAGATCGCCGGGTGCGGCCTTGATACCACGGATCCCGAGCCCCTGCCCGACCCTCATCCCCTGCGCGGCCGGGAAAACGTCGTCATCAATCCCCACTGCGCGTGGTACAGCGAGACCGCCATGAAAGGGCTGCAGGCCGGGGCGCCAGGCGAAGTGCGCCGCGTGCTGACCGGCGAATGGCCGGTCAACGTCGTCAACAAGGCGGTCAAGGGCAAGAGCCGCGCCGGCCTCTAGCGATTACGGGTGAGCCTTCTCAACTGCAGGCAACGAGAGGTCGGTTCCAATGATTGACGCAGCCATAGTGGGACTGGGTTGGTGGGGCAAGAACATCGTCAGCGCCGTCCAGGGCAAGAGCAGGAAGCTCCGCTTCGTGCACGGTGTGAGCAAGGAGATCGATGCGGCGCTCCCGCTTGCTGAAGCCAACGGGTTCACCTTGAGCGACGACCTGGAAAAGGCGCTCGCCGACCCCAAGGTGCAGGCAGTCGTGCTTGCGACCCCTCATTCGCTCCATGTCGACCAGATCGTGCGCGTCGCGGGCGCCGGCAAACCGGTCTTCTGCGAGAAGCCGCTCGCGTTGAAGCGCGCGGACGCCGCGCGCGCCATCGCGGCCTGCGCAAAGGCAGGCGTCCCCATCGGCGTCGGGCAGAACAAGCGCTTCTGGCCAGCCATGGTGGAGCTGCGGCGCATCGCGAGAAGCGGCGCCCTGGGCTCGCTCATGCATATCGAGGGCCACTACAGCAACGAGAATTCGGGAATGCATTTCTCCGCATGGCGCGCGCTTCCCACGGAATCGCCGGGCGGGGGCATGACCGGCACCGGCATGCACCTTCTCGACGCGTTCATCAGCATTGCCGGCCCGGCCGCCGAGATCAACGCCCGCGTCGCTTCGTTCCGTCCCGGGCCGGACCCGCGCGACACGGTTTCCGTGGTGTTCCGCTTTGCCAACGATCTAAGCGGGTTCTTCGGTGCGGTGCGATCTTCCCCTCTGTACTGGCGGGTACACGTATTCGGAGATGAAGGCTCCGTCGAAGCGCTGGGAGAAAACGAGCTCGTCCTGCGGACGAAGGGCGGCAAGACCGAGCGCCGCGAGTTCGATAAGGTCGATTCCCTGCGCGCCGAGTTCGATGCCTTCGCCGATGCGATCGAAGGCCGCGCACCCTACCCGATCACGCCCGACGAGATGGTGAACACCATCGCGGCGTTCGAGGGCATCATCACGTCGATGCAAACCGGCGCGCCGGTCAAAATCAGCTGAAACAAAAAAGCGAGCCCTGAGGCTCGCTTTTCAGGCCTGACCGGCCACCGACTCAAAGCGCCCGCTCGAGCTCCTCGCGCAGGGCGTAAAGCTCCTGCGGCATCCGGGACTTGAGCTTGTCGAAAAGCTCGGCGTGGTCTTTCACTTCCTTGCGCCAGACCTCCGGGTCGACCCTCGTGAGATCATCGAAGCGCTCCCGGGTAAAACTCTCGAGACCGGCCCACTCGAGGTCCTCGTAGCGAGGCTGCAGTCCGAGCGGCGTTTCCACCGCCTCCGCCCTGCCCTCGAGGCGGTCGACGATCCACTTCAGCACCCTCATGTTCTCCCCGAAGCCGGGCCAGATGAACTCGCCGTTCGCGTTCTGGCGGAACCAGTTGACGCCGAATATGCGCGGGGGACGCTTGAGCCTCCGCCCCATTTCCAGCCAGTGCCTGAAGTAGTCGCCATAGTGGTAGCCGCAGAATGGCAGCATCGCGAAAGGGTCTCGCCGCACCACGCCGACCTGCCCCACAATCGCCGCCGTCGTCTCCGAGGCCATGGTTGCCGCCAGGTAGATGCCGTGCGCCCAGTCGAAAGACTCCGTCACGAGCGGCACCGCGGTCGCGCGCCGCCCACCGAAGAGAAACATGCTGATCGGGACGCCTTGCGGATTTTCCCAATCCGGGTCCACCGAGGGGATCTGGCTGCAGCTCATGGTGAAGCGCGCGTTGGGATGGGCCGCCTTTCGCTTGCTCTCGGGGGTCCAGGGCTTGCCCTGCCAGTCGATCAGCCCCTTCGGCGCCTCCTTCGTCAGGCCCTCCCACCACACGTCGCCGTCGGGCGTCATCGCGACATTGGTGAAAATCGTGTCGCGCTTTACCGCTTCCAGGCAATTCGGATTGGTGAACTGGGAAGTTCCCGGCGCAACACCAAACGCGCCCGCCTCCGGGTTGATCGCGTAGAGCCGGCCGTCCTCGCCGGGCTTGATCCAGGCGATGTCCTCACCGATGGTCGTGATCTTCCAGCCCTTGTCGCGGAACGCCTTGGGCGGCACCAGCATTGCAAGGTTGGTCTTGCCGCAGGCGCTCGGAAAAGCCGCCGCGAGGTAATACTTTTTCTTTTCGGGCGTCTCGATGCCGAGGATCAGCATGTGCTCGGCAAGCCAGCCTTGCTCACGCGCCATGATCGATGCGATGCGCAGC
>DASPGR010000314.1:0-5476 GCA_035620515.1 Burkholderiales bacterium | reverse complement strand
CGTTCGTTTCGTCGTTCAACTCTGCCTCCTCAATCTGCCTCCAGTCGTCGAATACTGCGCGCTCATCTCCGGCATTTTCTTCGTCTGGACGGGCCGGCAATCGGCTGCCGAACGGGACGTCGCGCTGGGGGTGGGGCTCGTGGGCGGCGCGCTTCTGGTCGGCGGACTGGCGTCGATCGTTACGAGGCGCATGAGCTTTCGCTTCTACCTCAGCCCGCGCGTGCGCTATGCCGGAGCGGCGGCGATCATCGCGGGCCTGATGCAGCTGATCGCGGGCGGCCTCGCCGCGGCGGCGGCCCATGCCCTCGCGACGCACACCTGGCAGGCGAGGCTGGATGCCCTCCTCGTGAACCCGTGGCCCCTGCTCATACCGCTCTCGCTGCTGCTGATCTGCGCCGGCCTGCTGCTGATGCGCCCCTCCAGTGACCGCGTCGGTCCTCTCGGGACCGTGCTCTTCCTCGTGCCGAAGACGCTGATCGCGGTTGCCGCCGTGGGTGCCGGCGCGGCGATTCTGGGCGGCTGGGGCTGGAAGATCTACGATCCACAGGCATTTCAGAGCTTCCTCAGCTTCGTCCCGGACGAATATGCGAAGCTCCTCGCGAACGGGTTGTAGCGGCAGGAACTTCCTTCTCGTCCAAGCCAGAAATGACAAGGGCCTAGCGTTTTGCTAGGCCCTTGTAGCATCTGGCGCGCCCGGCAGGATTTTGAACCCACGACCCCCTGGTTCGTAGGCAATCCTCCAGGCGCAACTCATTGAAGCAACAACATCACGATGCCGCCCGTTTCGCTGCTTCTGCACCGTTTTGACCGGTCATGCACTGTCGAGTCCCCATTAAGTCCCCGCGCGCGCTGGGAGTAGTCCTGCTCGCTAGTCTAGGCTACGACGTCGACGGCCCCGCCGCCAGGATTGCGCGGCCGATTCCAATTCCTTGCGGTTGAGCACGAACCCCGGCGCTTCATGCAATCGCGCCACCGCGAGGTCGATGAAGGCGCGCACGCGCTTCGGTTGCGCGGCTCGGCTGCCGTAGTACAGGTAGATGCCGTACTGCGCGCTGATGTGCGGGAGAAGCACGGGCACGAGCCGGCCGGCGCGAATGGAAGACGCGGCGCAGAGATTGGTGAGTTGTGCAATCGCCTGGCCCGCGAGCACCAGCTCGAGCTCGAGCTCCTGGTCGTTGGTCGAGATCGCCGGCGGCAGATGGCGCTCTTCGACGGCCCCATCGACTGTGACGTACCACGGAGCGATCTGTCCGGTCAGGGGGTTACGGAACACGCTGCAGCGGTGCGCTGACAGATCTGCCAGCGTGGCCGGGACGCCGTGGCGTTCCAGGTAAGCCGGTGACGCGCAGACGATCAGTTGCATCGGAAACAATCGCCGGGCGATCAGGCCTGAACCCGGGTGGTGCGTGCCGATGCGGAACCCGACATCGATGCGATCGTGCACCCAATCCGCGATCTCATCTTCCAGCTCGACCTGCGGCTGCACTTCCGGATGCCTCTCGCAGAACTCCTTCAGCACGGGTGTGAGCACGGGCGCGAACGAAGACTTCGGAGCAGCGATACGAAGGGGTCCCGCGATGGCATGGCGCGCCTCCTTCACGTGCTCGAGCGCCCCGCGGAGGGCACCGAGGGCGGGAAGGGATTGCTCGAGGAGATGCCGGCCCTCGGCGGTCGGCGCCAGGCTCCGTGTAGTCCGGTGCAGGAGACGCACCCCGAGGTGGCGCTCGAGCTGAGCAATGGCGTGGCTTGCCGCCTGGGGCGTCACACCTTGGGCAAGCGCGGCCTTGCGGATGCTCCCCGCCTCTATCGCCTTGGCGAAGGTCTCGATGGCGCGGAGCTCGTTGAAGGCCACGACGCGATTATCAACTTACGTTTGCTACTGGTGCAACCACCGAGTGGCTATTCGGTTGATGGTTACTTCCCTAGAGTGATCCTCACCGAAGACCCGAAAGGAGAGCACATGAGCTTCTCGAACTCGCGGCGCCGGACGCTGCAAGGCGCCCTAACCCTCGGAGCCGCAACTCTCGTTGGCGCAGGGAACGCACAGACCCGTTCAAGCGGAGATGGAAAGATGTCGTCGAGCGAAAGATGGGACAAGGTTTTCCCGCAAAGCACCGAGGTGGCGCACCGGAAGGTGACGTTCAGGAACCGGTACGGAATCACCCTGGCCGCCGACTTGTACCGGCCAAAAAAGGGCGGCGCCGGCAAGCTGCCGGCCCTGGCGGTCAGCGGCCCGTTCGGCGCGGTGAAGGAGCAATCGGCGGGTCTCTATGCCCAGACCTTGGCGGAGCGCGGCTTCGTCACCCTCGCCTTCGACCCCTCGTTCACCGGCGAGAGCGGCGGCGCGGTGCGCAACGTGGGCTCGCCCGAGATCTTCACCGAGGACTTCAGCGCCGCCATCGATTACCTCGGCCTGCTTCGCGACGTCGATCGCGATCGCATCGGCGTAATGGCGATCTGCGGTCTAAGCGGAATGGCGTTGACGGCCGCGAGCAGCGATTCCCGCATCAAGGCCGTGGCAACCGCTTCGATGTACGACATGTCGCGCAGCATGAGCCGCAGCTACAAGGACAGTTACACCCGGAAGCAACGCCAGCAGGTGATCGACTACCTGAGCCAGCAACGCTGGGCGGATGCCGAAAAGAGGAGCTACGCGCTGGGCTTCCATGAGGTGCCGTTCGACAACAACGGCAACATCGTCAAGGGCAATCGCGTCCTGCCGGAAAAACTGCCCGGAGATCCGGACCCGGTCCTGGCGGCGTTCTATGACTACTACCGGACCCCGCGCGGCTTCCACCCGAGAGCGATCAACTCCGCGACCGCGTGGACGGCGACTACGCCGATGTCGTTCTTCGCCTTCCCGATGGCAGCGAACATCGAGATGATCTCGCCCCGCCCGGTCATGCTTGTAGCCGGGGCGAATGCGCACTCACGGTACTACTCGGAAGATGCGTACGAAGCTGCTTCTCAGCCCAAGGAGCTGGTGATCGTTCCCGATGCTGACCACGTGGACTTGTACGACCAGGTGAAGAAGATCCCCTTCGACCGGCTGGAAGCCTTCTTCAAACGGAATTTGAGGTAGCCATGTCACGACGCAAAACGGCTCCGGCCGTCGCTCGCCGGGGGCCCCTGCCCGGACTGACCCTGCTGCTCGGCCTTCTCATGGCTGTCGCTGATCCCGCACCGGCTTCCATGAAATCAGAGGAATCACGCATGTGGATGACCGTCGGCGAACGTCGCTTCGCTATCACCTTGAACGACAACGAAGCAGCGCGCGCATTTAGGGCGATGTTGCCGCTGACGCTGGACATGCCCGACCTCAATGGCAACGAAAAGCATGTCGACCTGCCGAAAGCGCTGCCCGCGAATGCGAGCCGGCCGGGAACGATCCGTAGCGGCGACCTCATGCTGTACGGATCGAGGACTTTAGTCCTCTTCTATCTGACGTTCGACTCGTCGTACTCGTACACGCGCCTCGGCCGCGTCGATGATCCCCGGGGCCTGGCGCAAGCGCTTGGACCGCGTGATGTACGCGTCGTGTTTTCCAAGGACTAGGGCTGGCTACACCGGCACAAATGAAAACGGGCTGCGTCGCTGCAGCCCGTTTTCGTCGGTGAACTGGCGCGCCCGGCAGGATGTTCGGTACCTCGACTAAGCGGTACTGCTGGACCATCGTATCCGAGGTGTTGGTCGCCTTAGCCCACCAATTCCACATCGCCACAATCTGGTTGTAAGCTGCCCCCGCGCCGCCTTTCTCGATAGACGCGCCGGTGTTTTCAGGAAGGGTGACCCCTCGAGAGGCAACCTTTAGGCAGGCGTCTCGTTCGAAGACCGCCAGGATCTCCTTGGCCACAAATCTTCCCGCATGACGACGCACTACTCCGCGGCTGAGCTTTCGAACCTCATAGAAGCTGCCGAGAAGGCTCGTCGACTGGGGTCCCGCAAAAGTTCCGCATTGGTCGCGCTGAAACAGAAAGCGGCTGGAGAGGATCTCTCCAACCGCTTGATGTCTACGGCAGAATTTGGCGCGCCCGGCAGGATTTGAACCCACGACCCCCTGGTTCGTAGCCAGGTACTCTATCCAACTGAGCTACGGGCGCGAGGGCGGCAATTATAGCGTCAGTCGATGGTCCGCGTCGCCCGCAGCAGGATCGAAGGCGGGATCGCGACGCCGAGCGCGCGCGCCGTCTTGAGATTGACGACGAGGTCGAAGGTGCTCGCCTGCTCGACGGGCATCACGGCGGGCTTTTCGCCCTTCAGGATCCTCGCGACGAAGCTCGCCGCGTGCCGGTATTGCTCGCGAAAGTTGGCGCCGTACGAGAGCAGTCCGCCCGCGTCGGCGAACGTTTCGGACTGCGTGATCGACGGCAGGCGGTGGCGCGCGGCAAGGCTGGCGACGAGCGACGCCTGCGCGGCGGTGCCGATGAGGCTCGGCTGCACGACCACGGCGCCCGCGCCTTCCTTCTCCATCGCCACGAACGCGGCCGCGAATTCGTCGGAGCCGCTGACCGACTTCGCATGCACGCGGATTCCCGCCCCGCGTACCGCGTTCGACGCGCCGTCGAGAAGCACCTTGGCAAACGAAGGGTCGTCACGATTGAGCAGCATGCCGATTCCCTTGAGGCCCGGCAGCAGCTCGCGCAGGAGTTCCACGCGTTTCGCCGACAAGTCGATGCCCGTCAGCCCGGTGATGTTGCCCCCGGGGCGCGCGAGGCTCGCGACCAGCCCCTGCTTCTCGGGGTCGCCGGCGGGCGCCATGACGATGGGAATGGTCCTCGTGGCGCGCTGCGCCGCCTGCACCGCCGGAGTGAGCGAAGCCACGATCACGTCGACGCGGGCCAAGGCATAGTCATTCGCGATCGCGGCCGCGCGTTCGCGGCTTCCACCGGCCGAGCGCCAGTCGACGACGATGCTCTTGCCTTCGACGTATCCGTTCTCGCGCAGCCCGCGGGCGAACGCCTCGCGGAACTCGTGCGCCGCGTCGGTGAACACCAGCACGCCTACCCGTGGGGGCTCCGCCGCGTGAGCCCCGGGGCCGAGCGCGGCCAGAGCGAGGCCGAAAAGCAGGCCGGCGCGGCGCGTCACTCGGGAGCTACAGCTCGCTGCCGATCCTGCGGTCGACCGAGTAAGGCCCGCCGCCGCGCAGCGCGATCGCGAGCATGACGAGCCCCCACATGAGCGGGTACTCGTAGCCGCGGTCGGTCCAGCCGAACTTCGGCAGGTGGTGGTAGACGATCACCGTCATCTCGATCGTCACCGCGGCGGCCCAGAAGCGCGTGAACAGGCCGAGCGCGATGCACAGCCCGCCCAGGGTCTCGAGCGTGATCAGCACGATCGCGAGCGGCTCGGCGGGATAGATGCCGCGCTTGACGAGCGCCATGTTGGCGGTGGCGCCGACGCCCATCATGAGCTTCGGCCAGCCGTGCGGGATCAGCATCAGGCCGGCGGTGATCCGGATCAGAGCCCACGACAGCGG
>DASPGR010000313.1:0-9324 GCA_035620515.1 Burkholderiales bacterium | reverse complement strand
GACGAGAAGCTCGTGCGGCGCCTCTCGCGGCGCGGGTAACGGGGGCCGCGCACATGGCGACAAGGCCCTTCTTCATCGTCAGCGCGCCGCGCTCGGGCTCGACGCTGCTGCGGCTCATCCTCGATGCCCATCCGCGACTGGCGGTGCCGCCGCCCGGGTGGCTCTTCGACATGGTGTATCCGTATCTCTTCAGCTATGGCGATCTCGGGCAGCCGCAGAACCTGCTTGCGCTCGCGGAGGATATCTTGCAGGCGCCGACCGTTCGCAAGTGGCCGCTCGAGCTCACGCCTGAAGCGCTCGCGCGCGCGGCCCGCGAGCCGACGTTCGCGGGCATCTACGAGGCCCTGCACGTGGCGTACGCCGGGCTCGAGGGAAAGACGCGCTGGGGCGAGAAGACGCCGCGCAACAGCTTCTGGATGGATGAGATCCACGCGCTCTTTCCGGACGCGCAATTCATCCATATTGTGCGCGACGGGCGCGACCAGGCGATCGACATCTCGGACTCGCTGCTGTGGCCGTACTCGGTCTATTCGGGGGCAAGCCTCTGGCAGCGCTACGTCAACGCAGTGCGCGATTCGGCCGCACGCCTTCCACGCGAGGCGTTCCACGAGATCCGCTACGAGGACCTCTGTGCCTCGCCGGAAGCGACGATCCGACGACTATGCGAGTTCCTCGGCGAGGCCTTCGACCCGTCCATGCTCTCGCCCCACGAGACGCGCTCCGCGCGCGCGTGGAGCGGCCATCCGCTGCATGCCAAGACTGCGCAGCCCATCTCGACTCAGTACTGCGAGATGCACCGGACCAGGCTTTCCGGCCGGGACGTGGCCGCGCTCGAGGGCCTCATTGGCGGCACGCTGCAGCGTTTCGGATATTCCTTGTCCGGGTCGGCGGCCGCCATTCCCTCGCGAGTGGCGGGGCAGCTGCTCGAGAGCGATACCGTGACGAACCCCGAGAACGTTCCGTACCGGCGCTGGCACGAGGAGCGCCGCAAGGAGCGCAAGGCACGGGGCGTATGGACCGAGACGGATCGTCCCTCGCGGCTGTGGGGAATGAACTAACTGATAAAATCACGAATTCGCCGTGGGCGCCGCGCGGTAGCGCTGCACCATCCGGGCTGGAGAATCGATGGGCTCGACCATAGCTGAGAAAATCCTGGGCGCGCATGCCGGCGGCCGTGCGGTCAAGGCCGGCGATGTCGTCGTGGCCGAGGTGGACTTCGCGATGCTGCACGATGCGCGCGCGGGCAATGCGCTGAAGATGGTGGAAAAGCTGGGCACGGGAAAGCTGCCCTTTGCGAATCGCACCGCGTTCGTGCTCGATCACTACTCACCGCCGCCCCATCCCGAGGCGGCCAACACCCACCGCGCCATGCGCGCGTTCGCCGATCAACATGGCGCCGTGCTCTACGATGTCGGAGACGGCATCTGCCACCAGGTCCTGCCCGAGGGCGGGCACTTCACCTGCGGCGACCTCGTGGTGGGAACCGATACGCACTCGACAACGTATGGCGCGTTCAACGCCTTTGGCACCGGCGTCGAGGGGACGGACCTCTCCGCCGTCATGATGACGGGCAAGCTCTGGTTCCGCGTTCCCGAGACGATTCGCGTCGAGCTCGGCGGCCGGCTTCAGCCGGGCGTGTGGTCGAAGGACGTAACGCTCGCCATGCTCGGGCGCCTCAAGGCCGAGGGCGCGAATTACAGGGCGATTGAGTACCGCGGCTCGGCCGTCGCGGCGATGGACATCGACGATCGCATGACGCTTGCCAACCATGCAGCGGAGCTCGGCGCGAAAGCGGCGTTGCTCGAGGCGGATGACAAGACGCATGCCTGGCTGAAGGCGCATGGCGCGCGCGCGCCGCGGCCGGTCAGCGCGGATCCCGACGCGCGCTATTCCCAGCGGATCGACATCGACGTGTCGAAGCTCGCCCCCCAGGTTGCGCGCCGGCACCACATCGACGACGTGGTAAGCGTGGCCGACATCGAGCGGCAGAAGATTCATTTTGCACTCATCGGCACCTGCACCAACGGGCGGCTCGACGATCTGCGTCAGGCTGCCGCGATACTGAAGGGCAAGCGCATTGCGAAGGGCGTGCGGATGATCGTGACGCCGGCCTCGCGGCAGGTATGGCTCGCGGCTGCGCGCGAAGGGATTGTGGAGGCACTGACCGCGGCAGGCGCGTCAGTCGACGCCGCGGGGTGCGGGACCTGCGTCAACATCACCGGCCATCTCATCACGGGCGACGGGGACGTCGTGATCACCAGCGCAAACCGCAACTTCAAGGGGCGGCTCGGCAATGCCGGCTCCGAGATCTGGGTGAGCTCGGCAGCCACCGTCGCCGCGTCGGCACTGACCGGATACATTACCGATCCGCGCGAAGTTGCGGGCGGCACGTGGCGGCCGGACAAGGCTGCCGCGTAGGCGTCAGGATTTCGGGGGTTGACATGACTACTCGCATTCGCGGACGGGCGCATCTTCTTGGCGATGACGTCAATACCGACCTGCACTGCTCGAGCAAGTACCTGCCCGGCAAGGACAACGCTTACATCGCGCAGCATGCGTTCGAGCAGCTGGCGCCCGGCTTTCCTGCCCGCTTGAGGAGCGGCGATGTGATCGTTGCGGGGAAGAACTTCGGGATCAACTCCTCGCGCGAGCAGGCGGTGCACATCATGCGTGCGATGGGCGTAGCAGCGATCGTCGCTGCATCCTTTGGCCGCCAGTTTTTCCGCAACTGCATCAACAACGGGCTGCCCGCAATCGAGTGCGACGTCGCGGCCGTAGAGCAGGGCGACGAGATCGAGGTCGACCTCGGTGCAGGGCGTGTCGCCGTTCCGGCCCGCAAGATCTCCCGGACGGTAGCGGCGCTGCCGCCGGAAGTGCAGGCGATCCTTGCCGCGGGCGGATTGATCGATTTCCTGCGGAAGCATCCGGACTGGAAGGCTGAGCCACTCACCGGTGCCCCGCGCCGTGCCGCGTCTTAGGTTTCACGATTCACGAGACAGGACAGCCGTATGAAGATAGAACGAGTCGAAGCTCGCCAAATATCGCTTCGACATGAAAGCTGCCGCCTGACGCGGTGACCGATGAGCCGTAGCAGTCCACGGAAGCGCCTGCGCGAGTTGTTGGCGTCGAGGCGCCTGATCGTAGCACCTGGCATCTACGATGCTTACGGCGCGCGTCTCGTGGAGCAGGCGGGCTTCGAGGCCGTGTACATGACCGGCAATGGCGTATCGGCAAGCCTCCTCGGGCGGCCGGATGTCGGGCTCGTCGACCTGACGCTCATCACATCCCACGCGCACCGTGTGGCGTCCGCCGTGCAGATTCCACTCATATGTGACGCCGATACCGGCTACGGCAACGCCGTCAACGTGCGCCGCACGGTCGAGGAATTCGAGGCCGCTGGTGTTGCGGCGATCCACCTCGAGGATCAGGTCTCGCCCAAGCGTTGCGGCCACCTGCCCGGAGCGCGTCCGGTCGTGCCGCTGGCAGAAGCGGTCGGCAAGATCGAGGCTGCGGCCGCTGCGAGGAGCGACCCGGACTTCGTAATCATCGCCCGCACCGATGCCGCGACCGGCGAAGGGCTTGATGAGGCGATCCGGCGCGGCAAGGCGTTTCGCGCGGCCGGCGCCGGGGCCGTATTCGTCGAGTTGAACAGCAGTCCCGATATTGCGGAGAGGCTCAAGCGCGTTGCCGGCGAGATCGACGCGCCTTGCCTCGTCAACGTCGGGGAGTCGGGAAAGCTGGGTGAGCTGACCACGGCGGAGCTCGGGAGAATCGGCATGCGCATCGCGATCTACCCGGGGCTTGCGCGCTGCGCGGCGGGCTATGGCATACGGGAAGCGCTTGGCGCGCTGAAGCGGGACGGCACGACTGCGAAAGCGCGCGAGCATATGCTGACCTTCCAGGAGTACAACGATGCGCTCGGCTTGAACGAAGTGGAAGAGTGGGAACAGCGCTTTTTGCGATGAGGCGTTTCACCCATCACCCATCACTCGTCACCCATCACGCATGTTGCAGCTATATAACCGGGAGCGGTCCGGAAACTGCTACAAGGCGCGTCTCATGCTCTCGCTTCTCAGGCTCGAGTACGAAAGCATTCCTGTGCACCGCGAAGGCAAGGGGCGCAACCTGCTGCCGCCCGACTTCGAGCGGCTGAATCCGCTGCGACAGATCCCGGTGTTGGTGGCGGACGGTCAGCCGTACTGGGGCACGATCCCGATACTGGTTTATCTCGCGCGCAAGTACGGGGGTGGGTCGTGGCTGCCGCTCGACGCAGAGGGCGACGCCGAAGTGACGCAATGGCTGTCCCTCGCGCAGAACGAAATCTTCCAGGGCCTGGGTCGGGCGCGCTCCATGCGCGGCAAGCGCTGGCACGGCTACGGCACGCTCGAGGAGGCGCACGCGATCGCGGCCGTTGCGCTGAAGGCGCTCGAAGGGCGGCTCAGCGGGCACCAGTGGCTCGCCCTTGATCGCCCTACCATCGCAGATGTCGCGTGCTACTCCTACACCTGTTTCGCCCCGGAGGGCGGAATTTCGCTCAAGCCCTATCCCGCGGTGCGTGCATGGCTGCAACGCATCGAAGCGCTGCCGGGCTATCTGCCGACGCCGGTGTACGATGGAGCGGGCGGACCCCTGGTCGACTGATGCGGATGGCGAATGGCGAATGGTTAAAGAGGTTATGGAGGTGGAGATGGAAGTGACGAAAACGCTGGCCAGGTTTGTTGTTGAGCACCGCTATGCGGACATCCCGGAGAAGGTGCGGCACGAGGCTGCAAGATCGTTTCTGAACTGGGTGGGCTGCGCGGTGGGCGCGAGCCGGCACGAGACGGTGGAGAATGCGCTGGCGGCGCTGTCGGAGTTTTCCGGCCCGCGGGAAGCGACCGTTCTCGGGCGCCGCGACAAGCTCGACATCATGCTGGCCGCGCTGATGAACGGCATCACCTCGCACACGTTCGATTTCGACGACACACACCTGAAGACCGTCATCCACCCGAGCGGCCCCGTAGCATCGGCGCTGCTCGCGCTCGCCGAACGCGCGCCCGTGCGCGGCGAAGATTTTCTTCATGCGTTCATCCTTGGCGTCGAGGTGGAATGCCGGATCGGCAATTCCGTCTACCCGCAGCACTACGACGTGGGCTGGCATATCACCGGCACGGCTGGCGTATTCGGCGCTGCCGCGGCGGCGGGGCGCCTTCTGGGCCTTTCGGAGCAGCAAATGACATGGGCGCTCGGCATTGCCGCGACCCAGTCGTCGGGCCTGCGCGAGATGTTCGGCACGATGTGCAAGCCTTTTCATCCCGGCAATGCGGCGCGAAACGGTCTCCTGGCAGCCCTCCTGGCGCAGCAGGACTTCACCAGCTCGGAGCAGGGGATCCAGGCAAAGCGCGGCTTCGGAAACGTGCTTTCGACCGGGTTCAAGCCGGGCGAAATCACCGATCGCCTGGGCGAGACCTGGGAAATCGCGCTCAATACCTACAAGCCGTTCGCGTGCGGCATCGTCGAGCATCCGGCGATCGACGGCTGCATCCAGCTGCGCAGGAACTACAACCTGAAGGCGGAGGACGTCGACCGCATCGACCTTCGCGTGCATCCGCTCGTCATCGAGCTGACGGGCAAGAAGAGCCCGCAGACCGGGCTCGAGGGCAAGTTCAGCGTCTATCACTCCTGCGCGGTGGCGATCATTCACGGCGCGGCCGGGGAGGCGCAGTACAGCGATGAGGCGGTGCGCGACCCGCGCGCCGTGGCGCTGCGCGAGCGGGTGAGCGCGGCGGTGGAGCCGGGGCTGCACGAGGACCAGGTGCGGGTGACGATCAAGTTGAAGAACGGCCAGACGCTGGAGAAATTCGTCGAGCATGCGGTGGGGAGCCTCGCCCGGCCCATGAGCGACAGCGATCTCGAGGCGAAATTCCGCGGCCTCGCGGAGGGAATTCTTGCGCGGCTCGAGATCGACAACCTGATCCGCCTGTGCTGGGACATCGCGAAGCTGAAGGATGCCGGCGAGGTGGCCCGCGCTTCGGTGCCAGCGGCGCAGGCTGCAGCTCGCAAGGCTTCCTGACGGCACGCAAACGCGCACGCGGCGTGGTTTGCGCTGCGGGCGGCCGGCAGGGCAAAATAACGGCCAACGGCGGAAGTTGCATGGCCAAACCTCTTCCATCGTGCCGCCTGTCGTTGCGACGAGCCGGCGGAAGACAGCCCAACAAAATTTCAGGAGGAAGCCAATGAAGCTCTCAGTGTTACATGGCGCACTGGCCAGCGCGCTGCTGCTGGCGGGAGGGGCGCTTTTTGCCGCGCAGGGCGATTACCCGTCGCGGCCGGTGCGCATGATCGTGCCGTTCCAGCCCGGCGGCGCGTCCGATTTCGTCGGCCGCATCATCCAGCCGAAGCTCGCCGATGTGCTGGGCCAGAACGTGGTGGTCGAGAATCGTGTCGGGGCGTCCGGCTACGTCGGGGTCGAAACGGCGGCAGGCGCCACGCCGGACGGCTACACCTTTCTGCTCGGCAACGTCGGGACCATGGCGATCAACGCCTCCGTGTTCCCGAAGTTCAAGGTGAAGCCGCTGAATGCATTCATCGGAGTGACCCAGGTCGTGGATGTTCCGCTCTGCGTCGCGGTGCATCCGAGCCTGCCCGTGAAATCGATCAAGGAGCTGATCGATTATGCGAAGGCGCGGCCCGGCAAGCTCAATTACTCCGCCGCGGGCGCGGGGAGCAACGGGCGCCTTACCACGGAGTACTGGATGCAGAAGGTCGGTGTGAACATCGTGATGGTCGCCTACAAGGGCGGCGCAGGCGGCGCCTCCCTGGGGCTCGTGCAGGGCGAGACGCAGGTGTCGTTCCTCAGCACGCCGTCGATCTTCCCGTTCGTCAAGCAGGGGCGCCTGAGGCTGCTGGCCGTGATTGCGCGGGGGCGGCTCGATTCGGCACCGGATGTCCCGACGATGGCGGAAGCGGGGTTCCCCGACCTGACGGTCGGTTCCTGGCAGGGCGTTTACGTGCCGAAAGGCACGCCGCAGCCGGTCGTCAAGCGGCTTTTCCCGGCCGTTCAGGCCACGATGCAGGATGCAGAGGTGAAACGACGCCTCGCGACCGCGAGCGCCGTCGTTGTGCTGAGCAGATCGCCGGAGGATTTCTACAGGTTCTGGAAAGGCGAGCACGACCGCTGGGCGGCAGTTGTGAAATCGATCGGTGCCGAGGCGCAGAAGTAGCTCGGCCGATCGCCGCGCTCTTTCGGGGATCCGCCGGCAAGAGATCGGGCGGGCAGCAAACCCTTTACCACCGACATAGGAGAAAATCGATGCAACACTCAGCGCTACGTTGCGTCCTGGCCGGCGTGTTGCTGGCGGCCGCAGGAGCACTATTTGCCGCGCAGGGCGATTACCCCTCGCGGCCATTGCGCATGATCGTCCCGTTCCAGCCCGGCGGCGCGTCCGATTTCGTCGGCCGCATCATCCAGCCCAAGCTGTCCGAGGAGCTCGGCCAGAACATCGTGGTGGAAAACCGCGTCGGCGCTTCGGGCTACATCGGTGTCGAGGTGGCGGCAGGTGCCACCCCGGACGGCTACACCTTCCTGCTCGGAAACATCGGGACCATGGCGATCAACGCATCGGTGTTCCCGAAGTTCAAGGTGAAACCGCTGAATGCCTTCATCGGCGTCACGCAGGTCGTCGACGTGCCGGGCATGGTGGTCGTGCACCCCTCGCTTCCGGTCAACAACATCAAGGAACTCATTGCCTACGCCAGGGCCCGGCCCGGAAAGCTCAACTTCTCCGCCGCGGGAGCCGGCAGCAACTCCAGGCTTGCGTTTGAGCTTTTCAAGCAACAGGCGGGCATCGATGTCGTGATGGTTGCCTACAAGGGCGGCGCGGGCGGCGCCTCGCTCGGTGCTGCCCAGGGCGAGGTTCAGATGACGATGCTGACCTCCTCATCGCTGCTGCCCTTTGTGCGCGGCGGAAGGCTGCGGGCGGTCGGCGTCATTGCGCCCAATCGCCTGAGCGTGCTGCCCGACGTGCCAACGATGAAGGAATCAGGCTTCCCCGATCTTGTCGTTGGCTCGTGGCAGGGCGTGTTCGTGCCCAGGGGCACGCCGCAAGCGGTGGTGAAGCGGCTCTTCCCGGCGGTGGTGAATACCATGAACGATGCCGACGTGATCAAGCGCCTGGGTACCGCCAGCGCCGCGGCGATCACCAGCAGTTCGCCCGAGGATTTCCGAAAGTTCTGGGTGAGCGAGCACAATCGATGGGCGAAGGTGGTGCGCGACATCGGCGCGGTGGCGCACTAGAAGCAGCGAACCCCGGATTCTCCGGGACGCAGGTCATCGACGGCCGCGCCCTTTAGGGTGCGGCCGTTTTTCTTGGCGCTCTTGGCGTCTTTGCGGTTAAGAATTGAACAAGGAGTGCGGCAATGCTGAAGATCGGAATATTGCTCGGCGACGACATCGGCCTTGAGGTCGTGCCCGAGGCCGTCAATGTCATGAAAGCGGCTGCGGCGAAGACCGGGCTCGAGGTCGAGTGGCAGGAACTGCCGGTCGGAAAAGCCGGCCACGAGCGGCACGGCCATACCATGCCGCAGCCAACTGTGGCCGCGCTCGAGAAGACGGATGGCTGGCTGTGCGGTCCGATCGGGCACGCCGCCTACCCGCGCAACGATCCGACCTGGATCATGCCGCCGCTCCGGAAGCGCTTCGAGCTCTTTGCAAGCGTCAAGCCGGTCAGGTCCTACCCCAATATTCCATCGGTGCACAAGAACGTGGACATCGTGTTCCTGCGCGAGGTGACGGAGGGCATGCAATCCTCCGACACGGTCGTGGCGGGCACCGGGGAGTTCCGCCCCAACGACGAGATCACGATCGCCTCGCGCGTCATCACGCGGCGCGGCTCCCGGCGCGTGGCCGTCGCCGCCTTCGAGATTGCGCGCACGCGGAAGATGAAGAAGGTGACGGCGGTGCACAAGGAACCCGTCTACCGGCTCGCGTGCGGCATGTTCGCCGAGGAGTGCCGCAAGGCGGCGAAGGAGTTTGCGGACGTCGGCTACGACGAGGCCCTCGTCGACGGGTTTTCCATGAAGCTGATGATGGATCCCTGGCGCTACGATGTTGTCGTCACGACCAACCAGTTCGGCGACATCCTGACGGACCAGGGCGCGGGGCTGGTCGGGGGCCTGGGCCTTGCGCCGGGCCTTTGCATCGGCGAGCGCCAGGCGATGGCGCAGGCGACGCACGGCTCCGCGCCGGATATCGCAGGACGCAACATCGCGAATCCGTATGCGCTCATCGTGTCCGGGAAAATGCTCTTCGAGTGGCTCGGCAGGACGCGCAACGAGCCGAAGGCC
>DASPGR010000312.1:0-7278 GCA_035620515.1 Burkholderiales bacterium | reverse complement strand
CACCGCGATTGCGCGCTATGACAAGGCGCGCGCGGCCATCTCCGGCTACAAGGCCGCGATTGCGGTCGCGCAGGCGAATCATCGTGCAGCCGAGGTCGCCGTCGAGCAGACGCTGATCCGGGCGCCGTTCGACGGCGTGGTGCTGACCAAGAACGCGAACGTGGGCGACGTCATCACGCCTTTCTCCTCCGCGCTGGGATCGCAGGCGGCAGTGGTCACGATGGCTGACATGTCGACGCTGGAGGTGGAGGCCGACGTCGCCGAATCGAATCTGTCCAAGGTGAAGCCCGACCAGCCGTGCGAGATCCAGCTCGACGCGTTGCCCGACATGCGTTTCCGGGGCGTGCTGCACCGGCTCGTGCCGACCGTGGATCGTTCAAAGGCGACGGTCACGGCGAAGATCCGCTTCGTCGATACCGATCCGCGGATCCTTCCGGAAATGGCGGCCAAGGTCGCGTTCCTCTCGCGGGATGTGCCGCCCGGGGAGCGCACGCCGCGCACGGTGGTGCAGCCGGGTGCGATGGTGAGCCGGGGCGGGCGGGACGTCGTGTTCGTGGTGAAGGATGGCAAGGCGAGCGAGACTGCCGTGCAGACCGCCGGCCGCATCGGCGAGCTGGTGGAAGTCGCAAGCGGCGTCACGGCGGGGGACAAGGTGGTGCTCAAACCGCCGCGAACCCTGCGCGACGGCTCCAAAGTGACGGTTGAAGCGAAGTGACACGATGCAGCCGGTTGTTGAAATCCATGATCTCGCGAAATCGTATCGCCGGGGCGGCCAGATCGTGCCGGTACTGAGCGATATCGATCTCGTCATCGCAAGCGGAGATTTCGTGGGCCTGATGGGGCCGTCCGGCTCGGGCAAGAGCACGCTGCTTAATCTCATCGCCGGCATCGACAAGCCGGACAGCGGGACGCTGCGCGTGGCCGGAGTGGACATCACGACGCTCACCGAATCGGACCTTGCCGACTGGCGCGCGCAGAATGTCGGTTTCATCTTCCAGTTCTACAACCTCATGCCGGTACTGACGGCGTTCGAGAACGTCGAGCTGCCCCTGCTGCTGACGAGCCTCTCCACGGGCGAGCGCCGGCACCACGTCACCACCGCGCTGGAAATGGTCGGCCTCGGTGACCGCATGGAACACTATCCGTCGGAGCTCTCGGGCGGGCAGCAGCAGCGGGTCGCGATCGCGCGCGCGATCATCACCGATCCGACGATTCTCGTGGCCGACGAGCCGACAGGGGATCTCGACCGGGTGTCAGCGGAAGAAATCCTGACCCTCATGGAGCGGATGAACGACGAGCTGGGCAAGACCATCATCATGGTCACGCACGATCCGCATGCCGCCGAGCGCGCCCATTCCATCAAGCGGCTCGACAAGGGCGTCCTACAGGACGGCGAGCACTGAGCCTTGCACCTGATAAAGCTTATTTTCCGCAACGCGCTGCGCCACAAGCTGCGCACGGGGCTCACCGTGGTGGGGCTGGTGGTTGCGATCCTGTCCTTCGGCCTGCTGCAGACCGTTGTCGACGCGTGGTACGCGGGAGCGGAAGGCGCGGCGCCGAATCGCCTCATCACGCGCAACGCCGTCTCGCTGATGGTGCCCCTGCCACTCCATTATCGCGACAAGATCCGCTCGGTCGACGGCGTGAAAGCGGTGGCGGCGGCGAACTGGTTCGCCGGGGTCTACCAGGATCCGAAGAATTTCTTTCCCCAGTTCGCGGTGGGACCCGCCTATTTCTCGATTTATCCGGAGTACCGTATTCCCGATGCGCAGTACCGCGCATTCGTCCGCGACCGCGCGGGCGCCATCGTGGGCCGCAAGCTGGCGCAGACCTATGGCTTCAGGGTCGGTGATGTGGTGCCGCTCAAGGGCACCATCTTTCCCGGCACCTGGACCTTCGTCGTGCGCGGCATCTATGACGGGGCGGACGCCGGGACCGACACCTCGCAGTTCTTCTTCCACTGGGACTATCTCAACGAGACCGCCAAGACCCGGATGCCGACGCTTGCCAACAAGATCGGAATCTTCGTCGTGCAGATCGCCGATGCAGACCGCGCAGCGGAAGTCAGCGAGGAGATTGACGCCCTCTTCAAGAACTCGCCTGCGGAGACGCTCACCGAGACCGAAAAGGCGTTCCAGATCGGCTTCGTGAAACAGACGGAAGCCATTCTGATCGCGGTGCGTATCGTCTCGTTTCTCGTCATCTTCATCATTCTGGCGGTGATGGCCAATACCATGGCGATGACCGCACGGGAGCGGCGGGGCGAGTATGCGACGCTCAAGGCCCTTGGGTTCGGCGGGGGATTCCTCGCGACCCTGATCTTCGGCGAGTCGCTCCTGATCGCGGCGATCGGAGCGGTGATCGGGGTCGTCTTCACCTTTCCCGTCGCGGACTGGTTTGCGTCCGAGATGGGCACGCTGTTTCCCGTGTTCGAAGTGAGCCGCGAGACCGTTGTGCTGCAGGCCGCGTGCGCTCTGGCGGTCGGGGCGACGGCCGCACTGTTTCCGGCACGGCGCGCGATCCGCGTGCGCATCGTCGATGGCTTGAGGGCGATCGGCTGATGGTCATCCCGTTCCGCTACAGCCTGCGGAACCTGCGCGCGCGCAGGCTCACCACGATCCTCACTTCCGGTGGCATGGCGCTCGTCGTTTTCGTCTTCGCGGCCGTGCAGATGCTGGATACCGGGCTGCGGCAGACGCTCGTCGCCACCGGGCAGCCCGACAATATTCTGGTGACCCGCCGCGCGGCGGGCACCGAGATTTCCAGCGCCGTCGACCGGGTGCAGGCCGCGATCGTCGAGGCGCAGCCCGAGATCGCCACCGGCCCGGACGCCCGCCGGATCCTGTCAAAGGAGGCGGTCGTGCTGATTACGCTTCCCAAGCGCGATAGCGGGGTCGCGACCAACGTCACGACGCGGGGTATCGGACCTGCGGGCCTCGCGCTGCGACCGCAGGTGCGTATCGTGGAAGGCCGGATGTTCGAATTCGGCACCTCCCAGATCATCGTCGGCCAGAGCATCGCGCGCCGCTTCAACGGCGCCGGTGTCGGCCAGCAACTGCGCTTCGGCGGCCGCGAATGGACAGTGGTCGGCGTATTTGCCGCCAGCGGATCCGCCTTCGACTCGGAGGTGTGGGGCGACGCCGATCAGCTGATGCAGGCATTCCGGCGCCAGAACTATTCGTCCGTTGTGGCGCGCCTGACGGAAGCGGGCGCGCTCGACGCGCTCGCGCAGCGCCTCGACAACGATCCGAGGCTGACGCTCGACGTGAAGCGCGAGCGGGAATTCTACGAAGAGCAGTCGAAGCTGATGTCCAACTTCATCAGCTATCTCGGCCTGACGCTGTCGGTGATCTTCTCCATCGGCGCGATGATCGGGGCGATGATCACCATGTACGCCGCAGTCGCGAACCGCGTCGGCGAGATCGGCACCCTGCGCGCGCTCGGCTTCCGGCGCGCAGCCGTGCTCTGGGCGTTTCTCTTCGAGTCGATCGCGCTTGGAGCTGTAGGAGGCGTGGTGGGCGTCGCGCTCGCGTCGCTGATGCAGTTCGTGCAGATCTCGACCCTCAACTGGCAATCGTTCTCGGAGCTTGCGTTCAGCTTTACGCTGACCCCGAGAATCGTGATCTCGTCATTTGCCTTTGCGCTGGTGATGGGCGTCATCGGCGGATTTCTTCCCGCCGTGCGGGCGGCGCGCCTCAACATCATCGATGCCATCCGCGCCATCTGAGTGGCGCGTGACAGGTGATATCACCGCTTGAGGGGCTCGATCGTTCCCATGTGGAACTGAAACCCGCCTTTGCGGCGGTCGCTGTAATAGTGCTGCAGCGTGTTGCGCACGGTGGCGAAGGCGAGCTGGTCCCAGGGGATGTCCGCCTCGTCGTACAGCGCCACTTCGAGCGTCTCGGCGCCGGGCTCCACGCGTTGATCGAGCAGGCGCGCGCGGAATAGCAGGTAGACCTGGCTGATGTGCGGAATGTTGTAGATGGCATAAAGCGGGCCGATCTCGACGCGCGCGCTCGCTTCTTCCAGCGTTTCGCGCTCGGCACCCTGCTCGAGCGTCTCGCCGATCTCGAGGTAGCCCGCAGGCACCGTCCACAGGCCGTGGCGCGGCTCGATTCCGCGGCGGCACAGCAGGATCCGGTCTTTCCATTCCACGATGCAGCCCACGACCATGCGCGGATTCTGGTAGTGGATCGCCTGGCACGCGTCGCAGACGTGGCGCTTGAGCGTGTCGCCCGCGGGCACGCGAAGCGTTACCGGGGCGCCGCATTGGCTGCAGAACTTCATCTCGCGGGGAAATTGCTCGAGCCGCTACTATACGGTAACAACGTGACCCGGAAAACCGCATTCCATGGCGCCGGCGGGGCGGGGTATCATGGATCAGGCGTGCGAACATGCGGCCTGCACATATATCCCGGATTCTCGAACGCGAGTTCCTGAGCGCGGCCGGCGGCGCCCATACACCGGTCATGCTGTGGGGGCCGCCCGGCGTCGGAAAGTCGCAGATCATCGCCCAGATTGCGCGAGCGCACGGCGTTCCACTGATCGATATCCGCCTCTCGCAGATGGAGCCGACGGATCTCCGCGGAATTCCGTTCCGCAGTGGCGAGCGTGTCGAATGGTCGGTGCCCTCGTTGCTGCCCGACGCAGCGCGGCACGGAGCAAGCGGAATCCTCTTTCTCGACGAGATCACTTCGGCACCGCCGACCGTCACGGCTGCCGCGTACCAATTGATACTCGACCGCCGCCTGGGCGAGTACCGAGTGCCGGAGGGCTGGGCCATCTTTGCTGCGGGCAACCGCTACGGCGACCGTGGAGTCGCCTACGTCATGCCGAGCCCGCTCGCGAACCGCTTCACGCACTACGAGATCGAGGCCCATCTCGATGACTGGGTCGCATGGGCGCACGCGGCGGGTGTGGACGCGCGCGTCATCGCGTTCCTGCGCTTTCGCCCCGACCTGCTCTTCGATTTCAATCCCGCGCAGAACCCGGTCGCGTTCCCCAGCCCGCGCTCGTGGGAGTACGCCCACCGGGCGCTCGCGAAGTTCGGGGCGGCGCCCGAGCTGCTGCTCGACGCCTTGCAGGCATGCATCGGTCCGGCTGCAGGCGTGGAATTCAAGGCATTCGTCGACAACATGGACCGGCTGCCCGATATCGACGCGATTATTCGCGGCGAGAGCGCGGGCGTGCCACCGGGAATCGACCTTCAGTACGGGATTGCCGCGGCGCTCGTAAGGCGCGCGGTGCAGGCGCGCGACCTGCCGCATGCGAGGCTCGTCTATGGCTACATCCTCAAGTACGCGAAGAGCTTCCCGCAGCGAGAAATGGGCGTCATGCTCGTGACCGATCTCCATCGCTCGATCGGCAAGCCGTTGATCGACGTGCCCGAGTTCGCCGAGTGGGCGGCGAGCATCACCGATCTCATGCTCTACGACCTCAAGCTGGCGTCCACACCTTGAATCCGGCCGGCGACGTCGCAACCAAGCTCGGTGCGGCGCGCACGCGCCTGATACTGGAGAGGCCGTTCATCGGCGCGCTCGTCATGCACCTGCCTTTGCGGCCGGCCGCCCCTTCGTGGTGCGAGACCGTGGCGACCGATGCGCGCGCGCTCTATTTCAACCCCGGCTATATCGCGAGCCTCACGTTTGCGCAGACGCAGTTCGTGCTGGCGCACGAGGCCATGCACTGCGCTCTCGCGCATTTCGCGCGCCGCGGCCACCGGGTGCGCCGCCGCTGGGACATCGCCTGCGATCACGCGGTGAACCTGCTGCTCGCCGACGAGGGGCTCCACTCGCCGCCGGGCGCGCTGGCGGATGCCGAGTTCCGGGGCCTCTCGGCGGAGGAGATCTATCCCCTTATTCCGCCTGAGGTGCGCACACACACGCTGGACCGCCATCTTTTTGACGAGGCGGCGCCGAGCGGATCGAGCTGGGATGACGCCGGCGACGAACGCCATCACCGGGATCAGCTCGAGATGCCCGAAAGCGCCGTTCCCGAGCCGCTCGCGCAGGAAGAGCTCGCACGCCGGTGGCAGGCGCGGCTTGCTTCCGCCGCGCAGCAAGCGCGGCGGGCGGGTCGCCTGAGCCAGTCATGGGCGCGCCTGATCGACGGGTTGATCCAGCCCCAGATCCCGTGGCGGTTCATTCTGGCACGCTATCTCATGAGCATCGCGCGCGATGACTACAGCTTTCAGCGCCCACCGAGGCGGGAAGGCGCCGCGCTGCTGCCGCGCCTTTCGAGCGCCGTCGCGGATCTCTGCGTCGTGCTCGACACGAGCGGCTCCATCGCGGACGACGAGCTCCGGCAGTTTGTCACCGAGGTGGACGCCCTGAAGGGCCAGGTCCGCGCGCGCGTCACGCTTCATGCCTGCGACGAGCGGCTCGACGCCCGGGGCCCGTGGACGTTCGAGCCGTGGGAGCCGATCACGTTGCCCGAGGGGATGAGCGGCGGTGGCGGGACGAGCTTCCTGCCCGCGTTCGGCTGGATTGCTGGCGAACGCCTGCGGCCCGACCTCCTCATCTACTTCACCGACGCGGCAGGAGACTTTCCGCAGCAGGCGCCCGACTATCCGGTGGTCTGGCTCGTGAAGGGGCGGGGAAAGATCCCGTGGGGCGAGCGCATTCAGCTCAACTAGAACACCGAAGAATCGTGATTCCTGGGTCGTGATTCGACTCGCCTGTCTCGTTGTATGGGCTCTGGCTGCGCTTACGGCCACGGCCGCAGGCCTGGCACCGGGGGACCACGAGTTTTCGATCCGGCACAACGGGCTCGCGCGGACCTATCTTGTTTACATGCCGCCGCGGACAGCCGAGGCGCACCTTCCGGTCGTGCTCAATTTTCACGGCGGCGGCGGCAATGCCCGCATCCAGAAGTGGTACACGCGCATGGACGAGACCGCGCAGCGCGAGGGATTCGTCGCGGTGTACCCCAACGGCACCGGCGGGATCGCGGGGCGTTTTCTCACGTGGAACGCCGGAACGTGCTGCGGAGCTGCGGCGGCAGGCAACGTCGACGACGTGGGTTTTGTCGTCGCGTTGCTCGACGATCTGGCCGAGCGAACGCCGGTCGATCGCACGCGCATCTACGCGACCGGCCTCTCCAACGGCTCGATGATGGCCTACCGCGTTGCCGCCGAGGCCACGGGGCGCGTCGCCGCTGTTGCAGGCGTTGCCGGGGCGATGACGCTGCCCCGTTTCTCGCCGGACCGGCCGGTGCCGGTGATGCATATTCATAGTGTCGATGACGGGCGCGCGCTGTATGACGGCGGCCTCGGGCCGG
>DASPGR010000311.1:0-16459 GCA_035620515.1 Burkholderiales bacterium | reverse complement strand
GCGAGAATCGCGAGCCCGATGCCGAACGGCAGCTCGTGCGGATCATTCTTCGGGTACGAAAAATAGCTCTGGTAACCGGTCAGAGCCTCCTTCAGGCGGGTGTAGTTCGGCGGGGGATCAAGCTGCTCGCCCCCGGCACGGGCCTGTTCCACCTCCTGCAGGAAGACGATATCCGCGTCCTGTGCGCGAATCTCCGAAATGGTGAGATCGAGGTCGATGGGAGCATGGTCGGGATCGTGGTGATCCCAGACCTGACCGAACTGCATGTTGAATTGCAGGACCCTGAACGTGCTCATCGCCGGCGCCGTGGATGATCCGCAATTCCCGTCATTCGACCACTCCGCTCGTGCCCGCCGGCATTATAGCCGCTGCTCGACCCACGCCCGAACCGACTCGAGCGCAGCGGGAAGCCCGGAGGGCTCGGTGCCGCCCGCCTGCGCCATGTCGGGCCGGCCGCCGCCCTTGCCGCCCACCTGCCGGGCCACGTGGTTGACGAGGTCGCCGGCCTTGATCTTGCCGGTGAGATCGGCGGTCACGCCGGCAATCAGGGCAACCTTGCTGTCGCTCACCGCGCCCAGCACCACCACCGCGGACCCGAGCTTGTCTTTCAGCTTGTCGAGGGTCTCGCGCAGCGCCTTGGCATCTGCGCCCTCGATCGATGCCGCGAGCACCTTGACGCCGCGCACGTCCTGCGCGCGCTCGACGAGCTCGTCGCCCTGCGAGGACGCCAGCTTGGACTTCAACCGGCTCACCTCCTTCTCGAGGCTCCTCACGCTGTCGAGGATCTGCGAGATCTTCTGCGCGAGCTCCGGCGGCGGCGCCTTGAGTGCGGAGGCGGCGTCATTCAGGACTTCTTCCTGCCCCTGCACGAACGCCAGCGCGCCTTCGCCCGTCGTCGCCTCGATCCGGCGCACGCCCGCGGCGATGCCGCCCTCCGAGATGACCTTGAAGAAGCCGATATCACCGGTGCGCTTGACGTGCGTGCCGCCGCACAGCTCGCGCGAGCTGCCGATGTCGAGCACGCGCACCTCCTCGCCATACTTGTCGCCGAAGAAGGCGAGCGCGCCGGCCTTGAGCGCCTCGTCGTGCTTCATGATCCGCGCCACGGTCGGCTCGTTATGGAGGATCTCGGCGTTGACCATCGCCTCCACCCGGCGGATCTGCGCTTCGGTCATGGGCTCGTTGTGCGAAAAATCGAAACGCGTGCGTTCCGCGTCCACGAGCGAGCCCTTCTGCTGCACATGGGGCCCCAGCACTTCGCGCAGGGCCTTGTGCATGAGATGGGTTGCGGAATGGTTGCGCATCGTGCGCGCGCGCCGCACCGTGTCGACCGCGGCCATGACCTTGTCTCCCACGCGCAGGCGGCCGGTCTTGATTGAGCCCTCGTGGCCGAAGACCGCCGGCTGGATCTTGCGCGTATCCTCGACGACAAAGGTGCCCGCCACGCCGGCGAGCTCGCCGCTGTCGCCGACCTGCCCGCCTGACTCGGCGTAGAAGGGCGTGCGGTCGAGCACCACCACCGCCCGTCCCGAGGAGACCTCGTCCACCTGGGTGCCGCCCTGGTAGAGCGCGATGACCGTGCCCTCTAGCGTGAGCGTGTCGTAACCGTGGAACTCGGTGGGCTGCCCGTGGTAGTCCACGCTGCTCGCGATGGTGAAGCGCGAGGCCGCCCGCGCGCGCTCGCGCTGCTGCTCCATCGCCGCCTCGAAACCCGCGTAGTCGACGCGCACGCCCCGCTCCCTGGCGATATCCGCGGTGAGATCGACCGGAAAGCCGAACGTGTCGTAGAGCTGGAAAACCATCTCGCCGTCGAGCATCTTGTCCTCGCGCGTCAGCGCCGACTCCAGGACCCTCATGCCGTTTTCCAGCGTCTCCGCGAAGCGCTCCTCTTCCTGCTTCAGCACTTGCGTCACCCGCGCCGCGGCCTTTGGAAGCTCGGGATACGCTGCGCCCATGGCGCGGGCGAGATCCTCCACGAGCCGATGGAAGAAGGGATGCGTCTGGCCCAGCTTGTAGCCGTGGCGGATCGCGCGCCGGACGATGCGCCGAAGCACGTAGCCCCGCCCGTCGTTCGAGGGGATGACGCCGTCGACGATAAGAAACGAGGTGGCGCGGATGTGGTCGGCGATCACGTTGAGCGACTTGCTCGAAAGATCTCTCGTCCCGGTCTCCCGCGCCGCAGCCTTGATGAGATCCTGGAAAAGATCGATCTCGTAGTTGGAGTGCACGCCTTGCAGCACCGCGGCGATGCGCTCGAGCCCCATGCCGGTGTCGACCGACGGCTTGGGAAGCGGGTTCATCGCGCCCTTCTCGTCCCGGTTGAACTGCATGAAGACGAGATTCCAGATCTCGATGTAACGGTCGCCGTCGGCGCCCTCCCCGCCCGGCGGGCCGCCGTCAATGCCGGGACCATGGTCCCAGAAGATCTCCGTGCACGGGCCGCAGGGGCCGGTATCGGCCATTTGCCAGAAATTGTCGCTCTGGTATTTCGGGGCGCCCGGCTTGTCGCCGATGCGCACGCAGCGCTCCTTCGGCACGCCGATGTCCCGGGTCCAGATGTCGTAGGCCTCGTCGTCCTCGTGATAGACGGTGGTCCACATGCGCTCGCCGGGCAGCTTGTAGACCCGTGTGAGGAGCTCCCACGCGTAGCGGATTGCGTCGCGCTTGAAGTAGTCGCCGAAGCTGAAATTGCCCAGCATCTCGAAGAATGTATGGTGCCGGGCGGTATAGCCGACATTCTCGAGGTCGTTGTGCTTGCCGCCTGCGCGCACGCAGCGCTGCGCCGTCGTCGCCCGGGTGTAGGCCCGCCGGTCGTGGCCCAGAAAAACGTCCTTGAACTGCACCATCCCGGAGTTGGTGAAGAGCAGCGTCGGGTCGTTGGCGGGCACGAGCGGGCTCGAGGCCACCACGGCGTGGCCCTGGTCCTGGAAGAACTCCAGGAATCTCGTGCGAATTTCGCTGCTTTTCATACCTGCAACCGGTTGACTCGTGACCCGAATTTAGCGCAATCGACTCGTTTCTTCCACACACAGGGCAGCCAGGCTCACTGCTCGTCGCCCCCCTTCAGCACCTTCATGATCGTGTCGAAATCGAAGCCGCGGCCCTGCAGGAAGCGCGCCTGGCGGGCGCGCTCGGCTGCATTTCGGGGACGTTGCGAGAACTTTCTGCGCCACACCGCCTGCGCGCGCGCCACCTCGTCGGACCGCAGCGCCTGCACGGCCGTTGCGATCGCCTCCTCCGCAATGCCCTTCTGGGAGAGCTCGCGCGCGATGCGCCGCGCGCCAAACCGCGAGCTGCGCGCGTGCACGATCTGCTCCACGACTCGCCGCTCCGATAGCAGGCCCTCGGCTTCCAGGGCGTCGAGCACGCCTTCGAGCTCCGCCCCGTCCTGCGCATGGGTCGAGAGCTTGCGTTCAAGCTCCTGCCGCGAATGCTCGCGCCTCGCGAGAAGCCTCAATGCGCGCACGCGCAGGCCGGGCTCCCGGGTTCTCTGGTCACCGGTCACGGGTCACCGGTCACCGGCGTGCTAGTGGGCCGCCTTTCGCGCCTCGGCTTTCGACTGGACGGGCGGGTGGGGCCGAGCCTGCTCCGCCGGCACCGCCATGCCCGCAGCGGCACGGATCCTGTTTTCGATCTCGCGCGCGGTGTCGGGGTGTTCCTTCAGGTAGTCGCGCGTATTGTCCTTGCCCTGGCCGATGCGGTCCTTGCCGTAGGTGTACCACGCGCCCGACTTCTCGATGATGTTGTGCAGGACGCCGAGCTCGATCAGCTCGCCTTCGCGGGAGATTCCCTCCCCGTAAAGGATGTCGAACTCTGCGGAGCGGAAAGGGGGTGCGACCTTGTTCTTCACGACCTTCGCCCGGGTTTCGGATCCGATCACCTCCTCGCCCTTCTTGATCGAGCCGATGCGCCGGATGTCGATGCGCACGGAGGAATAGAACTTGAGCGCGTTGCCACCCGTCGTTGTCTCCGGGTTGCCGAACATGACGCCGATCTTCATGCGGATCTGGTTGATGAAAATGACGAGCGTGTTGGAGCGCTTGATGTTGGCGGTGAGCTTCCGCAGCGCCTGGGACATCAGCCGCGCCTGCAGCCCCATCTGCGGCTCGCCCATCTCGCCCTCGATCTCGGCCTTGGGCACGAGCGCCGCGACCGAGTCGATCACCACCACGTCGACCGAGCTCGAGCGCACCAGCATGTCGGCGATCTCGAGCGCCTGCTCGCCGTTGTCGGGTTGGGAGATGAGAAGCTCGTCGATCTTGACCCCGAGCTTGCCCGCGTACTGGGGATCGAGCGCGTGCTCGGCGTCGATGAAAGCCGCCGTGCCGCCCAGCTTCTGCATCTGCGCGATGACCGACAGGGTGAGCGTCGTCTTGCCCGAGGACTCGGGACCGTAGATCTCCACGACCCGCCCGCGCGGAAGCCCACCGATGCCGAGCGCGAGATCGAGCCCGAGCGAGCCGGTCGGGACTACCGTGATGTCCTTCGACACATCGGACTCGCCGAGCCGCATGATCGAGCCTTTCCCGAACTGCTTCTCGATCTGGGACAACGCGGCAGCCAGGGCCTTGGCCTTGTTCTCTTCCATTGCGGGATTCCTTGAGTTTGCAGCCGGTTATTCTAAACCACCTGCGTGCACGACACGTCCGTAAAACGCAGAGGCCCGGCCCGGCGTTGACAGAGCGGCGCCGATGACGGGAGCGGCTCTCCTTGCGCCGGGCGATAAAGCCCCTAACATACTCAGTATTGGCGCGAGAAAGGACCCATCACATGGCAAACGTAGCGTTCATCGGCCTGGGCGTCATGGGCTACCCGATGGCAGGCCACCTGCTCAACAAAGGCGGCCACAGGGTCACGGTGTACAACCGCACCGCGGAGAAGGCCGCGCGCTGGACAAAGGAACACGGCGGCGGCAGCGCCACGACCCCTCGCGCCGCAGCGCAAGGCGCGGATTTCGTGTTCTGCTGCGTCGGCAACGATCATGACGTGCGCGCGGTCGCCTACGGTGACGATGGCGCGCTCGCCGGCATGAAAAAGGGAGCCATTTACGTCGAACACACAACGGCTTCCGCGGTGCTCGCCCGCGAGCTCGACGAGCGCGCCCGTGCCCTGGGACTCGGCTTTCTCGACGCGCCGGTCTCAGGCGGCCAGTCCGGCGCGCAGAGCGGGCAGCTCGGCATCATGGTCGGGGGCGATCCGGCCATCTTCGAGCGCGCGAAGCCTGTGCTCGACCTCTATGCACGCAGCTGCGCTCTCATCGGGCCCGCCGGGTCCGGGCAGCTCACCAAGATGGTGAATCAGATTTGCGTCGTCGGCGTCATCCAGGGGCTCGCCGAAGGGCTCAACTTCGGCCGCCGCGCCGGTCTCGACATGGAAAAAGTGCTCTCGGTGATCAGCAAGGGCGCGGCGACGTCCTGGCAAATGGAAAACCGCTGGAAGACGATGCTCGCGGGTGAGTTCCAGTTCGGCTTCGCCGCGGACTGGATGCGCAAGGACCTGGGAATCTGCCTCGCCGAGGCGAAGGTCAACGGCGCGCGGCTGCCCGTCACCGCGCTCATCGAGCAGTTTTACGCGCAGGTGCAGGCGCGCGGCGGAGGGCGATGGGATTCCTCGAGCCTCATCAACCTGCTGGCGAACGATTGAACCGCGCCCCCCGCCTGGGGGGATCGCCCCCGGGCAATATCAGGAATCCGCCGGCCCGCGCTTCCTGAAAACGACGCTCAGGTTGTTGGCCGGCATCTCGACCGTCTCGCTCAGGTCGAACCCCTCGCCTTCGGCGACACGCGCCACCTCCGCGAGGTCCCGCACGCCCCATTGGGGATCGTGCGCCCGCAGCGCGCGGTCGAAGGCCACGTTGCTGGGCGCGGTGTGCCTGCCCCCGATTGAGTAGGCCCCATAGAGATAAAGGGCTCCGGACGCACGAAGCGCGACTCTGGCCCCCGCGAAAAGGGCCGGCACGACCGGCCACGGCGCGATATGAAGGAGATTCGCGCAGACGATGGCGTCGACCTCGGCCACCGGCCAGGGAAATGCCAGCACATCGAGCGCGATGGGTTTCCGGATGTTGGGCAGGCGCGACGCAGCGAGCCAGGCGGCTATCGACGTCAGGCACTCCGCTTCAACATCGCTCGGCTGCCACGTGAGGTGCGGCAACGCGCGGGCAAAGTGAACGACGTGCTGCCCCGTGCCGCTCGCGATCTCCAGCACCATCCCGGTCGGCGGGAGAATCCGCTCGAGCACCTGCAGAATCGGTCCCTTGTTTCTGTCGGCGGACGGGCTCGCGAGTCGCCCGTCTACAAGCTCGTCAACCTCTTCGCAGCGCATGTCAGAAGTCGAGCAGCTCGATCACGCCCCGCAGGGCCCGTTCCACCGCCTGGCGGCGGACGGCTTCGCGGTCGCCTGCGAAGCGGATCGTCTCGCTGCTGGTTCTGCCGTCCGTCATGCTCCAGGCGAGGCACACGGTGCCGACCGGCTTGTCCGGCGTGCCGCCACCGGGACCCGCGACGCCGCTCACCGCGACCGCAACCTGCGCGTGGCTGCGGGCAAGCGCGCCTGCGACCATCTCGCGCACGACCTCCTCCGCTACTGCGCCATGCTTGGCAAGCGTTCCCTCCTTCACGCCCAGCATCTCGCGCTTCGAGATGTAGGTATAGGTCACGAAGCCGCGTTCGAACCAGTCCGAGCTTCCCGGCACCCTCGTGACCGCCTCGGATATCCAGCCGCCGGTGCACGACTCGGCCGTAACCAGCATCAGGCCGCGGGCCTTCAACGCATCGCCCACCTCCTCGGCGAGCCCATACAGTGCCGAATCCGCCATCACGCTCCTTCGCCAATTCCTGGGTCAATGATGAACTTGGGAGTACCGGTGCGTCGCGATCCTAAGTGCCTCATCATGCCAGGGCTTCAATGACGATCTTTGCGATCGCCAGGACCACCAGCGTGAAGAAGGCCGCCACGAGGTCGTCCAGCATGACCCCGAAGCCGCTCCTGAATCGCTTCTCGTAGTAGCGTATCGGTTGCGGCTTAACGATATCGATCAACCGGAAAAGCACGAAAGCCGCCGCCTGCCAGGCAAGCGCCGCCGGCACGAGAAAAAGCACCAGGAGGAACGCCACGGTCTCGTCCCAGACCATGCCGCCATGGTCGCTCGAGCCAATCGCGCGGCCGGTGACCCCGCAGGCCCAGATCCCGAGCCCGAAGAAGAAACACACAAGGACAAGAAACTCCGCGGGCGCAAGAAACCGGTTCGCGATCCAGTACAAGGGGACCGCGAGAAGGGTGCCCCATGTGCCGGGCGCGAACGGAACGAGCCCGATGCCGCCGCCGAAGGCGATGAAATGCGCGGGGTGCCGCCGGACGAAGCGCCACGACGGGCGCAGCACGAGCTCAGCCAAAATGGTCGAAGCCTTTCTGTTTCAAGGTGAGCGCGCGGCCGTCGCGGTCGACAACCGTCACCTGCGCTGCGCCCGATTTCGCCGGCACGATCCGGCCGATTCGCGTGACCGGCAGACGCTGGCGGCACGCCACTCGTGCGATCCGCTCGCGCTCGCGGCGCCGCGCCGTGAAGCAGAGCTCATAGTCGTCACCCCCGGAGAGCAGCGCCGCCCTCGCCGGCGCGCGGGAGAGATGCCTGCGCATCGTGGCCGAGCAGGGAATTTGCGCGAGATCGACCACGGCCCCGACGCCCGAGCGTTCGCACACATGCCCGAGATCGGAGAGTAGCCCATCAGAGATGTCGATGGCGCTTCCGGCCAAGCCGCGCAGTGCGATGCCGAGGGAGACGCGCGGGACCGGTGTGTGCAGCCGCGGCGCAAGACGGGCCCGTTCCCGCGCCGATAGCGGAACGCGGCCGGCCGTTGCGGCGAGCAGGAGCGCGGCATCGCCGAGATGCCCCGAGACCCAGACATCATCGCCCGCCCGCGCGCCATCGCGCCGGAGCGCGTGTCCCGCCGGCACCTCGCCGATCAACTGCACGCAGATCGCAAGCGGCCCCCGCGTCGTGTCCCCGCCGATGAGATCGACGCCATGGCGCCGCGCGAGGCGCATGAACCCGCGCGAAAAGCCGGCGAGCCAGCGGGCATCCGCCCCGGGAAGAGCGAGGGCAAGCGTCGCCCAGCGCGGTTGACCTCCCATTGCCGCAACATCGGAGAGATTGACGGCGAGTGCCTTGTGCCCGATCCCGCGGGGATCGGCGTCGTGCCGGAAATGTCTCCCGGCTGCCAGGAGATCGGTCGTCACCACGAGGTCAAAGCCGCGCCGGGCCCGGACGATCGCCGCATCGTCGCCGACGCCGAGAACGGCGCTGCGCGCGCGCGAGGTGAAGAAGCGCCGGATGATCTCGAACTCGGACAGAGCCACTTACTTCTGCTGCTCCGCCGCTTTTTGCTGCGCGGCGAGCTGTGCCTGATACTCGAGCCACTTCCTCTTCATCATCCGCGGAAAGTAGAAGTCCACCGCCGCGAAGCCGAAGAAGAAAATCACGAGGATGAGGACGGTGCCCTCCGGAAGAAACCTCCGGCCCTCGAGCAGGATATAGACACCGATCACCGCGTTGAATATTCCGGCGAGGTAGAACATCAGCATCCGCTTCTTCAATCGCGGGTCGATGGCCCCGGTGTCCGCAGGGTTCATGTTGATTCCCCGTTCATTGCAGCGCCTTGACCTCCGCCTGCCGCAGGCGCGTTGCGAGCTTGTCCAGCACCCCGTTGACGAACCGGTAGCCGTCGGTGCCGCCGTAGGCCTTGGCGAGCTCGACGGCCTCGTTCACGATGACCCGGAACGGCACCTCCGGATGATGCGCAAGCTCGTAGCCGGCCAGCAGCAGAATGCCGCGCTCGACCGGGCTCAGGCGCTTCAGCTCCCGGTCAAGACAGGGCTCGATCTCGCGCTCGATTTCCGCGGCCGCGGCCACCGCGCCTTCCAGCAGGTCGCGAAAATAGGCGACATCGATCTTCTCGAAGCCGCGCGCCTCGGCGAGCTGGCGCGCGATCGTCGCCGGATCGGCCTCGGCGAGCTGCCACTGGTAGAGGCCCTGCAGGGCGAACTCGCGGGCACGGCGGCGGTCAGTCTTCATCGAGCCGCCTCAGCAGGTTCGCCATCTCGATCGCCGCAAGCGCGCACTCGGTGCCCTTCTGCGACATGCGCGCCAGCGCCTGGTCCTCGTCGTCCGTCGTGAGGATGCCGTTGGCGATCGGCACCCCGGCGTCGAGCGTGACCGACGTGATCCCGCCGGCTGATTCGTTGGCCACCACCTCGAAGTGGTAGGTCTCTCCGCGCACCACGGCACCGAGGACGACGAGCGCATCGAACCGGCCCGAGTTCGCCATCTTCTGCAGGACGATCGGTGCTTCCAGCGCGCCCGGCACGGTCACGATCAGCATGTCGGAGGCGCTGACGCCATGCTTGACGAGCGCCGCCGTGCAGCTCGAAAGCAGCCCTTCCCCGATCTCCTGGTTGTAGCGGCTCATGACGATGCCGATGCGCAGGCCCGACCCGTCGAGATCCGGCTCCATTTCCTCGATGTTGTCGTAGCGCGCCATCAAGCTTCACCACCGGAAGGCTGGAGATAGCCAACCACCTCCAGGTCGAAACCCGCCATGCTCGGCATCGGCCGCGGCACGCCCATGATGCGCATGCGACGGACACCCAGGTCCCGCAGGATCTGGGCCCCGATGCCGTAGTTTCTGAGCACCATGCCGCTCGCGGCCCTGCCGCCTTCGCCCGCACGCGCCCGCTCGAGCAGGTCGGCGGCTGTCTCG
Source organism: Burkholderiales bacterium (assembly GCA_035620515.1). Lineage (GTDB taxonomy): Bacteria > Pseudomonadota > Gammaproteobacteria > Burkholderiales > SG8-41 > SG8-41. The sequence continues at coordinate 6,701 of DASPGR010000311.1, read as the reverse complement.
GGCCGGTGCAGGAGCACGATCACGCCGCATTCCGCGCGGGAGATCGCGGCAAGCGCGTCGTTGAAGTTCCACGAGTGGCTGGGGCTCGCGACGTCGATGAGATCGATCACCGAGACCGGCTCATGCACGCGCACCAGCACTTCCCGGCGCGGGTCGGGACGCCCCTTGACGAGCGCGAGGTGCGTAGCCTCGCCGATCCGGTCGCTGTAGAGATGCAGGCGCAGCGTGCCGTGTATCGTCTCGATCTCGCGCTCCGCAACCCGCCGCACCAGCGACTCGGTGCTGCTCCGATAGTGAATGAGATCGGCGATAGTGCCGATCTTCAGGCGGTGCGCCTGCGCGAACTCGATGAGATCGGGCAGGCGCGCCATCTCGCCGTTCTCCTTCAGGATCTCGCAGATCACCGCGGCCGGCGCGAGACCCGCGAGCCGCGCGAGATCGCACCCGGCCTCGGTATGGCCCGCCCGAACCAGCACGCCACCCTCCTGCGCCGCGAGCGGAAAGATGTGGCCGGGCTGCACCAGATCGGCGGGGCTGGCGTCGGGACGGATGGCGGCCTGCACCGTGCGCGCGCGGTCAGCCGCCGATATGCCGGTCGTGACGCCGCGGGCAGCGTCGATCGAAACCGTGAAATTGGTGCCGTGCGAAGCGCGGTTGATGGTGGCCATCGGCGGCAGGTTAAGGCTTCGGCACTTCTCCTCGGTCAGCGTGAGGCAGATGAGACCGCGCGCGTGCCGCGCCATGAAATTGATCGCCTCCGGCGTCACGAACTCCGCCGCGATGAGAAGGTCGCCCTCGTTCTCGCGATCTTCCTCGTCGACGAGGACGACCATCCTGCCGGCACGCAGCTCGGCCATGACATCCGCGATGGGGCTGATCAGAGTCTCAGGTCTTGAGGTCATCGCGATTTACCATTCACTCCGGTTGATGCAGGCGCTCGACGTAACGTGCCAGCATGTCCACTTCCAGGTTGACCCTGTCCCCCACGTGCAAAGCCCCAAGGTTGGTCGCGGAGAGCGTATGAGGTATCAGGTTCACCGCGAACTCGGCGCCGTTCACATCATTGATGGTAAGGCTGACGCCATTTACCGCCACCGAACCCTTACGCGCAAAATACCTTGCCAGCTCGGGCGGCCCCTCGACTCCCAGCAGGCGGCTCGCGCCCGCTGCGTCGAGCCGCGACACCCGTCCAACCCCATCCACGTGGCCGGTCACGAGGTGCCCGCCCAGCCGGTCCGACAGACGCAGCGCCTTCTCGAGGTTGACGCGGCTTCCTTCCGCGAAACCGGTGGTGCTTGCCAACGTTGCGGCAGAAACGTCGGCTTCGAACCCGGCTGAATCCAGGCCGGTCACAGTAAGGCACACGCCGTTCACCGCGATGCTGTCCCCGACCGAGACGTCCGACAGGTCCAGCCCGCCGCAGGCCACTCGCAACCGCAAGCCTCCCGCGCCGGACCGTGCCGCCGCCACTGAGCCGACCGCCGCCACGATCCCGCCAAACATTATACGAACCTCGCCACAATCCGAATATCGGCGCCGATCATACGCACGTCACGGATGCCGAGGGGCCGGCGCCCGGCCAGGTCCGTGAGCTCCGGCAGCTCGAACATCCCCCGCGCCGCATCGCCCAGGACCGCCGGGGCAAGGTAGATCACGAGCTCGTCGACGAGACCCTCGGCTACCAGTGATCCGTTCAGCCGGTGCCCCGCCTCCACGTGAACCTCGTTCAATTCCCGCCGCGCGAGCTCCCGCATCAGCTCCGGGAGCTCGACCTTGCCTGCGCGATTGGGAATCACCACGACCTCCGCGCCTTTCTCGCGCAGCGCAGCAATGGTGCTCCGATCATCCCGCGCGCCCGCGATCAGCACGTGACCGCCCTCCAGCACCCGCGCCGTGTGCGGCATCTCGAGGCGGCTGTCGACAACGACCCGCAGCGGCTGCCGGGTGGTCGCCACGTCCCGCACGGTGAGCTGCGGATCATCGTCGCGGACGGTGCCGATGCCCGTCAGCACCGCGCAGGCGCGCGCGCGCCAGTGATGGCCATCGCGCCGCGCCGCCTCGCCCGTGATCCACCGGCTGCGACCGTTGTTGAGCGCGGTTTTCCCGTCGAGGCTTGCCGCCACTTTCATCCTGACCCACGGGCGGCCGCGGGTCATGCGGCTTGCAAAACCGATATTGAGCTCGCGCGCCTCTTCTTCCATCAGGCCGACATCGGAGGCGATCCCGGCCTCGCGCAGCCGCGCGAGCCCCCGTCCGCCAACGAGCGGATTGGGATCCTGCGCCGCCGCCACGACCCTTGCCACGCCGGATGCGATGAGCGCCTCGGTGCACGGTCCGGTGCGGCCCTGGTGCACGCAGGGCTCGAGGGTGACGTACGCCGCTGCGCCACGCGCCCGGGCGCCCGCGGCCTGGAGCGCACTTACTTCCCCGTGGGGTCCGCCCGCACGCTCGTGCCAGCCCTCGCCCACGATTGCCCCCTCGCGCACGATGACGCAGCCCACGCGGGGGTTGGGGGACGTCGTGTAGAGGCCGCGCTCGGCAAGCTCGAGCGCGCGGGCCATGAAGCGATGATCGTCAGCGGAGAACACGGTAACTGGGTGACTGGGTGACTGGGTAGCCAGGTGACAGGGTTGCATTCAATCCGGCGTGTTACGCGGTGCTACCGGGGCTGCCCGGATTGCCCGGTCGCTTACGGAATCATTCGCTCTCGCGCTTGCGCGCGGGCGAAGGCGCCTGAACTTCCCGGATCACGTCGCGGAAGTCGTCCACTCCCTGGAAGCTGCGATAGACCGACGCGAAGCGGATATAGGCCACCTCGTCGAGCTTGTGCAGCTCGCGCATCACCATTTCCCCGATGCGGCGCGAGTCGACCTCGCGCACCCCGAGCGCCAGCACGTTCTGCGTGATCGTGGCGACCGCCTCGTCGACGAGCTGCGTCGGCACAGGCCGCTTGTGCAGCGCGCGCATGAATCCCGTGCGCAGCTTCTCCAGGTCGAACTCGGCGCGGCTGCCGTCCTGCTTGACCACCTGCGGCATGCGGAGCTCGACCGTCTCGTAGGTCGTGAAGCGCTTGTTGCAGGCGACGCACTTGCGGCGCCGGCGGATGCTGTCGCCGTCGTCGCTGTCGCGGGAGTCGATGACCTGCGTCTCGTCAGACTGGCAGAACGGGCACTTCATAGCCAAGGAGCAAAGGCCTCAGGACCCGTGATGGGTGATGGGTGATGGGTGACGGGTGTCCCCCATACGCCATTCGCCATCCGCCATAGGGCAGCGCCGTTCGCCTTAGCCATAGACGGGGAACTTGGCGCACAGTTTCGTCACCTCGCCCGCGGTGCGCTCGAGCACCTTCTCGTCGGTGGGCGCTTCCAGGACGTCGGCGATGAGATTGGCGAGGAGCTCGGCCTCGATTTCCCGCATTCCGCGCGTCGTCATCGCGGGTGAGCCGATGCGCACGCCGCTCGTGATCATCGGCTTCTGGGGATCGTTGGGCACGGCATTGCGGTTGACGGTGATGCCGACCTTTTCGAGGACGTTCTGCGCGTCGCGCCCCGTGATCCCCTTGTCGCGCAGGTTGAGGAGAAACATGTGGCACTCGGTGCGCCCCGACACGATCCGGAAGCCGCGCTCGTGCAGCGCCTTGGCCATGACGCGCGCGTTGTCGAGGACCTGCTCCTGGTAGGCCTTGAACTCCTTCGACATGGCCTCCTTCAGCGCGACCGCCTTGGCGGCGATCACGTGCATCAGCGGACCACCCTGCGTTCCGGGAAATACCGCGGAGTTGAGCACCTTCTCGTGCTGGGCGTCGGCCAGGATTATTCCGCCGCGCGGCCCGCGCAGCGTCTTGTGCGTCGTGCTCGTGACGAAATCCGCAATTCCCACGGGACTGGGATACAGCCCCGCCGCGATGAGTCCCGCGTAGTGCGCGATGTCGGCCATCAGCAGCGCGCCGCACTTGTCGGCGATCGCGCGGAAGCGCTTCCAGTCTATGACGAGCGAGTACGCGGACGCGCCGGCAATGATGAGCTTCGGCTTCTTGACATGCGCGAGCTCCTCGACCTCGGCGTAGTCGATCGCCTCGGTTTCAGGATCGAGGCCGTAGGTGACCGCGTCGTAATAGCGTCCGCTGAGCGATACCGATGCGCCATGGGTCAGATGGCCACCGGCGTCGAGCGCCATGCCGAGAATCACGTCGCCCGGGTGCAGCGCCGCGTAGTAGACCGCGCTGTTCGCCTGGGCGCCCGAGTGCGGCTGCACGTTGGCATAGCCCGCGCGGAAGAGCTTCTTCGCGCGGTCGATCGCGAGCTGCTCGGCCATGTCGACAAACTCGCATCCGCCGTAGTAGCGCTTGCCCGGGTAGCCCTCGGCGTACTTGTTCGTGAGCACGCTTCCCTGCGCGAGCATTACGCGCGGGCTCACGTAATTCTCGGACGCGATGAGCTCGATATGCTCTTCCTGCCGCTGCAATTCGAGCGCGATCACGCGGGCAAGCTCGGGGTCGACGCTCTCGAGGGTCTTCTTGCCTGAATCCATGCGGAATTCACCGGGCCTTCTAAACTGTTGATTTTAGCACCCATCCCCGGCACCGGGGATGCGCGCGCCAGGGTGTGACGAGGTGCGGTCGCCTTGGCCGCTCACGCCGGTACCGGCAGAATCCGCAGCGTCCCCCGGAGAATTTCCGCACTCATGCGATTCCTGCTCGCCTGCTCACGCTGGATCGACGCGGTGAACGAGCGCGTCGGGCGCGCCGCCGCCTGGCTCGTTCTCGCCTGCGTCGTGGTCAGCGCCGGCAATGCGGTCGCGCGCTACGGATTCAATTTCAGCTCGAACGCGTTCCTCGAGATCCAGTGGTATCTGTATTCGGTCGTCTTCCTGTGCGCCGCGGGCTACACGCTCAAGCACAACGCGCACGTGCGCGTTGACATAGCCTCCGCACGCTTCCCGGCGCGGACCCGGGCGTGGATCGACCTTCTCGGCGGGCTTTTCATGCTGCTGCCGGCGGCGTTGATACTGTTCTGGTTCGGGTGGACCGCGTTCCTCGAGTCGTACAGCATCGGCGAGTTGTCTCCCGATGCGGGCGGACTTCCGCGCTGGCCGATCAAGTTCGTGGTTCCGCTCGCATTTCTTCTCCTCATCCTTCAGGGCCTGTCCGAGACCATCAAGCGCATCGCGTTCCTCCGTGGATTGACGACACCGGAAGAAGGCGAGCGCCATCCGGGGCACGCGCTGTGATGAGGAAACCGGGCGCAGCGGGTCGTCGATTCACGATGCACGATTCACGGGGGTCAGGGCGTGGCATTTGAGCTGATGGCCCCCCTGATGTTCGCGAGTCTCGCCGCGCTGCTGCTGCTCGGCTACCCGGTCGCGTTCGCGCTTGCGGCGAACGGGCTCATCTTCGCGTTCATCGGCTTCGAGTTGGGGCTGCTGGAGCCCGCGCTGCTCCAGGCGCTGCCGCAGCGGCTCTTTGGCATCATGCAGAACCAGCTGCTGCTCGCCATCCCGTTTTTCACGTTCATGGGACTGATCCTGGAACGAAGCGGCATGGCCGAGAACCTCCTCGATACCGTCGGCCAGCTGTTTGGCCCGGTGCGGGGCGGCGTTGCCTACGCCGTCATCTTCGTGGGCGCCCTGCTCGCAGCAGCGACCGGTGTGATTGCGGCGTCGGTCATCGCCATGGGGCTGATCTCGCTTCCGGTCATGCTGCGCTACGGATACTCTCGCCGGCTCGCGACCGGTGTCATCTGCGCCTCCGGGACGCTTGCCCAGATCATCCCGCCGTCGATCGTGCTCATCGTGCTCGCCGACGTGCTCGGCGCTTCGGTCGGCGACATGTATCTCGGCGCACTGGGACCCGCCGCGGTGCTTGTCGCGCTGCTCGCGCTCTACGTCGCAATCGTGTCCTGGCTGCGGCCCGAGGCGGCGCCCGCCTTGCCGCCTGCAGCCCGCACGCGCGCAGGCTGGCGGCTCTACCGGCACGCCGCGCTGGTGATGGTGCCGCCCCTGGCGCTGATCTTTGTCGTGCTGGGCTCGATCTTCATGGGCATCGCGACCCCCACCGAGGCCGGCGCGATGGGAGCCGTCGGCGCAATGGCCCTCGCAGCGATCAAGCGGCGGCTCGGCTGGCAAATGCTGCGCGAGGCGCTGGACTCGACCGTGCGGCTTGCGAGCCTGGTCATGTTCATCCTCATCGGCTCCACTGTGTTCGCGCTCGTCTTCCGCGCGGTGGATGGCGATCTCTGGGTGGAGCGGCTGTTCGATCTGGTGCCCGGGGGAGTATGGGGCTTCATCGTCACCGTCAACCTTCTCATTTTCGTGCTCGGGTTCTTCCTCGATTTTTTCGAGATCGCCTTCATCCTGCTGCCCTTGCTCGGGCCGGTGGCGGTGAAGCTCGGGCTCGATCCGGTCTGGTTCGCCGTGATGGTCGGCTTGAATCTGCAGACCTCCTTTCTCACGCCGCCGTTCGGATTCTCGCTCTTCTACCTGCGCAGCGTTGCGCCTGCCCACGTCAGGACCGCGGAGATCTACCGAGGCGTCATTCCCTTCGTCGCCCTGCAGCTGATCGCGCTTGCCATCGTGATCGCCTATCCACGCCTCGTCACGCACGTGACCGAGCGTGGCGGGCCTGATCCCTCGTCTATCGAGATCCGGATTCCCTCAACGGATCGCGGGCCGGATGCGCCGCCGCAGAAACGCCAGGGCCCGGG
>DASPGR010000310.1:0-23206 GCA_035620515.1 Burkholderiales bacterium | reverse complement strand
AAGGAGTTCGGCGCGAAGGTTTATTTTCCGTTTCTCGACAAGCAGCAGGGCATCGTGCACGTCATCGGCCCGGAACAGGGCGCGACGCTGCCGGGCATGACGGTCGTGTGCGGCGACTCGCACACCAGCACGCACGGGGCGTTCGGCTGCCTTGCGTTCGGGATCGGCACGAGCGAAGTCGAGCACGTCCTTGCGACGCAGTGCCTGGTGGCGAAGAAGACCAAGGCGATGCGAATCGACGTGGAGGGCACGCTGGGCACCGGCATCACCGCGAAGGACATCATCCTCGCGATCATCGGCAGGATCGGAACGGCCGGCGGAACCGGCTACACGCTCGAGTTCTCCGGAAGCGCGATCCGTGCACTGTCCGTGGAGGGCCGCATGACCGTGTGCAACATGTCGATCGAGGCCGGCGCACGCGCCGGGATGGTCGCGGTGGATGAAAAGACCATCGAGTATGTGAAGGGTCGGCCGTTCGCGCCCAGGGGCGCGATGTGGGACAAGGCTGTGGCGTACTGGCGCACCCTCGTTTCCGACCCTGGCGCGAAATTCGACAAGGTCGTGACGCTCGATGCGGCAGCGATACAGCCCCAGGTGAGCTGGGGCACCAATCCCCAGATGGTGACGACGATCGACGGCAAGGTGCCCGACCCGAGCGAGGAGAAGGATCCCGTCAAGCGCGAGTGGATGGAGCGCGCGCTCAAGTACATGGATCTCACGCCCAACACCCCGATCACCGAAATCCGGCCGGACAAGATCTTCATCGGCGCGTGTACTAACTCGCGTATCGAGGACCTGCGCGCGGCCGCGCATGTGGTGAAAGGCAGGCGTATCGCACCCAGCGTCAAGCTCGCCATCGTGGTTCCGGGCTCCGGCCTGGTGAAAGCGCAGGCCGAGAAGGAAGGGCTCGACAAGGTTTTCGCGGAGGCCGGATTCGAGTGGCGGCAGCCGGGGTGCTCGATGTGTCTCGGCATGAACGACGATCTCGCGTCGCCGGGCGATCGCATCGCGTCAACTTCGAACCGCAATTTCGAGGGGCGGCAGGGTCCAGGCGCGCGCACCCATCTCGTGAGCCCGGCGATGGCCGCGGCGGCAGGGATCGCGGGCCATTTCGTGGACGTGCGGAGCTTCTGACATGGAAAAATTCGTGAAGCAGGAAGGCCTCGTCGCGCCGATGGACCGCGCTAACGTGGACACCGACGCGATCATTCCGAAGCAATACTTGAAGTCCATCAAGCGCAGCGGCTATGGGCCGAATCTCTTTGACGAATGGCGCTACCTCGACCACGGCGAGCCGGGAATGGACCATTCCAAGCGGCCGCTCAACAAGGATTTCGTTCTCAACCAGCCGCGCTACAAGGGGGCGACGGTGCTGCTTGCGCGCGAGAACTTCGGCTGCGGGTCGTCGCGCGAGCACGCCCCCTGGGCGCTGCTGCAGCACGGCTTCCAGGCCGTGATCGCGCCCAGTTTTGCGGACATATTTCACACTAACAGCTTCAAGAACGGGCTCCTGCTGATCCGGCTCGAGGCCGGCATCGTCGACCAGCTCTTCCGCGAGGTTCACTCGACGGCCGGCTACCGGCTTGCGATCGATCTTGAGCAGCAATCGGTCACGGCGCCGGGTGGGCAGGTCTTCAAGTTCGAGATCGATCCCTTCCACAAGCATTGTCTGCTGAACGGTCTCGACGAGATCGGCTTGACGCTGGAGCATGCCGACAAGATCAAGGCCTTCGAGGCGCGGCACCGCAAAGATCAGCCCTGGCTTTTTTCGTGAAGATAGCGGTCCTGGCAGGCGACGGCATCGGCCCCGAAATCGTGGCCGAGGCGATGAAGGTGCTGAAGGCGCTGGCGAGCGACGGACTCAAGCTCGAGCTCGAGCAGGCCCCGTTCGGCGGTGCCGGCTACGATGCGTTCGGGGATCCCCTTCCCGAGCCGACGCTCCGGCTGGCCAAGGCTGCGGACGCGGTATTGTGCGGCGCCGTGGGCGGCCCGAAGTACGACGCGCTGCCGCGCGCGAACCGCCCGGAGCAGGGCATCCTGCGCATCCGCAAGGAGCTCGGGCTCTTTGCCAACCTGCGTCCCGCAGTGCTCTTCCCGGAGCTCGTGGGCGCCTCGACGCTCAAGCCCGAGGTGGTGTCAGGCCTCGACGTGATGATCGTGCGGGAGCTGACCGGCGACATCTATTTCGGCGAGCCGCGCGGGCGCCGCACGAACACGCGTCAGGAACGCGAGGGATTCGACACCATGGTCTACAGCGAGCGCGAGATCCGCCGGATCGCGGAGGTCGGGTTCGCCGCGGCGAAGAAACGCGGCCGGAAGCTCTGCTCGGTGGACAAGGAGAACGTGCTTGAGACCAGCCGGTTCTGGCGCGAGGTGGTGAACGACGTGGCCAGCAAGCACCGGGAGGTCGAGCTCACCCACATGTACGTCGACAACGCCGCCATGCAGCTCGTGCGCGCGCCCAAGCAGTTCGACGTGATCGTGACGGGGAACATGTTTGGCGATATCCTGTCTGACGAGGCTTCGATGCTGACGGGATCGATTGGCATGCTGCCTTCGGCCTCGCTCGACGAGCGGTCGAAGGGGCTTTTCGAGCCGGTGCACGGCTCGGCGCCGGATATTGCCGGGAAGAACATGGCGAATCCGCTGGCGACCATACTTTCATCCGCCATGATGCTGCGCTACTCGTTCAACGAGGATGCGTTGGCGCGGCGCATCGAAGGCGCCGTCAGGCGTGTACTGGCGCAAGGCTTGCGCACGGCGGACATTTACCAGGACGGCACGCGGAAGGTGGGAACAGCGGAGATGGGCGACGCGGTTGTCGCAGCGTTATGATCGCCACAGACGATTAAGGACAGCAGATGGCGATGCGGAAAGTAGGACTCATCGGTTGGCGCGGCATGGTGGGCTCCGTGCTGGTGGATCGCATGCGCGAGGAGGGCGATTTCGACCTCATCGAGCCCCTGTTCTTCTCGACGTCGCAGATTGGCGCGAGAGCACCGCGCATGGACAAGGATGCGCCTCCGGTCAAGGACGCGCGCAACCTCGACGATCTTGCCGCGGCGGACATCCTCATCTCGTGCCAGGGGGGTGACTACACGACCGACATTCATCCGAGATTGCGCAAAGCGGGATGGCGCGGCTACTGGATCGACGCGGCCTCCGCGCTTCGCATGGAGCAGGATGCGGTCATCGTGCTCGACCCGGTCAACCGGGGCCTCATCGATGCAGCGCTGGCGCGGGGAATCCGGAACTATATCGGCGGAAACTGTACCGTCACCCTCATGCTGATGGCGGTGGCCGGGCTCGTGCGCGCCGGACTCGTGGAATGGCTCACCGCGATGACCTACCAGGCGGCATCGGGAGCCGGCGCGCAGCACATGCGCGAGCTCGTGCAGCAGATGGGCAGCATCCACGGACAGGCACGCCAGCTCGCTGATGATCCCGGAGCCGCGATACTGGAGATCGACAAGGCTGTCACGGCCGCGATACGCGGCAGCACGCTTCCCGTCGCGCAGTTCGGATATCCCCTTGCAGGAAGCCTGCTGCCCTGGATCGACAAGGATCTCGGCAACGGCCAGAGCCGCGAGGAATGGAAAGCCTTGGCCGAGGCCAACAAGATTCTCGGCCGCAGCGCGAACCCGATCCCGATGGACGGCATCTGCGTGAGGGTAGGCGCCATGCGTTGCCACAGCCAGGCCTTGACGATCAAGCTCACACGCGACGCCAGCCTGGACGAAATCGAGCGTTTGCTGGGCGCCGCGCATGCATGGGTCCGCGTCGTTCCCAATCGGCGTGAGCCCACGCTCGCAGAGCTCACGCCCGCTGCCGTGAGCGGAACGCTGACGGTGCGTATCGGCCGTTTGCGCAAGCTCCCGATGGGCACGCACTATCTCGCAGCGTTCACGGTCGGCGATCAATTGCTCTGGGGCGCCGCGGAGCCCCTTCGGCGCATGCTCCGTATCCTGCTGGAGAGCGATCAGAGCGCCACGGCCGGCGAGAAGGCCACCCGAAAAGACGCCTCGGTTCGCGCCTGAGCCGGGGAGAGATCTTCACGGTGCGCCGTCGGGCCTATCCCGGTGTCATGCAGGCGCTCCGCGAAATTCGTCACACTATCCCTTTTAATTTTCTTAAAAAATAGTTTGATTAGGAATATCATTTAACGGGAACATGAGCTTGCATCGCTAACTAATTGATGTTAGTCTTTTTATTCCTCGAAAAAAGGAGGGGAGCACTGTGCGGGATATCATCGTGAAGGCAGGGCTTGCGGCGCTGTTGATCGCGCTTGCACCCGGGCTTGCAAGCGCGGCCGGTCTGGGGCGACTCACGGTGTTGTCGCCTCTTGGCCATCCGCTCCATGCGGAAATCGAGCTCGTGTCGGTCACGAAAGCCGAGATGGGCTCCCTCAGCGCGCGTGTTGCTCCGCCCGAGGCCTACCAGCGAGCCAATCTGCAGTACAACTCCGCACTGCCGGGCGCACGTGTCACGATTGAAAAGCGACCCGACGGGCGGGCTTATCTCAAGATCACCACGTCGCGCCCGGTGACAGAGCCTTTCATCGATCTGATGATCGATCTCACCTGGTCGGCCGGGCGGATTCTTCGTGAATACACCGCGCTGCTCGATCCTCCCGGCGTAGGATCGATGCCGCTCGGCCAGGCGGCACCGATGGTATCGGGAACGCCCGAGATGCGTCCCGCTCCGATGACACCTGAAGCTCCGGCGGCGCCCCTGGCGCCAGCGCCGCCCCCGGTGCAGGCGGCGCCCGAACCACCGGTGAGCGCACCTGCGAGCGAGCCGATTGCGCCGCCCCCGGTAGCAGAAGCGCCGGCTCCGACTCCAACTCCCACACCGGCTCCGGCACCCGCGGCCGCGGGGCCAGGGCAGTACGGACCTATCCAGCGCGGAGAAACGCTAAGCGGCATCGCGATGAGCGTGAAGCCGGCAGGCGTGACGCTCGAGCAGATGCTGGTGGCGCTCTACCGCGCCAACGAAGATGCCTTCATTCGCAAGAACATGAACCTGGTGCTGGCGGGGAAGATCCTCCGCGTTCCGGACCAGGCAGAAGTCGAATCAGTTTCCAGCGGCGAGGCGGTCACGGTGTACCGCACTCATGTCACGGACTGGAGAGCCTATCTTCAGCGCCTCGCCGATGCAGCTGACAAAACGCCGGCGGGCGGTCGAAGCGCTGCACGCGGCAAGATCGTGGCGAAGGTCGAGGAAGATTCCGCCGCCGGCTCGAAAGACGTCGTGCGGATATCCAAGGGCGAGCCCCCTGCCGTGGGCGACGGAAAAGCCACCCCGCGAAACCAGGCGGAGCGCATCCGCTCGCTTGAAGAAGAAGTCGTGGCCCGCGAAAAGGCGCTCGCGGAAGCCAACGACCGTATCGTGCAGCTCGAGAAAACCATCAAGGACATGCAGAAGCTGATCGAGTTGAAGAGCCCGGAGAAGGCGGCAGCGCAGCAGCAGGCCCAGCCGGCGCCTCCACCCGCAGCAGCACCGGAGCCCGCGCGGCCTGCGCCCGCTCAGCCAACGCAGCCCGAAGCCGCTAAGCCAGCACCAGCAAAACCCCCCGTGGTGGCCCAGCCCCAACCGCCGGCGCTGAAACCGAAGCCCAAACCCAAGGTGGTTACGCCGCCGCCGTCGGAGCCCGGGGTCGTCGACCAGGTGATGGAAACCCTCAGGGACCCGATGTATCTCGCGGCGGGAGGCGGTGTCCTGGTTCTGGGTGGATTGGGACTGTGGATGGCACGCAGGCGCCGTGCGCGAGAAGCGTTTGACGCCGACCTGTCCCGGGAAGCGCCCACAATGACGTCGGCGGCCGCCGTTGCGGCGGGGGTGGCCGCCCCGACTGATGACATGTACTCCGCCGCAACGGCCGCTTCGACGGACAGCGCGGGATCATCCGATGATGTTGATCCCCTGGCCGAGGCCGAGGTCTACATCGCCTACGGGCGCGACGGCCAGGCCGAGGAGATTCTCAAGGAGGCGCTGGCGAGAGCACCGAACCGGGCGGACGTAAAGATGAAGCTGCTGGAGATCTACGCGGCGCGCAAGGACAAGTCGGCGTTCGGGCGGCTCGCCGCGGACGTGCAAAGGCAGATCGGCAGCTCGGGAGGCGAATGGCTCAAGGTCGCCGCCATGGGCTACGCATTTGACTCCGGCAACAAGCTCTACGAAGCAGGCAAGGGTAGCGCTGCACCCGCGCCGAGCGGCCCCAGGACCGGGCAGAACATCGACTTCGACCTGGGGATCGGTGGCACGTCCCAGCTCACCACGACGGATATACAGCTCGACGATGAAGCCGCCGCGGCGGTGCAGGCCGCGACCCAGACCGTGGTTGATACCGGAATGGCGACCGACGTGGAGCGCGCGCAGCGTGCTGCCGCGGCGCCTCTCATGCCGGACTTCACGCTTGATGTGCCGCCAGCGGGGGAGCCCCCGAGTACCGATACAAGGCGCGAGGCCGGCGCCGCGGAGCGGGACATCAATACAATCGATTTCAAGATCGATCTGCCGCCTGCGGCAACCCCTGTGCACGAGCTGCCGACGGTGAAGGAAATCACGAGCCCGGGCGGCGTCGACTTCAAGCTCGAGATTCCGGAAGGCGGACTTAACGTCGGCGACAGCCTGACCACCGCGCCGGTCCAGGGCGTGCCGACGACGAAGAACGGGCATTGGTACGACGTGCAGACGAAATTTGATCTGGCCAAGGCCTACCAGGAGATGGGTGACAGGTCGGGCGCGAAGGAAATCCTTGAAGAGGTGATCAACGAGGGCGACGCCGACCAGAAAGCCCAGGCGAAGGCGCTGCTCGACAGTCTGGGCTGAGCAGGCGGGCGATACAGGTCGAACCGCGGCAGCGTGACGCTGCCGCGGTTTTGTTTTTTGGAGTCGGCAGTCGCAAGGGGCACGCGTGAGAATCGCGCTCGGAGTGGAGTATGACGGCAGCCGTTTCTGCGGCTGGCAGACGCAGCCGCAGGGCTGCGCGGTGCAGGACGTGCTCGAGCGTGCGCTGCGCGAGATCGCGGGAGCGCCGGTCACGATCACCTGTGCCGGGCGGACGGACGCGGGCGTGCACGCGCTCGCGCAGGTGGTGCACTTCGACGCGGCCGCGCCCCGACCGCCTTCGGCCTGGGTGCGCGGGGTCAACGCGCTGCTGCCGCCGCCCTGTGCGATCACGTGGGCGCGCGAGGTGCCCGACGATTTTCATGCGCGCTACTGCGCTTTGAGCCGCACCTACCGCTATCTGCTGCTCAATGATCCGGTGCGCCCCGCCGCGGCTCACGGGCGAGCGGGGTGGTTCCATCTTCCGCTCGACCTCGACAGGATGCGCGCGGCGGCCCGCCTGCTCATCGGCGAGCATGATTTCAGCGCGTTTCGCAGCTCCGAGTGCCAGGCGCGCTCCCCGGTGCGGACGGTCAGACGGCTCGATCTCTATCGCCGCGGCAGCTACGTCGTGTTCGAGATACAGGCAAACGCGTTTCTTCATCATATGGTGAGGAACATCGTGGGGTGCCTGGTCTACGTCGGCAAGGGCAAGCATCAACCCGGCTGGCTTGCCGAGGTGCTCGCAGGACGCGACCGGACGCGTGCCGCGCCCACGTTTGACGCCGCCGGGCTGTACCTCGCGGATATCGAGTACGAGCCCCGCTGGGGGTTGCCGGTGCCGTCGCGCACCGCCTTCGCGGAGCTTTGCGACACTCGGTCCTCATGACAACACTGGTCAAGATCTGCGGCATTACCCGGCTCGAGGACGGGCTCGTAGCCGCGCGCGCCGGCGCCCACGCGATCGGTCTCGTCTTCTACGCGGGAAGTCCCCGTCACGTGACGCCCGCTAGAGCGGGGGAGATCATCAGGGCGATCCCGTCGTTTGTTACCAGCGTCGGGCTGTTCGTGAATGCAAGCGCAGCGGAGGTGCGTTCCGTGCTCGCGGAAGCGCCGGTCGAGCTCCTGCAGTTTCACGGGGAGGAGACGCCCGGGTTCTGCCGGCAGTTTGGGCGGCCGTTCGTGAAGGCGGTGCGCGTGGGTCCGGGAGTGGATTTGCTACAATACGCACGGGATTACCGCGATGCGCAGGCGCTCCTCCTCGACGCTTTTGTCGAGGGGCTGCAAGGCGGCAGCGGCGTCACATTTGACTGGAATCTCATCCCGCGCGACCTGGCGTTGCCGGTCATACTGTCCGGCGGGCTGACCGCCGAAAACGTCACGGAGGCCGTGCGCCGCGTGCGTCCGCTCGCCGTGGACGTATCGAGCGGCGTCGAGTCCACCAGGGGCATCAAGGATGCTTCGAAGATCGCCGCGTTCATGAAGGGGGTGCGTGATGCAGATGTATGACCTGCCTGACCGCAGCGGCCACTTCGGCAGGTTCGGCGGGACCTTCGTGGCCGAAACACTGATCCAGGCCCTTGATCAGTTGACCGCCGCCTACGCCCGCTATCAGAAGGACCCCGAGTTCCTCGCCGAGTTTGCGTACGAACTCAAGCATTACGTAGGCCGGCCAAGCCCGGTCTACCACGCGCGGCGCTGGTCGGAGCATTTTGGCGGGGCGCAGGTTTACCTGAAGCGCGAGGATCTCAATCATACGGGTGCGCACAAGATCAACAACGTCATCGGCCAGGCGCTGCTCGCGCGCCGCATGGGAAAGCCGCGCGTCATCGCCGAGACCGGGGCGGGCATGCACGGCGTGGCCGCCGCCACGATTGCGGCGCGCTACGGAATGGAGTGCGTTGTCTACATGGGCGTCGAGGACGTGAAGCGCCAGGTCCAGAACGTCTACCGCATGAAGCTTCTGGGCGCGTCGGTCGTCCCGGTGGAGAGCGGATCGAAGACGCTCAAGGACGCTCTGAACGAAGCGATGCGCGACTGGGTCACCAACGTCGAGAACACGTTCTACATCATCGGAACGGTTGCCGGCCCCCATCCGTATCCGATGATGGTGCGCGATTTCCAGTGCGTGATCGGGCGCGAGGCGCAGGAGCAGATGCTGGAGCTTGCCGGGCGCCAGCCCGACGCCATCCTCGCATGCGTTGGCGGCGGCTCGAACGCGATGGGAATCTTCTACCCCTACATTCCGGACGAGGCCGTGCGCCTGATCGGAGTGGAGGCAGCCGGCCACGGGCTCGAAAGCGGCAAACATGCCGCAACGCTCTGTACTGGCAAGCCGGGGGTATTGCACGGCAACCGCACCTATCTGCTGCAGGACGAGAATGGCCAGATCCTCGAGACCCATTCGGTGTCCGCGGGGCTCGATTACCCGGGAGTCGGGCCGGAGCACGCGTGGTTGAAGGAGAGCGGACGCGCCGAGTACGTCGCGGTCACGGACGAGGACGCGGTGCAAGCGTTTCACGACCTTTGCCGTCTGGAGGGAATCATCCCCGCCCTTGAATCCGCGCACGCGCTTGCGTACGCGGCGAAGATTGCGCCGCGTATGAAGAAGGAGCAGATCCTGCTCATCAATCTCTCCGGCCGTGGCGACAAGGACATGCATACCGTCGCCGAGCTCTCCGGCATCAAGATCTAGCGATGAGTGCAAAACGCGGAGTGCAAAGCGGCGGATTCGTGCACGCGATCGGGTCCGCCCGTGATTTTACCCATCACCCATCACCCATCACTCATCACTGCCGTTGACATGTCGCGCATCGCGTCCACGTTCCAGGCGCTGAAGAAGCAGGGCAAGAAGGCGCTGATCCCGTTCATCACGGCGGGTGATCCCGGGCCGAAGATCACGGTCGTGCTGATGCACGCGCTGGTCGAAAGCGGCGCGGACGTAATCGAGCTGGGAGTTCCGTTTTCCGATCCCATGGCGGACGGGCCTGTCGTTCAGCGCTCGAGCGAGCGGGCACTCAAGCAGGGCGTGTCGTTGAAGGACGTCCTTGGCTTCGTTCGAGATTTTCGTGCGACGAACGCCGTAACGCCGGTGGTCCTCATGGGCTACGCGAATCCGATCGAAGCGATGGGCCTGGAACGCTTTGCCAACTCGGCAAAAGCGGCGGGCGTCGATGGCGTCCTCGTAGTCGACTATCCGCCGTCAGAAGCCCGGCAACTCGTCGAGCTCCTCGATGGCGGCGCGATCGACACCATTTTTCTGCTCTCGCCGACGACGACCGAGGCGCGCCTGCAGGAAGTGGCTCGCCTTGCGCGGGGGTACCTCTATTACGTTTCCTTGCGCGGCGTCACCGGCGCATCGCACATTGATCTCGATGACGTTGCCGCGCGCGTCAGGCACATTCAGCAGGTGTCGGCACTGCCGGTCGGCGTCGGCTTTGGCATACGCGACGCCGCCACCGCGCGAGCCGTGGCGGAGATCGCCGATGCCGTCATCATCGGCAGCCGGCTCGTGCAGGAGATCGAGAGCGCCGGAACGGGTGATCTCATCCCGAAGGTCAAGGCCCTGTTGTCCGGCATTCGAGCAGCCATGGACCAGCCCAGGGCGAGGGCCACGGCATGAGCTGGCTGCAACGACTGCTGCCGCCGAAGATCAAGCGCGAGGCGGGCAGCCCCAGGAAGATGGTTCCGGAGGGGCTGTGGAGCAAGTGCGAGGCGTGCGAGGCGGTGCTCTACCGTGCGGACCTCGAGAAGAACCTGTACGTGTGCCCGAAGTGCGCGCATCACAATCGCATCTCGGCGCGCGAGCGGCTCGATCTGCTGCTCGACCGCGAAGGGCGATACGAGGTGGGCGCCGAAGTGCTGCCGGTGGACAGCTTGAAGTTCAAGGACAGCCGGCGCTACACGGAACGCCTGGAGGAGGCGCGGCGGGAAACATCCGAGGAAGACGCGCTTGTCGTCATGCAGGGGAGCGTCAAGACCATTCCGGTGGTCGCTGCCGCGTTCGAGTTCGAGTTTCTCGGGGGATCGATGGGCTCGGTCGTCGGAGAGCGGTTCGTTCGCGGAGTGCAGGTTTGCCTGGAACAGCGCCTGCCCTACATCTGCGTCACCGCCAGCGGCGGGGCGCGCATGCAGGAGGGGCTCTTCTCGCTGATGCAGATGTCGAAAACCTGCGCGGCCGTCACCCAGCTCGGCCAGGAGCGCCTGCCCTTCGTGACCGTGCTGACCGATCCCACCATGGGCGGGGTATCGGCGAGCTTTGCCATGATCGGGGACATCGTCATAGCGGAGCCGGGCGCGCTGATCGGGTTCGCCGGACCGCGGGTCATCGAGCAGACCGTGCGCGAGACGCTGCCCGAAGGTTTTCAGCGCTCCGAGTTCCTGCTCCAGCACGGCGCGATCGACATGATCGTGGACCGCCGCGAACTGCGCGACAAGCTTGCGAGCGTGATCACGCTCCTGCTGAAGCTTCCCCCCGCGGCCTGAACCGTTGTTGAATCCGGAACCGGAAACACTGGCGCAATGGCTTGCGCACATCGAGCGCGTACACCCGGCGAGCATCGCGCTCGGGCTCGATCGGGTCGGCACGGTCAAGGCGCGGCTCGCCCTCGAGCCGACCTTTCCCGTGATCACGGTAGGCGGCACCAACGGGAAAGGTTCCACCTGCGCGATGCTGGAGTCGATTCTGAATCAGGCCGGATATCGCGTCGGATGCTATACCTCGCCTCACCTCCTGCGCTACAACGAGCGGGTGCGAATCGGGCGCGTTGAGGCAAGCGATACGGCCCTCGCAAAAGCATTCTCCGCGGTGGAGAGGGCGCGTGGCGACACCCAACTGACCTATTTCGAGTTCGGCACGCTCGCCGCTGTCCTGCTCTTCGGCGAGGCGGTCGTGGATGTTGCAGTCCTGGAGGTCGGGCTGGGCGGGCGCCTCGACGCCGTCAATGCATTTGATGCCGATTGCGCGGTCGTGACGGCCGTCGATATTGACCATGTCGACTATCTCGGGGCCGATCGCGAAGCGATCGGTCGCGAGAAGGCGGGCATCTTCCGCGCCGGGAGGCCGGCAGTCTGTTCGGATCCGAACCCTCCCGTGAGCCTCATCCGGCACGCTGAGGATATCGGTGCAGGACTGCTGCGCATCGGGCGCGACTTCGGCAGCAGAGTGCAGGGCCAGCATTGGCAGTACTGGGGACCTCGCGGCGCGCGCGGCGCGTTGCCGCATCCGCTGCTGCGGGGAGCGTGCCAGCTGGAGAACGCAGCCGCGGCGATCACCGCGCTCGAGTGCATGCGGGACAGGCTGCCCATTGCAGTGAATGACATTCGGCAGGGACTGCTGCAGGCCGAGATAGCGGGCCGGTTCCAGGTCGTCCCGGGGCGTCCGGCCACCGTGCTCGACGTGGCTCACAACCCTCATGCGGCCCGCGCCCTGGCGGCGAATCTTGCGGCAATGAAGTGTTCCGGACGCACGTTCTGCGTTTTCGCGATGCTTGGTGACAAGGACATTTCGGGCGTGGCCTCAGCCGTCGCGCCGGCGATCTCGCACTGGTACATCGCCGGCCTTGATGCGCCGCGCGGCGCGGATGTCGCGGAGATCGAACGCGCGCTTGCCAGGGCGGGCATAACGGCCTTCACGCGCTGCACGAACGTGGCCGACGCGTACGCGCAAGCGTGTGATAGGGCGGTCGAAGATGATAGAATTCTCGTGTTCGGATCGTTCTACACTGTGGCTTCGGTCGTGCCCCTGCTCGATCGCCGGCGCATGGCACGGACCCCGGGTTAGAGCCCTCATCGAATGGTGAGCCATGATCGCGGTGGTGGCCGCGTTGACGGGAGCAGATGGCGCGAACGATTAGCGACGAAGAACGACAGCTCAAGCGGCGAGCACGGCGGCGACTGATTGGCGCCATCGTGCTGGTCACGGCCATGGTCGTGGTGCTGCCGATGGTGCTCGACCCTGAGCCCAGGCCGACCGGGGAAGAAGTCTCGGTGAGGATCCCGTCTCCCGACGCCAGCGCTTTTTCTCCCAAGCTTGCGCCCGAGCCTCCCGCCCCCAAGGCTGCGCCGCCGACACGCGCTGCCGAGGCGAAACCGGAGCCCAAAGCCCCGCCCGCCGCACCGGCTCCAACGCCGGCGCCCGAGAAAACCGCAAAGGCCGCACCCGCCAAACCCGCTGCTCCGCCATCGCCCAAGCCCGACAGCGGACAGTACGTGATCCAGGTCATCGCGCTCGCCGACGCCGACAAGGCGAATGAGCTGCGGGACAAGATCACGGCGGCGGGCATCAATTCCTATACCGAAGTGGTCAAGACGGTGAAGGGAGATGTGACCCGTGTTCGCGCGGGACCTTTCGCGGACCGCAAGTCGGCAGAGAAGGCGCAGCAGCAGTTGAAGGCGATCGGGTTGAGCGGAAACATTACGACGAAATGACCGTGTTCGACTACGTCGTGATCGCGATCATCGGACTCTCATTGGTGCTCAGCGTGATCCGCGGCCTCGTCCGGGAAGTGCTTGCGCTGCTCGCCTGGGTCGTGGCGTTTCTTGCAGCGAACTTCTGCGCCGGCCCGCTGGCGACGCTGCTGCCGGACGAGATCTCGAACGTGGAGGTGCGCCTGCTGGTCGGGTTCGGCGCGGCATTCGTGGTGGTGCTGCTCACGATGAGCCTGCTTGCCATGTTCGCTTCCAGGCTGGTAAAAAGCGTCGGTCTGGGCGTCGAGGACCGCGTCCTGGGTGGCGTCTTCGGGCTGGCCAGGGGAATGCTGGTGGTCCTGGTTCTGGTGCTGCTTGCAGGCTTGACGTCATTGCCCAAGCAGCCGGTATGGCGGGAGGCGGCGTTGAGCAAGCCGCTCGAGTCTTTCGCGGGCCGGGTCAAGCTCTGGCTTCCCGGCGGGCTGTCGCAACGCATTACCTACAACTGAGGGCAGGCAATGTGCGGGATAGTGGGCGTTGTGACCCGGGATAACCCGGTCAACCAGCTGCTCTACGACGGGCTGCTGGTGCTGCAGCACAGGGGGCAGGATGCCGCCGGCATCGTGACGGCCCAGGGCGCCACCTTCCACATGCACAAGGGTCCGGGCATGGTGCGAGACGTGTTCCGCACGCGCAACATGCGCACCTTGATCGGATTCGCCGGCATCGCGCATACGCGCTATCCCACCGCGGGTTCGGCATGGTCGGCGGCGGAGTCGCAGCCCTTCTACGTGAATTCCCCTTTTGGAATCGTGCTCGGGCATAACGGCAACCTGACCAATACCGAGCAGCTCAAGAACGATCTCTTCCGGCAGGACCTGCGGCACGTCAACACAAATTCCGACTCCGAGGTGCTGCTCAACGTGCTGGCACATGAGCTGCAGGAGACCGCGACCAACTACAAGCTCGATCCCTCCACGATATTCGCGGCGGTGTCGGGCGTTTACCGGCGTTGCCGGGGCGCCTACGCGGTCGTCGCGATGATCGCGGGCTACGGCTTGCTTGCCTTCCGCGACCCCTACGGCATCCGGCCTCTTGTGTTCGGGCGCGCGGAGACCGAGGGCGGCTTCGAGTACATGGTCGCCTCGGAGAGTGTTGCGCTCGATGCGCTGGGTTTTGAGGTGGTGCGCGATGTGGCCCCCGGCGAGGCGATCTTCATCGACCAGGAAGGCAACTTCTACAGCCGGCAGTGCGCCGCCACCGTCTCGCTCAATCCCTGCATATTCGAGTTCGTCTATCTCGCCCGGCCCGATTCCGTCATCGACGGGATCTCGGTCTACGAGACGCGGCTGCGGATGGGCGAGAGCCTGGGGGAGAAGATTCGCCGCAGGTATCGCCATCTCGATATCGATGTGGTGATTCCGATCCCCGATTCGAGCCGGCCTGCGGCCATGCAGCTTTCAAAGCAGCTGAACCTCCCGTACCGCGAAGGCTTCATCAAGAATCGTTATATCGGGCGCACCTTCATCATGCCCGGGCAGGCGATCCGCCGCCGATCCGTCAGGCAGAAGCTCAACTCGATTGCGATGGAATTCCGCGGCAAGAACGTGCTGCTGGTGGACGATTCCGTTGTGCGCGGCAACACGAGTCGCGAGATCGTGCAGATGGCCCGCGAGTCCGGCGCACGCAAGGTGTTCTTTGCATCGGCCGCGCCGCCGGTGCGCTTCCCCAACGTCTACGGTATCGACATGCCCACCCGCGAGGAGTTGATTGCAGCCGGGCGCACGGAGCCGGAGATCGCGCGGGAGATCGGCTGCGATGAGCTGATCTACCAGGACCTCGATGCCCTGCGGCGGGACGTGCAGAGCGTCAACCCGAAAGTCACCAATTTCGAGGATTCGTGCTTCTCGGGGATGTACATCACCGGCGATGTCACGCAGGAATACCTCGCGGGCGTCGAAGCGAGGCGCCGTGAGGGCGCCAAGATGATGGAAATGGCCTCGGCGGCAGCAACGCAGCTCGATCTCGATCTTGGGCTCGAGCTCGTTGACTGAATTCAGGCGAGAGGCGCCGCTGCCCTGACGCACACACGGGTTTCGCCCCGCGTTCCTCCTGCCTTTCTCCCCTCCCGCTTCTTGACAAGCTCGCACGGTCAGCGTAATTTCCCATTCGCGCCGATTTGAAGTTCAGCTTGCGGGCGCGTTACAAATCCAGCTAAAGCGACGGCAAAAGACCCGTTCGCGGAAGCTGAACGGGTTTTTTTATTGCCTACGGCAGGCGGAAAGCGGATCACATGAGCAACGACTACCAGCTGGACACCCTGGCCGTTCGCGCCGGCATCGAGCGAAGCCAGTTTGGCGAGAACTCCGAAGCGCTCTACCTCACATCGAGCTTCGTGTTCAAGTCGGCCGCGCAGGCGGCCGCACGCTTCGCGAACCAGGAGCCGGGGAACATCTATTCCCGTTTCACCAATCCGACCGTGACGGTGCTCGAGCGGCGGCTCGCGGCGCTCGAAGGCGCCGAATGTTGCATCGCCACGGGCTCCGGCATGTCCGCGATCCTCTCGTGCGCGATGGGACTGCTGAAGGCCGGCGACCACATCGTCTGCTCGGCGAGCGTGTTCGGCGCGACGGTCACGCTCCTTGGCACCATCATGAAGCGATTTGGTGTCGAGACGACCTTCGTGTCCGGGAGCGATGTCGCACGGTGGTCGGAGGCGGTAAGACCGGGCACGCGTCTGGTGTTTCTCGAGACGCCATCCAACCCGTTGATGGAGATCTACGACATCGCAGCCATCTCCGCGGTGGCGAAAAAGGCGGGGGCGCTGCTGGTGGTCGACAACGTGTTTTGCACGCCCATTCTGCAGCGGCCGCTCGAACTGGGAGCGGATATCGTGATTCATTCGGCCACCAAGTATCTGGACGGCCAGGGCCGCGTCGTGGGCGGTGCCATCCTCGGCAGGCGCGACGTGATATACGAGCCGGTATTCGGTTTCCTGCGCAGCGCGGGGCCGTCTCTGAGCCCATTCAATGCCTGGGTCATTCTGAAGGGGCTTGAGACGCTCAAGATCCGCATCCAGGCACAATGTGCGAGCGCGTTGGAGCTCGCGCGCTGGCTGGAACAGCAGCCGCGCGTCGAGCGTGTCTACTATCCGGGGCTCCGGTCGCATCCCCAGTACGATCTGGCGCAGCGCCAGCAAAAGGCGCCCGGCGCCGTCGTGTCTTTCGAGGTGAAGGGGGGGCGGGAGGGCGCATGGCGTGTAGTCGACGAAACACGGCTGCTGTCGATTACCGCCAATCTGGGTGACACCAAGACCACCATCACGCATCCCGCGTCGACAACTCACGGTCGAAACACGCCGGCGCAACGTGCCGCGGCAGGCATAGGCGACAGCTTGTTGCGCGTTTCCGTCGGTCTCGACAGCGTGGAGGACATCAAGGCTGACCTGGCGAGGGGCCTCAACGCATGATCTCCCCAGGAACGGACGCTAAAGGGTGACCACGACCTTCTGGTAGAGCCCCCCGAAATAGACGCTTTTCTCCACGCGGGAGGGTCTTGCATTCGCGGGCAGCCAGCTCGCGATATCCGTGGACCACATGTCGAGCGCGTACGGCTCGAGCTTTCCCAGGATGGGCCGCATGACGTAGCGCAGTGGATTCAGTTCTGATGGGCGGTGGTAGTCGACGAATATGATCTTGCCGCCGCGACGGGCAACCCGAAGCGCTTCCGCGACCGTGCGCATTCTTGCCTGTTGCGGTTGCTCGTGCAGCAAAAAGAAGACCACGACAAAGTCATAGCTCTGGTCGGGGAACGCGAGATTTGCCGAATCCTGGTGGTGCAGGACGACGCTTGCCCGGCGGCCGACCTTCCTGCGGAGGTTTTCGAGCTGAACCGGAGCAACGTCCACAACGTCGAGGCGCGCCGAGGGGCCGAGGTGCCGCGCCAGCGTCGCAGTGAAGTCGCCGTAGACGCACGCCACCTGCAGGACCTGAGCGGTTCCGGCCGAGGGAAGCTCGCTGAAAGCCGTGTCGCGCAACGGTCTGTAGTTTCCCCAAAGAATGAGATTCACCAGCCACTGGCGCTCGAAGAAACTGACCCCTCGCGGGTGCAGGTAGGCCCACCAGTACGTCTGCTCGAGATACTCCGGAAGCGCTACGGGCACACCAAGCTGCGTCGCGGGAGATGTGCCGGCCTTTGCTTCCACGTTGGCCGGAGCGGCGGTTTTCTGAATCGGGTCGGGGAGGGGCATCGGAGTTCGCGTTTCCATCATTTTCATGTCCCCGGGCCCGCCCGCCTTGACATGGATCAAATCGGCATGGCGCGGCGCAGTGCCGCCCCGCGCTCACAACGCATGCACTTCGCAGCCGTTCGCGTCGCAGCGCAGGTAGCCTCCCCGCTCGTACCAGGCGTTGAGCACCCAGCGCTCGCACTCGCGGCCGTCCACCACGTGCACGTGGCGCGCCGGACGGTGGGTATGCCCGTGGATCATGCGCGGGTAGCCCGACTCGCGCAGCACCCGCTCGACCGTCGGCGTTGCGACGTCCATGATGGCCGGGGCCTGCCCCTGCTTGTGCTCCTCGCTCTTCTGCCGCATGCCGAGGATCAAGCGCTTCCGCTCCGGAATCGGCTGCGCCAGGAATCTCGCCTGGAATTCGGGGTTGCGCGCCTTGGCGCGCCATTTCATGTACTCGACATCGTCGGTGCACAGCGTGTCCCCGTGCATGACGAGCGTGCGCGTGCCATAGAGGTCAAGAAGCTCGGGATCCGGGATGAGAGACGCGCCGCAGCGGGCCGCGAAGTCCTGCCCCATCAGCACGTCGCGGTTCCCCTGCATCAATCTGACTGCGACACCTCCGCGCGACAGCGCCGCAAGCGCATCGGCGATCGAGGCATTGAATGGATCGGAGAGATCGTCATCTCCGATCCAGTACTCAAACAGATCGCCGAGAATGTAGACCGCCTCGGCCTGCGCCGCCGGGCCCTTGACGAACCGGAAGAAGGAGTCGGCGATGCCGCTCCGCTCCGGAGCGAGGTGCAGATCGGATACGAAGAGAGTGTGCCGCATCAATCGCCGGCATCCGCACGCTCGATGATGACGTCCTCGACCGGCACGTCTTCGTGAAAGCCCTTGCGCCCGGTCTTGACCCGCCTGATCCGGTCGACCACGTCGTTCCCCGCCACGACCCGCCCGAACACGCAATAGCCCCATCCCTGTGCGGTGGGGGCTGTGTGGTTGAGGAAATCGTTCTTGGCGACATTGATGAAGAACTGGGCGCTTGCAGAATGCGGCTCCGACGTGCGCGCCATCGCGATCGTATAGGGCGCGTTCGCGACCTTGTTGTCCGCTTCGTTCTTGATCGCCGCCCGGGTCGGCTTCTGCTTCATCCCGGGCTCGAATCCTCCCCCCTGGATCATGAAGCCGTCGATGACGCGGTGAAAGATCGTGTTGTTGTAATGCCCGTCTTTCACGTACTGCAGAAAGTTGGCGACTGTTTGCGGCGCGCGCTCGGCATCCAGCTCGAGTGAAATGGCGCCGTGATTGGTATGCAGTGTGACCATGATTCTCCCGTGGCTCGGTTGGTTCAACGAAGGCAGTGCGCTACCCAGAGGTTAGCGCAGATGGCCCCGCCTGCTAAGGGGGCGCTGACGGATCTTGGTGCTGCGCTAGCGGCCGGCGCCCGCGTCCTTTGACCCGCTGGTGCCCGAACCCGGCGCTTCCAGAACGCGCGCCCGCTCGATGACGACCGGCTGGAGCGGCACGTCACGGTGTGGTCCCGGGCCCGCGCCCGTTGCAACACCCGCGATGCGCCGCACGACGTCCATGCCGTCGACCACGCGCCCGAAGACGGAGTAGCCGTAGCCCTGCTGCGTCGGATATCGGAAGTCGAGAAACGGGTTGTCCGCGACGTTGATGAAAAACTGCGCGGTCGCCGAGTGCGGATCCGACCTGCGAGCCATCGCAACCGTGCCGGTGGTGTTCTTGAGGCCGTTGTCCGCTTCGTTTCGCACCGGCGCGCGCGTGGGCTTCTCCTTGAACTCCGGGGTAAAGCCTCCGGTCTGGATCATGAATTTCGGAATGACGCGGTGAAAAACCGTGCCGTCGTAATGCCCATCTGTGACGTACTGCAGGAAGTTCTTCACCGTGGCAGGGGCGCGCTCGGGATCAAGCTCGATGACGATCGTGCCCATGCTGGTCTTCAGCTCGACCCGCGGCTCGGCGGCTGTCGCGGCAAACGCACAGACCAGGGCCATTACCGTGAAAATGGATCTATACATGGCAGTCCGGCTTACGATGCCGGAAACGAAGAATCGCGAGGGTCGCCGCGCCGGATGCTCCCGGGGAACGCAGTCATTCGCGTGTATCAGGCGGAGCCTTCGTAGAGGATGCGCCAGCTTCCGCCGTCCTTCATCCAGTACTGGCGCTTCAGCATCCGGCTCTTGAGGTTGCTGCTCTTGTAGTCCTGCCTGAAGGTTATTACCGCGAGGTCATCCCGCCCGGGGTAGAGCACGATGCTCACCTTGTCCAGGTTGACCTTTACCCATTTCTTGCCCGAGTTCACCCGGCGCTTGTGCGTCGACCATTCGCGCAGCCCCGAGCGTCCCGACGAGAACGCCGCCGCATAGTGCTCGAGGTACTTTTCGGTGTCGAGACTTTCCCAGTCCCGACGCCAGCGCTCGAGCTGGTCGGTCAACTCCAGGCGCACGGTGGTGACCGACTCGGGCGCAACCCAGTCCATCCCGTCCGTAATCACCACGGGCGTCAGCCCGATCTGCGCTCTGCCCGTCAGCGTCTCGAAGTCCTCGTTTGTGAGCGCGACGCAACCGTTGCTCGATCGCGGGGGACGGCTGTACGTATCGAACGGGACACCGTGGAGCCAGATGCCGTGGCCCTCGCGGCCTTCACGCCGGTCCCATGCATTGGGATAGTTGAGCGGCAGCGCGCCCACGCCGTAGAGCTCGCTCTGCTTGCCGTACTCGGAAGCGAGCTGCGCCCGGGACATCCATTTTGTCACGTGATAGACGCCGAGGGGGGTCCTGTTGTCGCCCTCCCGGATTTTGTTGATGCCGTTCTTGCCGATGCTCACGTAGAAGTCATCGACGTAACGCAGCCCGCCGTCCTCGTTCCTGAAGACATAGAGCGTCGAACTCGACGTATCGACGACGAACGCGTGCTGCTGCTCGGGCGTCAACTGCACCAGGTAGCGGGGCACATGGGTGGCGGGGGGCCTGCGCTCGTAGCGGGCGATCCGCACGCGCGCCTCTTCGCGCAGGTCCTCGACCTGATCGAGCGGCACCCCGTTGACGTCGCCAAGGGTTGTGAGCGGGCGCGCGCGAGCGAGCAGGATGTCGCCCTTGATGAGATGGGCCAGGCGGAAGTTGGGGTAGGAGCCGATGATCCGGTCGACCTCGGCAAGCGCGCCGTCCAGGCGGTTGGCGTTGATCTCACGCATGGTCTTGACGAGCAGCGCATCGGGTCCGTTGCGCCCGGATCCGCTGGTGGCCGTCGGAACGGGCACGGCCGGTATTGCCGAAACCGCCGGTTCGGAGCGCCCGCCCACGAAAATCACGGCGCCGCACACCGCCGCCACGGCAAGCGTCAGCAGCGCGAATCGCGCCATGCGCCCGCGGGGCGGCAGCGAGGAGGCGATCAGCCTCCGAACAGTTCGCGCGTTATCAGCCATTTATCGCCTTGCCTGACCATCTCCAGGGTCTTCATTCCGGTGGCATTAAAGGTATCGGAGCGATAGCGCTGGCGGAAGGTCACTTTGACACGGTCCTCGCCCGTGAAAGCCACCTTGGGCGCATCGATGGCGACCTCGATTTTTCGTGGTTTGGCAATCCGTTCCCTGCGCTGTGCCTCCCACGCCGCGCGCGACAGGCCCTCCGGCGGCTCGAAGTCCGCCGCGTAGTGAGTGAGATAGGCGGGGACGTCGTTGGCTGACCAGGCCTTCGCCCATTGATCGACGGCTTGCAGCACCAATCGCGTGTTATCGGGGGCCGGCGCCTTTGCCGCAGCCTTGTCCTTCCCGGCCGG
Organism: Burkholderiales bacterium; assembly: GCA_035620515.1. Lineage (GTDB taxonomy): Bacteria > Pseudomonadota > Gammaproteobacteria > Burkholderiales > SG8-41 > SG8-41. The sequence continues at coordinate 1,935 of DASPGR010000310.1, read as the reverse complement.
TGCGCCCGCCGGTTTCTTCGCTCCGCTGCCCGTCTTCGGGTCCGCGCCGGCGGCAACGGCGGGCGGTGTGCTGGCGATGGGCCCCACGGGCTTCGGCGCGGCCGCCTTTGGAGCCGGCTTCGAAGTTGCATCGCCCGTCTTTGCGACCGCTCCCGTCGCGGCCTTGGACGCGGGCGGCGTGTTGGGGAAGAGTTCCCGGATCAGATTGAGCTTCGTCTGCGCAGTGCGGTTTCCGCGATCGAACTGCAGCGCCTTGTCGTAGGCCTGGCTCGCCATCTTCGCGTACACATCGCCGAGATTCTCGTGCGCCGTGGCATAGCTGGGGTGGGTCCGGATCGCCATCTCGAGCGCGGTGCGCGCCTTGTCGTACTGCCCCTGGTTGGCATAGAGCACGGCGAGGTTATTGTACGGTTCGGGTAACTCAGGGTAGTCGCGCGTGAGCTCGGTGAAAACCACGATGGCGTCGTCTGACTTTTTTTGCTCCGCAAGAATGAGGCCCTTGAGAAAGCGCCCGCGCGCGTCCTTGGGCCGGTCCTTGAGGTACGCGTCCACCTGCGTCATGGCGCGATCGTACTGCCCGAGCTTCACAAGCTCGCCGGCCTCCCGCAGTTCGTCGCTCTGTGCGCGAACCCCCGCGGTGATAAACAGCCCGATCAGGATCCCGGCAACGAGCGCCGGGAAGCGCATGGAGCGACGTGGCATTGTGCTATACTTTTTCGACGTTTTCAGTGGGTTAGTGGCACGAATCTCGAAATTCTACCAAGAACGTTGGGGACTTCAAACCCGGCGAATGGACAGGGCCGCGGAGGAGGCCCCGCGGGGGCCTGATTTGCCCGACCGTGCCGTATACGCCCGATTCCACGGGGCGAGCGGCCCTTCATGCTGAAGATCTACAACTCCCTCACGCGCGAGAAGCAGGTGTTCACGCCGATCGAGCCCGGTCGCGTCCGGATGTACGTCTGCGGCATGACCGTCTACGATTACTGCCACCTCGGGCATGCGCGCGTCATGGTCGTGTTCGACGTGGTGCGGCGCTGGTTGCGTGCGAGCGGCTATGACGTGACCTATGTCCGCAACATCACGGATATCGATGACAAGATCATCAAGCGAGCGCAGGAAAGCGGCGAATCGGTCGCGGCGCTCACCTCGCGCTTCATCGAGGCGATGAACGAGGACAACGCGTCGCTCGGCGTGGAGCCGCCCGACTTCGAGCCCCGCGCGACGGATTACGTTGCGGGAATGCGGGAAATGATCGGGCTGCTCGAGCGCCGCGGGCTTGCGTACCGCGCTCCCAACGGCGACGTCAATTACTCGGTGCGCAAGTTTCCCGGATACGGGAAGCTCTCCGGCAAGTCGCTCGACGACCTGCGTGCTGGCGAGCGCGTCGAAGTGGAAGCGGCCAAGCAGGACCCGCTCGATTTCGTGCTCTGGAAGCACGCGAAGGAAGGCGAGCCCTTCTGGGAGTCGGAGTGGGGCAGAGGCCGCCCGGGCTGGCACATCGAGTGCTCGGTCATGTCGAGCGCGCTGCTTGGCAGGCATTTCGACATTCACGGTGGCGGCCAGGATCTCCAGTTTCCCCATCACGAGAACGAGATCGCGCAGTCCGAGGGCGCGAACCAGGAGACGTTCGTCAATTACTGGATTCACAACGGGTTTGTGCGCATCGACAACGAGAAGATGTCGAAGTCGCTTGGCAACTTCTTCACCGTGCGGGACGTGCGCGCCAAGTACGATCCCGAGGTCGTCCGCTTCTTCATCATTCGCGCGCACTATCGAAGCCCGATCAACTATACGGACCAGACGCTCGAGGAAGCAAAACAGGCGTTGACGCGCCTCTACACGGGCCTCAAGGACTTCGCGGTCGAGGCGGGGCCCGTTGAATGGAAGAATCCCCTCGCGGCCCGCTTCCGCGCTGCGATGGACGACGATTTCAAC
>DASPGR010000309.1:0-13109 GCA_035620515.1 Burkholderiales bacterium | reverse complement strand
GGGCGTGGGCGCCACCGTGGCCACCGTGCTCTTCTCCGACAACGTCGGGGTCACCGCCTTCACCTTCACCGCCACCGGCACCCAGCTCTCCGCCGACGGCTTCTACCAGATCAGTAATGCCGGGGTGATCACCCTCACCGCGGCCGGCGCCGCCGGCGCGGCCAATGATTTCGAGACCGGCGCCAACAGCTTCGTGCACAACGTCACCGCCGCCGATGCCGCGGGCAACACCGACACCGCCGATATCACGCTCAGCCTGACTAACTTGAATGACAATGCCCCGCGCATCGACGATGCGGTCGCGGCCCCTCTCAACGAGAACAGCGCCAACGGCACCGCCGTATACGACGTGAACGAGTTCTTCACTGGTAACGACACCGACATCGACGGCCAGGCGCTCAACTATTCCATCATTGGCGGCAACACAGGCGGCGCCTTTACCATCGATGCCGCCACCGGCCTGATCAGCGTCGCCAATACGGCGGCCCTGGATTTCGAGACAACACCCGTCTTCAACCTGACGATCCAGGCCTCCGATGGCGCGCTTGCCGACACGGCCATCGTTACGGTGAATCTGAACGACATCAACGAGCCGCCGGTCAATTCCGTTCCGGGCACGCAATCCGTCACTCAGGATACGCCGCTCGTGTTCAACGGTGCGAATGCGATCAGCGTGAATGACCCCGAAGGCATGATCGGGAGCGTGCAGCTCACGGTCCTGAACGGCACCCTGAACGTTGCGCTGCAAGGCGGGGCGACGATCAGCGCGGGCGCGATCGGCACCGGCACCCTGACGATCTCCGGCAGCCAGGCCGATATCAACGCGACGCTCGCGACCCTTGTCTACCAGGGGAACCTCAACTATAGCGGCGCGGATTCGCTGACCATCATGTCGATGAACATGCCGGCACCCGGAAACGACACGGACACTGTGCCGATCACCGTGACAGCAGCGGCCGGCAGCCCGGGAGGCGGCACCACGGCGGCGAGCGGCCCGGTGGGGCTCAACATGCCGGACCTCGGGTGGCCTTCCGGGCAATCCCCCTTCGCTGCCTCGAGCCCGGCAGCGAACTCATGGCGCGCGGCCGATCAACTGGAGGTGCAGTATCGCGATTTCGTGCTGCCGGCGGTCAATGAATCACTGCGCCTGCGCACACTGCAGGCCGCTCAGCTCATGGGCGCCTTCACCGCCGCCGACATGGGTGAGATCGAGGCCGTATCGTTCGGCGACGGCCTGCAGGTGGAACCGGCGCTCTTCGTCCTGCCGGCCGTGCAAGAGATCCGTGGAGAGTTTGACGCCACGGCGGAACGCGCGCGCGAGTTCGGCACCAGGCCCGCGCCCGGCACCGCGCCGCTGCTGAACGATTTCGACGCCTACTCCCGCTTCCTCTCGCAGGATGGCACCCAACGGGATACACCTGCCCCGGCCCAACCGACTGACCCGAGAGCTGCGAGCTCCGCCGGGGATGCTCCTGCCGCCCCTGATGCGGCACCGGCTGCAGCCCCAGCGCCGGGCGCGTCCTCTGCCCCGGCGTCTGCCGAACCCGCCGGCGCTCCGGCGTTCAGCGCCCAGCTGCGGACCGCCGCGGCGCTGCGCACGCAGGTCGACGCACAGCTCCTCGCTTCACTGCGCGCGCTCAGAAAGAGCTGAGATCGCGCAACCGCGCCGCGCGAATCAACCGTCGCGGGTCAGCGACGCGCCCGCCCGCGATGTACCTTCGGGTCGTTTTCTGCTATAGTCCCGGCCAGCGAGTCGGACACCGGGAAAGACATGATGGATATCCTGCCCGGCACCTCGATGCCGGGCGGTTCCACCACTACGAAACGCCCGACTTGCACGGCTCGATCGGTGCCGTCGGGCAATCGCCCCGCGCCCCTTACTGGAGGCGCGGTTGGGCGAGTCACCCCGGCTGAAAGCATCCCTGACGGTTGGCCTGAAATGCTGCGGCGCGATATCGCACTGCCGGCGGGCTATTCCTGATGTCCGTCCGCCGAGAACACTCCGCAAAATCACATCGCTGTAACAGCAACGGCCTCCCTCCCCCTCTCCGCTCGGTAGCAGCTGGCGCAATTGCCGTGGTCCTGGCGGCGTGCACCGTCACCCCCACGCCCGTCACCGAGGACGAAGTCCGCTCGCGTGTCACAAGCGACCACAAGGCGCTTTTTGAGGGTCAGGAGCCGGTCTCAGGGGAAATCACCTTCCATGAGGCAGTCGCGCGCGCGCTCAAATACAACCTCGACTACCGGCTGAAGCTGATGGAAAGCGCGCTCGCGATGGGTCTCTTCGACGTTTCGCGTTACGACATGTTGCCGAAGATCGTAGCGTCCGCCGGCTACACCGGGCGCAGCAACGATTCAGGCGGAACGAGCGTCAGCATCATCGACGGCCAGGAAACGCTGTCGCCCTCGACCTCGCAGGAGCGCCAGCGCTGGCTTGCCAATGCCGAGTTTTCCTGGAACGTCCTCGACTTCGGTGTCTCCTACTACCGCGCCCACCAGGCGGCCGATGAGGCTCTGATCGCCGAAGAACGCCGGCGGCGCGTCGCGCAGAACATCGTGCAGGACGTGCGCGGCGCCTATTGGCGCGCGTTGGGCGCCCAGCGGCTCGCCGGAGACGCCGACGAGCTCCTCGTGCGGATCCGGGCGGCGCGCGAGAAGTCGCGGCTCGCGGAGAAAATGGGGCTTCTCCCGCCGCCCCAGGCGCTCGCCTACCAGCGGGCGCTGCTCGACGCCACCACGCTCATCAGCATCCGCCGCCAGGAAATCGAGTTTGCCAAGCGCGAGCTCGCCGCGCTCATGAATCTGCCTCCCAGCGTGCCGTTCCGGCTGGCTGACGAGCCCGAGACGGACCTGCCGAGGGTGCCCCGCGACGTGAGCGAGCTCGAGGAGCTGGCGCTGCGCACGCGACCCGAGCTGCGCGAGGAGGACTACCGCAAGCGGATCTCGCTTGCCGAAACCAAGCGCGCCGTGCTGACGGTACTGCCGGGTATCCGGCTCGATTTTGCGGCCCGCTACGACTCGAACAAGTATCTCTACTACCAGTCCTGGACCGAAGGCGGGATCGAGATCTTCTCGAATCTCATGCGGCTGCTTGCCTATCCGTCGATCCAGAAATCCAACGAGGCACGGCTCAAGGTCGAGGAGGCGCGGCGCCTCGCGCTCTCCATGGCTGTCATCACGCAGGTGCGCGTCGCCGTGGAGCGCTACAACCTCGCCCGCGCGGACTTCGACAACGCTGCCGAGGCAGCCGAGGTCGATCAGCGCCTGCTTAAGTACGCACAGGACGCGGCCACGACGCGGGTCGACACGGAGCTCGAGGTGATTCGCAACGAGGCGCGGGCGCTGATCGCAAGATTCCACCGCTACGCCTCGTACGCGAGCGCCCAGGTGGCCTACGGGCGCGTCTACAACTCGCTTGGGCTCGATGTCCTGCCGGAGCACATCGAGAAGAACGACGTCGCGAGCCTCGCCAGCACGGTCGCGGAGCAGATCAAGGCGTGGGAGAAGGAGACCTTCGTCAAGGAAGTCGAGAAGCCGGACTCCCGCCCCGTGCTCCGTGTCGAGATCGCAAATGTTCCGGACGCCCGGCTCGCCGCCGACGCGCGTGCCGCGGTCGAGGGGGCGCTTACCCGCGCGTCATATGTCGTCGATCCGGCGAATCCCGACGCCTTAACGCTGCGAATGCGCCTCGATTTCTTCAAGAAGGCCGATACCATCCGCCGCGGCGTGTGGGAAATCTCGCTGATTCGTCCCGACGGCTCCGTTGCGGGGCATTCCCGCTACGTGAGCGCCATAGGATCGCGCCTGACGCCCTCGAACCTCTCGGCGTTCTCCGAAGCGGCAACCATTGCGCAGCTCTGGTCGATAAATGTCTGGAGCGGCGGGCCATCGCTGGCCCGGCCGCCGGTGCCTGAGGCAAAATAGCAGGCCAATGCGACGCGCGCTCTTTCTCTTCTCCCTTGTCTGGGGAGCGGGTGGAACTTATGCCTACGCCCAGGCCCCGGCACCCCTCTCTCCTCCACAGGGCGAGTACATCGTTCGCGTGCTCGTTACGCCCGATATGGAAACGACGCTTTCAAGTCCCCTGCTGGGGCGCATCCGGAGCGTGAACGTCACCCTCGGCGCCGGATTCGCCAAGGGCAAGCAGCTCGTGACGTTCTACTGCGAGGAGCAGGCGGCCCGCGTGGCAATGGGCGTCGCCGAAGTCGCTGCGGCCCGCGAGAACCACGAAGCGAAGCTGCGGCTTCAGGGCCTGCAGTCTGCGGCGGAGATCGAAGTTGCACTCGCCGCCGCCGCGCTGGAGAAGGCGCGCGCCCAGCTTGCCCTCTACCGTACCCAGGCGGCCGAGTGCGTGGTGCACGCGCCGTTTGCAGGCCGTGCCGCCAAGATCCACGTCAAACCGCACCAGAGCGTCACCGCCGGCCAGCCCCTGATCGACATAGTGAGCGAAGACCCGCCCAAGCTGCGCCTTAATGTGCCCTCCAAGTGGCTCGCCTGGCTCACGGTCGGACGAGCCTTCACGGTGACGATCGACGAGACTTACCGCTCGTATCCGGCGCACGTGACCGCGATCAACGCCCGGGTCGACGCGGCCAGTCAGTCGGTGGAGGTCGAAGGCGTGGTCGACAAAACGGGCCGGGAGCTTCTTCCCGGGATGAGCGGCACGGCGCTCTTCGACCAGCGCTGATGAGCGCGGCCCGCCCGGCGGCGGATCCGCTCGCCGCGATGCTTCAGCTCGAGGCGCGATCACGCGCCGTTCTGACCGAACCCGAGCTCTTCTTCGTCCTGGCCAACGAGACCCTGCAGCTGGTTCCGTTCCGCCAGGCGGCCGTCTTTCGCTGCGATCTTTTCGGCAAGCCGCGCCTGCGGGTCGTGTCGGGCCTTGCCGCCGTGGAAGAGGACGCGCCCTATGCGCAGTGGCTCGCCTCGGTTGCGGCGCAACTCTGGCCGCGCTGTAGAACAGCCCCTCGTTCGTTCGGGGTTCGCGACCTGGCCCCGGACCTCGCGGAGAACTGGCAGGAATGGTGGCCGCCGCATGCGCTCGCCGCGCCCCTCCAGTCGCCCGATGGCGAGCCTCTCGGACTCGCGCTCTACGTCCGCGACGAACCGTGGACGGAGCAGCACACAGTCCTCATCACCCGCGTGCATGCCGCTTTCGGCTACAGCCTGTGGGCGATATCGAACCAGGCCGGCCGGTTGACCCGGTGGTGGCGGCGTTCCGGCACCCGGCGCAGCTGGTGGCGCTGGCTCGCGCTGGCTGCCGTGCTTGCGCTCTTCATTCCAGTGCGTCAAAGCGTGCTCGCTCCCGCGGAGGTCATCGCGCTCGAGGCGCAGGCGATCGCGGCGCCGATGGACGGCGTCGTCAAATCCTTCTCGGTGCAGCCGAACCGCCCTGTGCGACGGGGCGAGGTCATCTTTACGCTCGACGACACCACGCTGCGCAACCGGCGCGAAGTCGCAATCAAGGCCCTCGAGGTGGCGCGCGCTGATGCGCTGCTTGCCGCGCAGAAGGCGTTCGACAGCCTCCAGGCGAAAGGCGAGCTCGGCACGCTGCAGGGACGGGTGCGGGAGCGCGAGGCCGAAGCGGCCTATCTCAACGAGCTGCTCTCCCGGGTCGAGGTGCGCGCCCCCGCTGATGGCGTCGCGATCTACGGCGATCCGAACGACTGGATCGGGCGTCCGGTGGTGACGGGCGAGCGCATCGTTCTCCTCGCGGACCCCAAGGATGCCGGCGTGCTCGTGTGGCTGCCTGTCGCCGACGCGATCAACCTGAACCCGGGCGCTGAAATGCGGGTGTTCCTGCACGTTGCGCCGCTTTCACCCTACGCGGCAAAGCTTACCCAGACGAGCTACCAGGCGGCGCTCTCGCCCGAGGGCGTCGCATCCTATCGCATCCGGGGCTCGTTCGACGGCCCGGCCGCCGAAGCCCGCGTGGGCTTGAAGGGCACCGCGAAGCTCTACGGAGAGCGCGTCCTGCTCGCCTACGTGCTCTTCCGCCGCCCGCTCGCCGCGTTGCGCGAATGGACCGGGCTCTGACGCTTTCCGGCGCGCCGCCGCGCGGTCCGATTCCCCTTCCGGCGCTGCGCGAGGACCTGCGCCTCGAGAACGCATCGGCCAATCGCGACGGCTCCCCCTCGTGGATGATCCACGATCCCGCGCGCAACCGGTTCTTCCGCATCGGCTGGCTCGAGTTCGAGCTCCTCGCGCGCTGGGACGCGGGCAATGCCGACGCGCTCGTCACACGCGTGCGCGCGGAAACGCCGCTCGAGCCGGATGTCGAGGACGTCGCTGCGCTGATCCGCTTCCTCGAGCATCACCAGCTGCTGCAGGCGAAAAGCGCGCGCGACACCGCTCGCCTCGCCGAGCAGCGCCGCCAGATGCGGCCAAGCCTGTGGCGCCACGTCCTGCACAACTATCTTTTTTTCCGGATCCCGCTGGTGCGCCCTCAGCGATTCCTCGACGCGACGCTGCCCTACGTCTCGTTCCTGCTGCGTCCGGCGGCGCTCGGGCTGATCGCGCTCGCCGGCGTCCTCGGGCTCGTCCTCGCCGCACGGCAATGGGACGCCTTTACGCAGACCTTCGGCGCGAGCCTCACCCTCGCCGGGCTTTTCGGTTACCTCGGCGCGCTCGCCGTGGCAAAGAGCATTCACGAGCTTGCACACGCCTACGTCGCCACGCGCTACGGCGTGCGCGTCGCCCACATGGGCATCGCGTTCATGGTGCTGTGGCCCATGCTCTACACCGACACCGGGGAGTCGTGGAAGCTCTCCAACCCGCGCGAGCGCCTCGCGATCGCTGGCGCGGGCATTGGGGCCGAGTTCGCGCTGGCCGGCCTCGCCACGCTCGGCTGGAGCATTGTCGCCGACGGCAGCTTGCGTGACGCCCTGTTCTTCCTCGCCACGACCAGCTGGGTCATCTCGGTCGGCATCAATGCAAGCCCCTTCATGCGGTTCGACGGCTATTTCCTGCTTTCGGATCTGCTCGACCTGCAAAACCTTCACGAGCGTTCGGGCGCGCTCGCACGCGCATTTCTGCGCCGCCAGCTGCTGGGTTGGATGGAGCCCGATCCGGAGCACTTTCCGCGGCGGCTGCGGGCGCTTCTCATCGTCTTCGCGCTTGTAACCTGGGTCGTCCGTCTCTTCATCTTCATCGCGATCGCGCTCGCGGTGTACTTCTTTTTCTTCAAGCTGGCGGGGATCATCCTGCTGGCGGTGGAGCTCGGCTGGTTCGTGGCGCGCCCGGTGCTGGCGGAGCTTCAGGTGTGGCACAGGCGGCGCGCCGAGACGACGCGACGCGCGAAGCTCGGCTGGTTGCTGCTGGGTGCGCTGCTCCTCGGGTTTCTCATCGTGCCCTGGCGCGACCGCCTCGATGGTCCGGCCTGGGCACGGGCTGCCTCACAGCACGTGCTCTACGCGCCCCTGCCCGGACGGCTCGCCGCCGACCCGCCGGCCGCGGGAGAGGTTGCGGCAGGGGCGGCGCTCTTCCTCGTCGATTCGCCCGATCTGCGCAGCCGCGAGGGGCGCGCCCGAATCGCGGCGGAGACGCTTGCGGGCCTGCTCTCGCGGCTGCCCGGACTGCCGGACGAGCAGGAGCGGCGCGCCGTCATCGCGGAGCAGTTTGCGCGCGAGCTGGCCGAGGCGACGGCGCAGGCGGCGGAGCGCGCGCGCCTCACGGTCAGGGCGCCGATTGCAGGCGTGCTGCTCGACGTCGACCCCGAGATCACGCAAGGCTCGTGGGTGCGGCCCACACAGCCGCTCGGCATCGTTGTCGATCCGGCCGCGTGGATCGCCGAGGTCTTCATCGAGGAACGCGACCTCGACCGCATCCGCATCGGCAACCGCGGGCGGTTCTTCCCGCGCGGAGACGAGCTCGCACCGATTTCCGGCGTGGTCGAGGAAATCGACGCGGCACGCGTGGTCTCGTTGCCGACGCCAGGCCTCGCAGCAGTGTACGGCGGCCCGATTCCGACGGTTGCCGCCGAGCGTGAACGGCTGACGCCCAACGCGGCGCTCTACCGCGTGCGGCTGAAGCTCGATCGCCCGCCGCCGCGGGCCTCGGCCACGCTCGGCACTGCGGTCATCGAGGGCGAGGCGCGGAGCATGCTGTTGGACGCGCTGCGCTATACAGCGGCGGTGCTGATCCGCGAAAGCGGCTTCTAGGGAACCCTGTCGTCAACGACCCGTGACGGGGTCTAGGGCAGCGTCAGCCGCAGCTCGATGCGGCGGTTGCGCTGCCACGCCGCAGGCGTGTTCGCGGGGTCGAGCGGGTGATACTCCCCGAACCCGGCCGCAATCAGGCGCCTCGGCGGAATGCCTTCCGCGATGAGAAAGCGGACGATGGAAAGCGCCCGCGCCACCGAAAGCTCCCAGTTGGAAGGAAACTCCTGCGTATGGATCGGTCTCCGGTCGGTATGGCCGTCGACGCGCAGCACCCAGTCGATATCCTTGGGGATGCGCGCCGATACTTCCTTGAGAGCCTCGGCCAGCCGCTTCATCTGCTGCTGGCCCGGCTCGCCCAGGTCGGCCGAGCCCGTCGCAAACAGCACCTCCGACTGGAAGACGAAACGGTCGCCTACGATGCGTATATCGTCGCGGTCGCCCAGCGCCTCGCGCAGGCGCCCGAAGAACTCGGAACGGTAGCGGTTCAATTCCTGCACCTTCTGCGCCAACGCCAGGTTGAGACGCTGGCCGAGGCCCTCGATCTCGACCTTCTGGTCCTTCACCTTGGCCTCGGCGAGCTTCAACGCGGCATCGAGCTCGGCGAGCTGCCGGCGCAGCGCCTCGACCTGCTGCGTGAGATCTGCAATCCGGCTCTCCGCCCGCTGCGAGAGCCGCCGGCCCTCCGCGAGGGCTTTGTCCTGCTCCTCGACGCGGGCGGCGAGATCGGCGATGCGAATGTCGCGCTTGTCGATCTCCTTCTGGGCGAGGCGGGTGCGCTCCTCCTCGGTGGCAAGACGCGCTTCGAGCTGCTTCGAGCGGTCGCGCAGCGCCGTCAGCTCGGTGTCGCGCTTCGCAATCTCCGCTTCGAGCTTCGCGCGCAGCTCGCGCAGCGCGGCGATGTCCTGCTGCAGGCTGGCGATCTCGGCGAGCTGGGCCTTGATCGCGTCCTTGTCCGCCGAAATGATTCTTCGCGCCTCGGCGAGATCAGCCTCCGTCACCGCGGCGCGCTCCAGTGCAAGCCGCAGCCGGCCTGAGAGCTCCTCGCGTTCGGCGAGCGTCGCGCGCAGGCGCTCCTCGGTATCGGCGAGCCGGCTCTCGAGGCTGGCGCTGCGATCGCGCTCGAGCGAGAGCGTCGCCGCGAGCTCGTTGATGCTGCGCTGCAGCCGGCTGATCGTCGCCTCGCGCCCCGCGAGCTCCCATGTCACATAGAATTGCGCCAGCACGAAGAGGAGCAGCATGAAAATGAAGACGAGCAGCACGGATGCGAGCGCATCGACGAACCCCGGCCAGATGTCGATGGTGCGCGTGCGGCGGGCAAGCTGGAACATGGGCGCGCGCCCTCAGGATCCTCCGCCGGAGCGGCCGGCGATCGTGCGCGTCATCAACCGCAGCTCGTTGCGGATGTCCTCCGCCAGCTGGCGGCGCTCGGCCCCTCCTTCTTCCGCGAGGCGCTGCAGGTTCAGGTCCATGTTGCGAAAATGAGCCCTCAGCGTGTCGTCCATGCCCAGGCCCGTCTCGGCCGCTGCCGCAAGGCGCGAGATGATCGGCTGCAGATCCTGGTGCTGCCGTGCGAGCCCCTTGATCAGCTGCTGCTCGCCCCGGATCTGATCGGTCATATCCGCAAGCCGGGCGGTGAGCTGCAGCAGCTGCTCGCGCATCATCGTGCGGTCTTCCTCCCCGCGCGAAAGGATGCGCTCGAGGCCCTCCAGGCTGTCCGCCGTCTTGTCGAGGAGCGCTTCCACGTACGCGGGAATCGTGGCCTCGCCCTCGGAGAGCAGCCCGCTCGGCAGATGCGTCAACTCGGCGAGCCAGTCCTCGAGCTCCTTGAAGAACCGGTTCTCCGCGTGTCCCGCCTGGAGGTCGAGGAAGCCCAACACGAGCGCCCCGGCGAGGCCGAAGAGCGACGAGCTGAAGGCGGTGCCCATTCCGGCGAGCGGTCCCTGAAGATCGTCCCGCAAGCGGCCGAATACTTCGCCTACGTCCCCGCCTGTCACCTGAAGGCTCGCGATCACCTTGCTCGCCGCAATGACGGTGTCGAGCAGGCCCCAGAAGGTTCCGAGGAGCCCCAGGAAGATCAGCAGCCCGACGAGATAGCGCGAGATGTCGCGGTTCTGGTCGAGACGCAACCGGATGCCGTCGAGCAGGGAGCGCATCACCATGGCGGAAAGGCGCGGCGTCCCCTCCCGCGTCGCAAGCATCCGCGCCAGCGGCGCGAGCATGCGCGGCTCCCTGCCGTCGAACGCCGCGATTCCCGCCTGGCGTCCGGTGAGCCACAGGCGTTCATGCTGCAGGCTCAAGACCTGCTGGAATACGACGCCGATGCCAACCGCGAGCACGCCGATGATCATGCCGTTGAAGAGGGGGTTCGCGAGAAATGCGGCGCGCAGGGGCGCAAAGAGCAGCACCACCACCACGAAAACCGCGAACAGGAATATGAGCATCCAGACAATGGTGCGGTTCTTCATTGCCTTATCCTTCTCCTCGATCCCCGGGAAGCCCGCAGGAGATCCCGAGGCAGGATTGAGGGATACCTCGGCCGGAGTGAAAGCGCAAGGGCTGCTGAGCGCGCAGCGCGCGTTGCGAATTTGCAATCCCCTGATTCCTGCCGATAATCGGAAATTGCGGCGGGACAGCTGACGGCGTGAGACTGACGGTACTGCCCGAAGGCTGGCGGCTGCGTCCGCTTGTCTGGATCCACCGAGCCGAGGCGCGCAGCGTGGCTCGCGAGCTTGTGCGCGGGGGGCACGCCGTGGACTTCGTGCACCACCGCGAGAGCGGTATCCCGGTCTTGCCGCCCGGACCGCTCCTGCTCCGCCTGTCGGATCCCGTAATGCTCGCTGCAGCGCGGGCGCTGACCCGTGCGGGACGCAATTTCCTGGGACCCGCAGCGGCGGTCATGGAACGTTGCTACGACAAGTACGAAGCGTACCGTCTTGCCACGGCCAATGGGATCGCCTGCCCCGCAACGGCGCCCGCCGTCGAGGCGCACGCGCTAGCGTTTCCGCTGGTCGTGAAGCCCCGTGCCGGCTCCGACTCCATTGGCGTTCGGGTGTTACAAAACGGGCCGATCCCGCCTTCCGTTCAGAGCGGTGAGTTCATCGCACAGGAGAGAATCCGGGGCCAGGAGCTGACGGTGGGCATCATTCGCCAGCAGGCGGGCCTGCCGTTGCGCATCCTTCTGCCCGAAGGGACACCGTATTCCTTCGCACGCAAGTATCTGCTGAGACCGGCCCGCGAGGTGGTGACCGATGGTGCTCTCGCCGAGCGGGCGCGCACCACAGCACTCGGAATTGCCCGTTTGTTCGAGATCAACTGGGCGGCGCGCGTCGACTTCATCTACGAGCCACGCAGCGATCGCCTTTTCTTCCTCGAATGCGACGCGGCTCCCCTCGTGGGGTCCGCATCGGCCTTTGCCGCCAGCCTCGCTGCTGCGGGCATTACGCACGCAGAACAGCTACGACTACTGCTTGACGAGGCGTCCTATGCAGGGCGCTCCACGAGGCGGCTGTAGACGCGCCGCGCATTGAGGTTGAAGATCTTCTCGCGGTCCGCGTCCGCGAGCCAGTCGACCTCGTCAATGTAGCGCTTGGTGTCGTCGTAGTAATGGCCGGTTTCCGGGTCTACGCCGCGCACGGCGCCGACCATCTCGGACGCGAAGAGGATATTGTCCGCCGGCACCACCTTCAGCAGGAGCTCGATGCCCGGACGGTGGTAGACGCAGGTATCGAAAAAAACGTTCTTGAGGAGCAGCTCGGCGAGCGGGGGCCGCCCCATGTCCTGCGCAATGCCACGGTAGCGGCCCCAGTGATAGGGCACCGCGCCGCCCCCGTGCGGGATGACGAATCTCAGCGTCGGAAAATCCCTGAAGAGATCGGAAGTGACGAACTGCATGAACGCCGTGGTATCCGCGTTGATGTAGTGGGCGCCGGTGAAGTGGAAATTCGGGTTGCACGAGGCGCTGACGTGCACCATCGCGGGCACATTAAGCTCAACCATCTTTTCGTACAGGGGATACCACCACCGGTCGGTGAGGGGCGGGTCGGTCCAGTATCCGCCCGAGGGGTCGGGGTTGAGATTGCAGCCGACGAACCCCAGCTCCTTCACGCAACGCTCGAGCTCGGCGACACAGTTGCCAGGGCCCACGCCCGGACTCTGCGGCAGCTGGCAGACTCCGACAAAATTTCCGGGGTAAAGAGTGCAGACTCGGTAAATCAGGTCGTTGCAGATCTCGGACCAGTGCCGGCTCGTCACCGCGTCCCCGATGTGATGGCCCATTCCGCCGGCCCGCGGGGAGAAGATGGTGAGATCGGTTCCGCGCTCGCGCTGCAGCTTCAGCTGCGAGCGCTCCAGGCTCTCCCGGATCTCGTCGTCTGAAATGGCGACCGTCCCTTTCGTTCTCGGGCGAGCCGTCTGCCCGAGCGTTTCGACCTGGCGCTTGCGGTAATCCTCGAGCGCCCGCGGCGCGGTCGTGTAGTGTCCGTGACAATCGATGATCATTCTGATGAGGCGTGATGCGTGATGAGTGATGGGTGATGGGTACGCGCCAAGCCGCGCCGTACCGCTTACCATTCAGCGTTCAATGTTCGTGCTAGCGGTGGCGCACGACCAGGACCGGCGTCCGGGAATGCGTCAGAACCTTCACGGTCTCGCTGCCCAGCAGCAAGCCCTCCAAGCCCCGGCGCCCGTGCGACGCCATGACGATGAGGTCGGACCCGAGCGCGCGCGCCTGGTTGATGATTTCCGTGTAGGGGTCGTCGGCTATGATGACCTTGCTGTCGCTTTCGACGCCGCCTTTCGTCGCGCGCGCAATCACTTTCGCGATTCTTTCTTCGGCGTTCTTCTTGGCCGCCGCCTCGTACTCGTTCTCGAGCCTTTGCACCAGTTTCGACGAGACCCCTTCGTCAAGAACCAGGTGGCGGTGGGCAATCACGTGCAGCAGCGTCAGCTTCG
>DASPGR010000308.1:0-8766 GCA_035620515.1 Burkholderiales bacterium | reverse complement strand
GAGGCGCGGCAGGCGTGCGAAGCGCACATGCGACGCGCGCTCGCCGGACAGCTTCGCCGCAACGACGTCACGGAGCATCACGGGAAGGACGCACTTTGCTACGACCTCAAGGTCGAGGGCGGAATCCCGTTCCCGGTCTTTGCGCAGATTTCGCACGAGTTTCCCGGCCTCACGTTCGTCGTCGACTGGGTCAATGTTGCCGCGGGTGAACGCGGCCAGGCGACCTTCGTCTCTGGGCGCCTCGAAGCGCAAAGCTCGGAGCGCGTCGGCACGGCGGCGGGGAGCGGTCATCCGGTGTACGTTTCAGTCGCCGCCGATGGAAAGCTCCTCCTCGCCATGACGCTGGAGCAGGTAGCGGGCAACGAGTGGCGCGGCTACGGCGTTACCGCGACGCGCGATGCGCTGCTGCGGGTGCGGCGCGATCCGGAAACAAACGCGATCGAGCTCCATGCCACCGAGGGGGCTCCGGAATGGGCCGTGGCATGGACCGGAAGGTTTCCGGGGCGCCGGGTGTCGCGTGAGCGCCTGAGAAATCCGATCGCGATCGAAGACCGCCTCTTCGAGGAGCTTGATCGGCTTGCACGCGATTTTGCCGAAGCATGGATCTGGTTCGGCAACGCGCCCGAGCAAGACATTGCAATCGAGCGGGAGCGCTACTCGCGCTACGGCTACAAGAGCGCTGACGCCAATGTGCGCACGAACCGGCTACACGCCATGCGCACGAAAGCGGGCGAGGGCAGGGCGATGGAGCACTCGACTTTCACCGCCGCAGACAGCTGGCTCAAGGACGTGGTCCTCGCCACCTGGGCGCGAGACTAACGCTTAACCTGTCAGAAGCGTGGTGGCGGGCGCAGCCGCCAGTAGCGGATCAGCAGGTAACCCCCGAGCATCCCGCCCAGATGGGCGAAGTGCGCAATGCCTTGCGCCGTCCCCGTGACGCCCAGGTAGAGCTCGATCGCGGCGTACACGAAGACGAAGACGCGCGCGGGCATCGGGATGGGCGGGAAGATGAGAAGAATCGTTCGCTGCGGAAAATAGAGGCCGAAGGCGAGCAGGATTCCGAAGACACCGCCTGATGCACCGATGGTCGGATAGGCGGGCCCTCCCGTCATTGCGGCGGTGACGAGCTGGGCGATGCCGGCGGTGACCACGCACACGAAGTAGTAGATCAGGAAGCGCCTGCGCCCGAAAAGCCTCTCGATGTCGGAGCCGAACATGAAGAGGCCAAGCAGGTTGAAAAGAAGGTGAAGCAAGCTCCCGTGGAGGAAACTGTAGGTAATGAGCTGCCACGGCAGAAATCCGGTCCGGATACCCGGCCCGGCGAATTCCGTGCCAAAGGGCCAGAGCGCAAACCATACGACGAGCATGTCGCCCACCATGAGCTGCAGCAGGAACACGAGCCCGATCGTCATGATCAGCGCGCGTGTCGCAGGGGGTATCAGATACCACATGAATCACCCATCACTCATCACCCATCACCGATCACGAATCATTTGTAAGTGCGGGTCATGAGGTCCGCCACGCTGGCGCCGCGATCTATGTCCGCCTTGCGCTTCGTGTCGCCCGCATCGATCTTGCGCGCGGCCTCAAGGAGCTCGGCAGCGCGGCTGCGGGGGACGAAAGCGATGCCGGCCTCGTCGGCGCAAACCAGATCGCCCGGATGGACCTGAATCCCCGCGACCTGCACCGTGCCATTGACTTCCACGGTCTGCATGCGCCACTTGCCGGTAATGGGCGTGAAGCCGCGGCACCACACGGGCCAGCCCATTTCCCGGTACTGCTGCGGGTCCCGCACCGTGCCGTCGACGACGGCGCCGATGAAGCCCTGCCTGCGGGCGACCGTCGCCGATTGCCCGCCCATGTTGGAGCACCCCGTGACACCCTCGATCACGAGTACATCGCCAGGTTCGGCCAGGTTGTGCGCCTCGCTCTCGCCCTGCGTGTTGATCTTGTCGAGCGCGGCGCGGTGAATCTGCGCCGTGCGCTGGATGTTGCGGACCGTGAGCGCAGGACCGACGATCCGGACGCCGGTCGTGACCGGGGGCAATACGTACGCCTGCACCACGCCGACAATGCCGAGCTCGTCCATCGCATCGGAGACCGTGCCGGTGAGGTCAACGAGCGCGCGGTAGCCTTCCAGGACCTGCGCTGGCAGGCGCGGAAGCTCGAGCAACCGGATGGCCTCGCGTGGCAATCGGCCGAGAGGGGTCTTAGCCATTTTTTCACTCGAAGTGGATAAGCGGTGCGGGAGGGCTTTGAAGGATTCTAGGGACGCGCTTCGTGTTGCGTCAACCGGGTCGTTACGCTATCGTCCGCGGCTGAGTGCTGTCGTAAGCAATGGCGATCGCAAAAAAGCGCGGAATGCGCAAGAACCTCACCGCCTACGGCGACGAAGCGTTCTCGCTGTTCCTGCGCAAGGCCTTCATAAAGGCCATGGGCTATTCGGACGACGCGCTGGAACGCCCGATCGTCGGGATCACCAATACGTATAGCGGGTTTAACGCCTGCCACCGCACGGTGCCGGAGCTGATCGACGCAGTGAAGCGCGGCGTCATGCTGGCCGGCGGCCTGCCGGTCGAGTTCCCGACGATCACGTTGCACGAGTCGTTCGCGTATCCGACCAGCATGTACCTGCGCAACCTCATGGCGATCGACGCCGAGGAGATGATCCGCGCGCAGCCGCTGGATGCCGTGGTGCTGATCGGCGGTTGCGACAAGACGGTGCCCGCGCTCCTCATGGGCGCGGCCAGCGCGAATGTCCCCGCAATCCTCATGGTGACCGGGCCCATGATCACTGCCGACCACAAGGGGCAGCGGCTCGGCGCGTGCACCGACTGCCGTCGTTTCTGGGCGCAGTTCCGCGCGAAGGAGGTCGGTGAGGACGAGATCGACGAGATCAACGCGAAGCTCTGCCCCTCGGCCGGCACCTGCATGGTGATGGGCACCGCGAGCACGATGGCATGCTGCTCGGAGGCGCTCGGGATGATGCTTCCGGGCGGCGCGTGCATTCCCGCGGTCCTGGCGGAGCGCCTGCGCAATGCCGAGGCGACGGGAGCGCGGGCGGTAGCGCTCTCCAAAGAAGGATTGACCCCCGACAAGATCATGACGCCCGCGGCGTTCGAGAACGCTTTGCGCATGCTGCTCGCGATCGGCGGATCGACCAACGCCATCGTGCATCTGACGGCTGTGGCGGGACGCCTGGGCATTGCGATCGACCTCGATGGATTTGACCGCATGGGCCGCGATACGCCCGTTCTCGTGGATCTCAAGCCGACCGGGCAGCACTACATGGAACACCTGTACGAAGCGGGCGGCGCGGCAACGATCCTGCGCGAGCTGAAACCCTTGCTCAATATGGATGTGCTTACCGTCAGCGGCCGCACGCTGGGCCGGAATCTGGCGGATGCGCGGGCACCGTTCGAGCAAAAAGTGGTGCGGCCGTTCAAGAATCCGATCTTTCGCGAGGGCGGAATTGCGTTTCTGCGCGGAAATCTCGCACCCGGTGGCGCCATCATCAAGCAGGCCGCGATGGATCCGAAACTCATGCGGCACGAGGGCAGGGCCGTCGTGTTCGAGTCGCTCGAGGATCTCGCAGAGCGGATCGATAGTCCCAGGCTCAAGGTATCGGCGCAGGATGTGCTGGTGCTCAAGAACGCAGGCCCCAAAGGGGCGCCTGGCATGCCGGAAGCAGGCTATATCCCGATACCGAAGAAGCTCGCGCAGCAGGGCGTGAAGGACATGGTGCGGATTTCGGACGCGCGCATGAGCGGGACGGCGTTTGGATCGATCGTGCTTCACGTGACGCCGGAATCGGCGATGGGCGGGCCGCTGGCGCTGGTCAAAAATGGCGACCGAATTCGTCTCGACGTTCCGAACCGTGAGCTGGACCTTCTGGTTTCCGACGCGGAGCTCGAGGAGCGCCTGAAGGCGTGGAAGGCGCCGGCCGCGTCGAAGGAGGACGGCCGCGGATACCGCAAGCTCTTCCTCGAGTCAGTGACGCAGGCGGACCAGGGTTGCGATTTCGATTTCTGCGTGCCGGCGGCGACGGTGCGCGTCCCGCGCCAGAAGCGGTGATCGGTCAGTCTCGGGTCGGACCAAGTCAAGTACCAGAATTGACGAGATTTTCCCTCGAAATCAACGTATTTTTCGGCCTTAGAACGCCAATAACGGTATTAAAAACGCCGCTCTAAGCGGAAGAGGTTCTTCCCGGGATCAAGTCAGACCGTCCTTAGAGCGCCGATTATCGCGGTAAAAACCAGCTCTTAAGGCTTGTTTTTGGCGATATTTAGAGCCTTTATTGTCCGAGTTCAATCGGTTGGGTTGGTCCGACCCGGATCTTCCCCGGATCTTCAGATGAAGGCGTGGCGCACCCGCGCCGAAACCCATTCGCTGGCGACCACCGTCGCAAGGATCACCAGGAATATCAGCGTCACCTGCGGCCACGCCAGCGTGTTTAGCGACGCCTGCAGCTGCAGGCCGATACCGCCGGCGCCCACGAGACCCAGCACCGTGGACTCCCGGATGTTGATGTCCCAGCGGAAAACGCTGATGCCGGCAAAGGCGGGCAGGATCTGGGGCCAGATGCCGTAGACCAGCACCTGCGGACCGGACGCCCCGGTCGCGGTGACTGCCTCGACCTGGGAGGCATCGATCTCCTCGATCGCCTCGTAGAGGAGCTTACCGATGAAGCCGATCGAGCGAAGCGCGATGGCGAAAATGCCCGCGAGCGCGCCCGGACCGATGACAGAGACGAGCAGCAGCGCCCAGATGAGCGAGTTGATCGAGCGCGAGGAGGCGATCACCAGCAACGCCAGCGGCCTCACGAGCGTCGCGCTCGGAGTCGTATTGCGCGCGGCGAGGAAGGCGACCGGGACGCCCATGGCGATCGCGAGCAGCGTACCGAGCGTCGCGATGTTGAGCGTCTCCCACAGGGGCCACCACAGCTCGTGAATGTAGCCCCATCGCGGCGGGACCATGCGCGAGGCGAGATCGGCGGCCTGGCGCGGCGCGTCGAAAAAGAACGCCCAAATCGTCCCGCGCGTCATGAGCTCGAAGCAGAAGACGGTGAGCGCGGCGAGCGCCAGCCATCCCGCGAAGCGCGCAAGCTCGGCACGAGGGGCGCGGCGGCGCCACACGGGTCCCGGGGAGCCAGCCGACGCGGGCATCATTGCACCCGGCCGCGTATCCAGCTCGATATGTACTCGGCCGCCATCACGATGACGATGATCAGGACGAGGATCGCAGCTGCCGAATCGAACTCGTAGCGATCGATGGCGGTATTCAGCGTGGCGCCGATGCCGCCCGCGCCGACAATCCCGATCACTGCGGATTCGCGGAAGTTGATATCGAGCCGGTAGAGCCCGAGCCCGATCAGGCGCGGCATGACCTGAGGCTGGATGCCGTAGTTGAGCCACTGTAGCCACGACGCTCCCGTGGCACGCACCGCTTCGGCCGGTGACGGGTCAATGTCCTCGATGTCCTCGGCAAGGAGCTTGGAGAGAAAGCCGATGGTGGCGAAGGATAGCGTCAGAAACCCGGCGAGCGGACCGAATCCGACGAGCGCCACCAGCACGATCGCAATGATGATTTCCTGGAAGCTGCGCGATACGGCGATGATCCCGCGGCACGCGAGATAGACCGGGAGGGGGGCGACGTTGCGCGCCGCTCCGATCCCGATGGGCACCGAGATCAGCACGCCGGCCACGGTAGATGTAACCGTCATCGTGAGGCTCTCGATCATGCCCTCGATGATGTCGGCCTGACGGCTTGTGAAATCGGGCGGGAAGAAGGCGGCGACGAGCCGCACCGCGCGCGGCAAGCCCTCCAGAACGCGCTGCCAATTGACCTCGAGCGAGGCAAACGCGAGCACGAGATACACGCCCGCGCCGCCAATGAGGCACCAGCGCAGGCGCGCATTCGCGATGAGGGGCGGCGGCCGCCAGTACAGAGGCAGGGGCGTCGTGCTCACGTCATGCCTGCCAGCCGTTCTTCGTCGACGTCGAGCGTGTCCTCGTCCTCTTCGCGGCCGCCACGACGGCGGGGCGCCGCCGTCCAGTCCTCCTCGCCGTAGATGCGGGTGAGGACCGCCGCATCGAGCTCGTCCGGGCTGCCGTCGAACACGACTCGCCCCGCGCGAAGGCCGACCACGCGCTGCACGAAAAGCTGCGCAAGCTGCACGTCGTGAATGTTGATGATGGCCGCGAGGTTCCGCTCGGTGCAGATTTCGCAGATCAGCCGCAGGATCTGGCGCGACGTCTTGGGGTCAAGGCTCGCGGTCGGCTCATCGACAAGCAGGATCTGCGGGTTCTGCTGCAGCGCGCGCGCGATGCCGACGCGCTGGCGCTGGCCGCCCGACAGGGCGTCGGCCCGCTTGTCCACGTGTTCGCTCAATCCGACGCGCTCGAGCGTCGCAAAGGCCTGCGCGACCGCCGCGCGCGGAAAACGGCGAAAGTAGCTGCGCCAGAAACCGACGTGGCCGAGATAGCCCGAGAGGACGTTCTCCATCACCGTCAGGCGCTCGACCAGTGCGAACTCCTGGAAGATCATGCCCATGCGCCGGCGCGCCCGGCGCAGCTCCCGGCGCGACAGCGCGCTCAGCTCGGTGTCGCCCAGGAAGATCCGGCCGGAGGAGGGCTCCACCAGCCGGTTGACGCAGCGGATCAGCGTGGACTTGCCGGCGCCGGAGGGGCCGATCAGGGCCATCACCTGGCCCGCCGGCACCTGCAGGTCCACCTTGTCGAGAGCGAGGTCGCCGGTAGCGTAGCGCTTGACGACCTGCTCGAGGCGCAGCGTCGGGTGCGCCGCGCCCATTACCTGCAGGTGTACTTCACATTGTTGGCGGCGTCGATCTTGCGCACGACGTCCCAGTGGCCCTTGTAGGTGATCGGGATGAACTTCGCTTCCCCCGACTTCGCGAATTCCTTCTTGAGGTCCGATCCTTCCCAGTCGAAGGTGAAGAACGCTTCCTTCACCTTCGCGGCGAGCTCGGGCTTCAGGTTATAGACGTAGCCGTATCCCGTCGTGGGAAATGTCTGCGACTTGTAGATCGAGACGAGCTGATCCTGCTTCACGACGCCGCGGGCGATCATGCGCTTCATCACGGAGTTCGCGACGGAAGCGGCGGGATAGTCCTTGTTGGCGACGCCCAGGACCGAGTTGTCATGCTTGCCCGAGAACGCCGGCTGGAAGTCCTTGCCGGCCACCATCTTGAACTCGGACTTGAGCAGCGCGGACGGCGCCTTGAATCCCGAATTGGAGGTCTGCGCGGTGAACGCCAGGGTCTTGCCGCGAATGTCGGCGACCTTGGCGATGCCGCTGCCGGGATGGGTGATGATTTCCATCTCGTAGCCAAAGCTGTTGTCTGCGCGCGCCATCATGGTGAAGGGCACGAATCCCGCGCAATTCACCGCCAGCGGATTGGATCCGGTGTTGAAGCCGGCAATATGGAGCCGGCCGGCGCGCATCGCCTCGAGCTGGGCCGCGTTCGACTGCACGGGAAAGAACTGGACTTTCTTGCCCGTCACCTTCTCCATGTGCTTGAGAAATCCGTCCCACACTTTGGCGTAGACGGCCGGATCCTCGACAGGGGTGTAGGCGAAAATCAGGACGGGCGGATCGACCCACTGCTTCGGGTCCGTCGGCGCGTCCGCCACCAGGTCTCCGTTCGCGTCACAGAAGCGCGCATCGAGGGTGCCCCGGGGGCAATTCTGCTGCGCATTGGCTGGAATCAACGAGACTCCAAAAAAGGCGAAAAGCGCGGCAAGTATCGTCAACGTGCGGCGTAGCGGCGACGGCAACATGGGCGGCCTCCTTGTTGAATTTTCGGGGTGTAATCGTGAAGGGGGAAACATAATAACTCAGGATGAAGGATTCGAGACGTTTCGGTGACATGACGCGATGGGACCGTTTGGCCTGCGACCCTGGCAGCGGGGCAAGGGGGGCGCCCGCGGCCCTGCGTCTCATGAATGCCCGGTTCCGGTGCCGCTCTAACCTGATGATGCGTAATGCCTGCCCCAACAACCCACGTGTCCCGGGCGCCCCCAGGTCTGTCGTTGCGCCTTAGCGAGCTCCCGACGCCTTACGTTACTGTGTTTGCGGGCCGCAGACAGTAGACGCATCATGATTGCGTTGCCTTGTCGGTTTATCATTCACGATTTTCGGTGGCGCGCCCGCCACCATGAGCTCCATCCACGATTCACCATTCACGGACCCCAGGAAGACAAATGCCCCGAACGCATTCGACAGGCCGCCGCATTGGCCTCAGGCACTCGCCGATTCACGGCCGCGGCCTTTTCGCGCTGAGGAAGATCGGGAAAGGCGAGCGGATCATCGAGTACACGGGGGAGCGCCTCTCGCATGACGAGGTCGATCGCCGCTATCCCGCCGATGACTCGACCCACACCATGCTCTTCATTGTCGACGACGAGACCGTCATCGACGCCACCCACGGCGGAAGCTCCGCGCGATGGATCAACCATTCATGCAAGCCCAACTGCGAGTCGATCGACGACGACGGCCGGATTTACATCGAGGCGATCCGTGACATCCGGCCGGGCGAGGAACTGACCTACGACTACAACCTCGTGCTCGATGAGCGCCACACGCCCGCGGCGAAGCGGGAGAATCCGTGCTTCTGCGGAGAGAAGCGCTGCCGCGGGACGCTGCTCGGCCGCAAGCGGCGTTGAACCGCCAAGTCGTCAAGCGAGCCAGGACGGACCACCACACAATTCGGCCGCGTGCTGATGAGCGACGAAGGCGCCCGATCGA
>DASPGR010000307.1:0-5850 GCA_035620515.1 Burkholderiales bacterium | reverse complement strand
GGTAGGCCATTATGAAATCGGCGTCCCTGACCGTCGCGATCTGCTCCTCTTCCGGAGTCTTGCCGGCCACGACGGTGGTACTGAAGCCGTCGGGGTTGAACGAGACGATGAGGTCGACGATGCGCGGCGGCAGCCCATGGATGAAAACAATCTTCGCCGCGGTCATGGTCTGTATCTCTCGTTCAGCGCTCAAGGTTCAATGTGTCACCCATCGAGCCCGAGCTTGATTTCGGTGTCAGGAGCCCCGTGGCGCTGCGTCGCCCGGCGCTCCCGCTTCGGGCTCATCCTTGTCTTCGACGACGGGCAGGCGGTAGCGCTCGGTCGCCCATGCTCCAAGGTCGATCATCTTGCACCGTTCGGAGCAGAACGGGCGCCAGGCATTGGCCGGGACCCATAACACGGACGCTCCGCAGGTCGGGCAGGCGACGCGGCGCGGTTCTCGTTTCATGCCGTGCAAGGGGGCCTCGCCGACGACGGTTCGACGAGGTCCTAAAGGTTGCAGAAGGTAAGCTCGAATTCCACGTCCGTATCGGCCGGCTTGGGCCGCTGCATCCCTTCCTGCGTCGTGAACCGGACGTTGAGCGCGTACTTGTTCGCGCTGATCTCGGGCACGAAATGGTACTCGCGTTTCAGGCGGATTCGAACCATCTGGGCGACACGTCCTGCCATCATCTGCTGGTAGACACCTTGATGGGCGACCTGCGCGGTCGTCTTGCCACTCTCGCGCAGCAGCCGCAGCACGATAGCAATCGCGTCGCCAATGGGCAGGAACGGCCCGAGCCACTGTTGCAGGTCGCGCCGATGCTGCTCCGGGGGCTGCTGGAGCCAGTAGTGGTAGGACGGCAGGTCGAACTCGCACACCCCGCCGGGAATGTTGGTTCGCTGCCGGATGCTCATCAGCCAGTCATTGTCACGCAGCTCCTGCCCGATCTTCCCGGAGGACTGGAAGAGCCTCGAGGAGGCCTGGTCGATCTGCCACAGAATGTTGTCCAGCGCGGATTCCGAAACGTCCGGATTGTCGCGCAGCGCCTCCAGCGAGTGCTTCTGGCGCTCCAGTTCCTGAAGGAGATCGGACTTCAGATCGGCCCGGCCCGAGACATCGAGGATCTCGAAGATGGAAAGCAGCGCGATGTGATGCTCGTAGTGGTCGTTCTTATGGACGAAGTGCTCGACGCGGTCGAAGAGGTCCTCGAGACGCAACAACGTGCGCACGCGCTCGCTCAGCGGGTACTCGTAGGAGATCACGGCGCTGACGCCTGGAGAAGAGAGGTCCGTCATGGGGCGCTGGGCCTAGTATTCAACAGAACCCGAAAAAAATAAAGGCTTTAGCACGTGCCCTCGCGCGATCGACGCGCTACAGCGTTCTCGCGTGCGGGCGACTGCGCCAACGCCAGATACTTTGCATGCATTGCATCGACCTGGCGGCGCATTGTCTCGAGGCCGCCGCTGTTGTCGATCACGTCATCGGCTCGCTCAAGGCGCTCCGCGCGCGAGAGCTGCACCGCGAGAATGGCGCGCACGTCCGATTCCGCGAGCCCGCTGCGCCGCATCGCGCGCTCGATTTGCTGCGCCTCGCTGCAGTCGACGACAAGAACACGCTGCACGAGTTCGCGGTACGCGCCCGTTTCCAGCAGGAGCGGGACCACCACCATCACGTAGGGCTGCTGCGCCGCAGCGATTTGCGCTCGCGCCTGCGCCCGGATCAGGGGATGCAGGATAGCCTCGAGCTTTGCCCGTGCCCGCGGATCACCGAATACGAGCTGTCTCATCCTGATGCGCTCAAGGCTTCCATCCGGCGCAACGAAGTCAGCGCCAAAGGCGTCGCCGATTTTCGCCATGGCGGCTCCCCCGGGTCCCGTCAGCTCGTGTGCGATGGCATCGGTGTCAATGACGGCCGCTCCGAGCTCCTCGAAGCGTTTCGCGGCACTCGTCTTCCCCGATGCGATACCGCCGGTCAGGCCGACACAAAACGGCATGCTAGAAAAGGTCCAGGTACTGCCGGTTGAGCTGCTCGCCGTAGAACAACGCGATGAGACCGGCGAGGGCGAGATAGGGGCCGAAGGGAATGGGCACATTGCGTCCGCGTCGCGCGAGGACAATGAGCGCGATGCCCACGACCGCGCCCACAAACGAGGACAGCAGGATCACGAGCGGAAGCATTTTCCAGCCGAGCCAGGCGCCGATTGCTGCGAGCAACTTGAAGTCGCCGTAGCCCATGCCTTCCTTTCCGGTGGCGAGCTTGTAGGCCCAGAAGACCGCCCACAGCACGAGATAGCCGGCCGCTGCGCCGATCACAGCGGAAGTGAGGTCGGTGAAGGTCGCCCCGATGTTGAACACGAGCCCTGTCCAGAGCAGCGGCAGCGTCAGATTGTCCGGCAGATAGAACGTGTCGAGGTCGATGAATGCCAGCGCGATCATCGTCCATGCGAAGAGCATTGCGCCCGCAGCCGCGGCGCTGACGCCGTAGCGCCACGCAATATAGCCCGCGATGGCTCCGGCCAGCGCCTCGACGATCGGGTAGCGCGGTGAGATCGCCGCCTTGCACTCGGCGCAACGCCCGCGCAGTGCAAGGTAGCTCAGGACCGGAATGTTTTCGACGGCGCGGATCGCGTGCCCGCAGTGCGGGCAGCGCGACCGCGGCACGACGAGGTTATAGCGCTCAGCGGAGGGCGCCGGTGTCCCGGCGAGCTCGGCGCACTCGGCGCGCCACCCCTGCTCGAGCATGAGCGGGAGGCGATGGATGACGACGTTCAGGAAGCTGCCGACGAGGAGGCCGAAGCCGGTCGCCGCGGTGATGAGCAACCAGGGAGTCGCCTCGATCAGCTGCAGGGAATGCATCCAGGAATCAGGTCTCAGGATTCATGATTCCGGAAGCGACGCCGTCGGGCGGGAGGCCGCATTGCCGGAAGCCGAATCCCCAACACCCAATCCCGTGGCTAGACCGCCTGGCCCATCTTGAATATGGGCAGATACATTGCAATGACGAGGCCGCCGATCAGCGTGCCGAGCACCACCATGATCATCGGCTCCATCAAGCTCGAGAGGGCTTCCACCGAGTCGTCGACCTCCTGCTCATAGAAGTCCGCGACCTTGGAGAGCATGGCATCGAGCGAGCCCGCTTCCTCGCCGATCGTCACCATCTGGATCACCATGTTCGGGAAGACCTCGGTGCCCGCCATCGCCGAGGTCAGGCTTGAGCCTGTCGAGACCTCGCTCTGGACCTTCTTCGTGGCGACGTAGTAGTCGTAGTTGCCTGCCGCTCCCGCGACCGAATCGAGGGCCTCGACAAGCGGCACGCCTGCGGCAAACATCGTCGCGAGCGTCCGTGTCCAGCGTGCGATCGCCGACTTCCGAACGAGGTCGCCGAACACGGGTATCCGGAGCATGACGCGATCCATGAACATCTGCATCTTCTTCGAGCGCTTCCAGGTGTAGAAGAAGAACCAGCCGGCGAAGCCGACGCCGCCGAAGATCGCCCACCAGTACTCGACGAAGAAATCGGACATCGACATGACCATCAGCGTCGGAGCCGGAAGATCCGCGCCGAAGCTTGCGAATACCGACTTGAAGGACGGGATGACGAATATCATGATGATCGAGGTGATCACGAAGGCCACCACGACAATCGCCGCCGGGTAGAAAAGCGCCGCCTTGATCTTGCTCTTGATGGCGAGGATCTTCTCCTTGTAGGTCGCCAGCCGTTCGAGCAGGCTGTCCAGGATACCGGCGGCTTCGCCTGCGCCGATCAGGTTGCAGAACAGCGCGTCAAAATAAAGCGGGTGCTTCTCGAAAGCCTGCTTAAGGCTCGATCCCGTCTCGACCTCGGTCTTGATGTCAAAAAGGAGCTTCGCCACTGCGGCGTTGGAGTGGCCCTTGCCCACGATGTCGAACGCCTGGAGCAGCGGCACGCCCGACTTCATCATGGTGGCCATCTGGCGGGTAAAGAGCGCGATGTCCTTCTCGGAGATCGAGCCCCCGCGCAGCCGCTGGCGTTTGACCTCCACCACCCGGATGCCCTGACGGCGCAGCAGCGCGTTCACCTGCGCGGTGCCCACCGCGCGCATCTCCCCGCGGACGGTCTTTCCGCCACGGTCGGTCCCGACCCAGGTGAAGTTATATTCCTTGACGTCGGATCTTCTGGCTGCCGCAGCAGCTGCAGTTGCCATTAGTTTCTCCCGATTGGCTTACTGAACCAAGAGGTTACGCGCGATTGTTGACAAAATAATGCACGTCTGGAAGGGCTTTGTAAAGCGTATTTTTCCCTATTTCTCCTCGGGAAGGACAGCCGGGCGGCCCTCGGAGGGCGCCGGGGGGACGATTCTCACTGCTTTTACCACGCGATCCTGGGTTTGAACGATTTCGAGGGGGTGTCCGGCGATCTTGACGGCGGTGTTCGGCTCGGGGATGTCCTGCAGGTATTCGATGATGAGGCCGTTCAGCGTCTTCGGCCCATCGAGCGGGAAGCCGAAGCCCAGCTTGCGGTTCAAATCGCGCAGCAACGTCGAGCCCTCGACGATGACGCTGCCATCCGCCTGGAGCGCAAAACCTCTCGTTTGCAGCGGAGACTGGGTCGTGAATTCCCCGATGATCTCTTCGAGAATGTCCTCTAGCGTAACGAGGCCCATCAACTCGCCGTATTCGTCCACGACGAGGCTCAGGCGGTCCTGCTGTTCCTGGAAATTCTGCAACTGCGAAAAGAGCGGGGTGCCGACCGGCACGAAAGACGGTTCCTGGATGATCTCGCGCAGGCGGTCCTTGGTCAGCTCCGCGTTCTGCACCAGGTTGATCACGCTGCGCACCCGCAAGGTGCCCACCACCTCGTCCAGATGGCCGCGATAGACCAGCAGGCGCCGGTGATGCGCAGTAGCGATCTGCTGCCGTATGTCCTCCAGCGGCGCATCGAGATCGATTGCTTCGATCTGGTTGCGCGGCACCATCACGTCATCTACCGTGATCGCCTCGAGGTCGAACAGATTGAGGAGGATGCTCTGGTGCTTCTGGGGCAGATACCCGGTCTCGAGCACCAACGTGCGCAGTTCCTCCACCGACAGCTTGTGCTCTCCCGCATCCTTCGGCGGTCGCAGTCGCAGCAGCCAGAGCAGCGCCTGCACGAACAGGTTCACGAACCAGACGATCGGTTGCGCGATGCGAAGAAGCGGAACGAGAAGGTAGCTCGCCGACATCGCGATGCGTTCGGGATACGTTGCGCCGAGGACTTTCGGAGTGATCTCGCTGAAAACAAGGATTGCGAACGTGGCCGCGGCGGTAGCGACGAGCAGTGCGGCCTGGCTGTGCCCCAGATAACGCACGGCAATCTCGCCCGCCACCAGGGCGGTCGCCACGTTGAGGAGATTGTTGCCGAAGAGCACCATGCCCAAAAACTTGTCAGTGCTTGCAAGCAGCTGCGAGGCGAGCTTGGCGCCGGTATGGCCGCTTTGCACGAGGTGCTTCAGGCGGTAGCGGTTGAGCGCCACCATGCTCGTCTCCGAGATCGAGAAGAAGCCGGAGAGCGCAAGAAGAACAATCAGCACGATGAACAGCGCGGAATCGGAGATCGTTTCCAAGGGAGTCGCTCGGTGAAGGGGAAAATTGAGTATCAAAGCCGTCCTTGACAGTGTCAAGAACGGTTCGCGTACGCGAAATCGGGCCCGGGCGCTGGCCGCGGAAAGTCATTCTAGGCTCTGCCCAGAATGACCTCCAGCACGAACTTGCTGCCGATGTAGGCGAGCACGAGGGCGAGGAAGCCGGCGAGTGTCCAGCGCACGGCCACGCGCCCGCGCCAGCCGTAAACGTAACGGCCCCACAGCAGCGCGGCAAATATGATCCACGAGACGAAACCGAACACCGTCT
>DASPGR010000306.1:0-8562 GCA_035620515.1 Burkholderiales bacterium | reverse complement strand
GCGGTGAGCAATGCCAAGAAGGCGGGCATCGAGATCGTGCACGGCTTTTTCGTCGTGGGCTCGCCCGACGAGACCGAGGAGGACATGCGCGCGACCTTCGACTTCGCTTCGCGCATCCGCATCGACAGCTTTGGCTTCAATCGCCTGTGCGTCTACCGTGGAACGCCCTTGTGGACGGAATATGTCCAGCGCGGCCTCGTCGACGACAACAAGGATTGGTTCAAATACTTCAAATGCTCGTCGATCGATCCGACGGTGCTCCCCGGCGAGGAAATCCACCGGATTCGCACCGAGGGGCTGCGAAAGCTCATCCTCTACAAGTTCACGCACTACCCGCTGCAGACGTTGCGATTGCTGCGCCGATTCGTGCGCTACATGCCGCTGCGGGACGTGATCTATCTCCTCGTCAAGCCTTTCCTCGGCAAGAAGGCCGGAGCGACGAAGGCCGAGATCATTTCGCGGGCCGTCGAGCACGAAGAGGTGAAAAGCGCCGCCGCCGAACTGACCCAGCTCCCCGACGATACGCTGATGGCCGCGACGCGACTTCAGGCGGCGGAAGCCCGGCCCCGGCGCACGGCCAGCCTGAGATAGCACTGCCTGAAACCCGGGATAGGCGGGTTGGTCGCCGAGCGCACCGACCCGCACCAGCAACTTCCTGCCAGGGATAACGGCGTCGTCCGTGAAGTTCGTCCTGCGCCAAAAACCACTGAAAACCTTAGACTTATGCACGCCGGCCCCGAGTCCGGGACCGTCACGCGAAGATTGACGACTGGTGCGCAGAAACGATGGTTGACGGGTCACCCACGCCGCGGATCCGCTGGGGCGCGCTTGCCGCCTCGAGCCTGCTTTTCGCGATGCTTCCGGTCGCCTTTTGCGCCGTGTACGTCGCGATCCTTGGAGCGCCGAAAACGGCCCTCCCGGGACATGCCCAGGTCGTGGGGCTTGCCTGGCTCGCGCTCTTTTCAGTGCGCGCCGCGATTCTCGCCACGCCTCTCGACCGCGCCTGGCGCGATGCCCTTGGCGCTTTTGCCATCGCGCTTCTTGTCGTCTCGGCGTCGATCTACTACATCCTGGTCGTGGTCGGCCTGGTCTCGTGGGGTCGCGTGATCAGCACGGAGCTGATGGTCGTCTACTTCGCGCAGGCTCCCGATCTCCTCGCGGTGCTGGAAATCCCGCCCGTGCTCGGCGTGCTTGCGCTGGCAACCCTGTTCTCGGCCGTATGGGCGATCGCGCTGGCCTACGTGAGGCGCTTCGACTGGATCGCATCGCTTATGCACCAGCGCCCGCGGGCTTTCGTGCTGGGACTCGCCCTTGCCCTCGCGTCGATTACCGTGATCCGCGCCGCCGAGCTCGAGCACAGCGGGTGGGCGCATCTGGGCGAGCCGTTGAGTCTCACGCTCTACCCCGAGCAGGGCGAGACCTGGCGTTCGATCCGGCTTCCGAACAGCCGGCCCGATCCGAACGCGCCGGCACGAACCGCGGAGCTCGATCGTCTCGAAGACGCGATCCGCAGCGCGTACCGGCCCAATCCCGACGCGATCAAGCCGAACGTGATCGTCATTTCGGTGGACGCGCTGCGTGCCGATCACATGAGCGTTCTCGGCTACGCCCGGCCGACCACCCCTCATCTCCTGCAGCTGCAGCGCTCCGGCAACCTCGCGCACGCCTCTTCGTCTTACGCGGTCTGCACGGAATCGGCATGCGGACTGCTCGCGATCGCGAACTCGCGCTACGCCGATGGCTCGCCGAGCCGGCCGTTGGGACTGCCCGCGGTGCTCCGGCTTCACGGCTATGCCGTCCACATGATCCTGAGCGGGGATCACACTCACTTCTATGGCCTGCGCGAGGCGTACGGCCGAGTCGACAGCTACTACGACGGCGCATCGCAATCAGCGCGCTACGTAAATGACGATCGCCTGGTGCTCGACCGCGTGCGGAGCCTCGCCCCGTGGGACGGCACGCCGGCGATGTTCCAGTTCCACCTCATGTCCTCCCACCTGCTGGGAAGCCGCTTCGACGAAACGCCCTCGTTCGGGCCCTCGGAGAACTATTCCAAGATCCGTTTCCTGCCGGACAGGCCGGGCGCACGCGAGCGCGCTATCAACTTTTACGACCGCGGTGTGCTTCAGACCGATCGCGTCATCCACGAGCTGCTGGAGCTGCTGCGGCAGCGCGACTACCTGCGCAACGCCGTAGTCGTGATCACCGCTGACCACGGCGAGGCCCTTGGCGAGCACGGCCTTTACACGCACACGAACGGGGTCGTGGAAGCCCAGCTCAGGATTCCGCTCGTCATCGTGGCGTTCGGCGAGGCGCGCATCGCGCCGGCTCGTGCCTCCGCGTTGCTCTCGCCCGTCGACATTGCGCCGACGATTGCTGACGCGCTGGGCATGCCGATCCCTGCCTCCTGGGAAGGCCGTCCGCTCCGGCTCGTCCAGGCGCCACGACAGGTCTATTTTTCCCAGGGCAACTGGGAAGGACTCGTGAGCCAGGATGCCGACGGCCGCATCTACAAGTACTGGGTCGACCGGCGCAAGGTCGATGAATACGCCTACGAACTCACAGCCGATCCCGCCGAGCGCCACAACATCGCGGCCAAGCTGCCGCTGCCGGTGAAGATGGCCTGGCTCGACGCGCTCAACGCCCGGGCGGGCCGCGAACCGCAGAAGCTGCGCCTCGGCCTGCACGAGCGGGGCAACTGACCCCGAAGGGTCGCGCCAACGCCATGCGCCGTCAGCGCTGGCGGACGAACGCGTTATAGATCCAGGCGAAGAGCGGTCTTGTATCATCACCATTTCTCACACCGTTCTTATCCCACGACATGAGCCGCGCCGAGCTCGAGCGCAACAAGGCCGTCGCCCTGCGCTTCAAGAAAAACCAGGGCACCCCGCAAATGCCCCAGGTGGAGAAGGAAGTGCTTGCGCCGCATTACAACCGGGTGCGCGGCGGCAATCTCCATCTCGCCAGCAACGCCCGCGACCAGGAGATGGGGCATCCCGGCCTCTACCTTCGCCTGGCGATCCCGGACCGGGTCGACGTGATCGAGAAGGTCATCGCCGACGGCGACCGCGTGGGGCTGCTTTTTCGCGTGACCGGCACCCACACCGGCACCTTCTTCGGAATTCCTCCAACCGGGAAAAAACTCGACGTCTACGAGGTGGCGCTGCTGCGGATCGAGAACGGCCGGATGGTCGAGGGCTGGTTCATGATGGATGAGGTGGCTCTCCTGCAGCAGATGGGCGCGAGCCTTCCGCCTCGCAGCGACGGAAAGATCATTCCGCCCGCGATTCCGGACGGCGGGGAGGATGCGGAGGCGCTCGCCAGGCGGCTCGCTGCGGCGGGCCCGGCGAGTGCAGAGGACCGGATGAAACTGGCTGCGGCAAGATCGCGGCTGCGCCCCTCCAGCGTGGCGAAATCGGACTATGCGCCGGATTACCGGCACCAGCGCTACGGCTTTCATCATCTGCGCGAGTACGGCAAGGCGCGCGGGCTCGGCGACCCGGTGCTCGACCGGGCAATTCCGGACCGCCGCGATCGAATCGAAGTGCTGATGGCCGAGGAGAATGAAGTGTGGATGCGCTTCGTGACCGGCGGCACTCACAGCGGCGCGCTCTACGGGATCCCGCCAACGGGCCGGCGCGTCGGCGTATCGGTGGTTCAGATCCTGAAGTTCGCCGGCGGCAAGTGGCAGTCGAGCTGGACGTTCGCCGATGAGCTGGGCATGCTGCTGCAGCTCGGCCGCCCCGGTCTCCTGCTTGGGTAAGGATCCTGATGGGTCCGGTTCATTTGGCAGCAGCCTGAAGGCGGCTGCTGACTGAGCACGACGAGCCGTGCAGGTCGCGCGCAGCGAGCGCCTCTGCGCGCGTCTTTCGCAGCGCGGCGCCGAGCGCGCCAGCAGTGCCCTTGGCGAGGACTCGATCCAGGAGCACGAGAGCCTCGTCCGGGCATCCCCGTTCGACGAGAACATCCGCGAGGTTGTTCACCACCGCGGGCTCGTCGGGACGCTCAGCCAGGAGCGCGCGATAGGTTGCTTCCGCATCTGCCAGCTCGCCGCCTGAGCGCAGCGCGTTGGCCAGGCCGAAGCGTGCCACGAAGTTCTTCGGCCAGCGCGCGAGTGCCGCGCGATAGGCGCTCATGAGCGTCGCGGGATCCGCGCTCGCGCTTTCCATCGCGGCCACCGCCTCGAGGTAACGCTGCGGCTCGGATGACGCCGGCAACTCGCCGGGCGCTAGCGCGACGACGCCCCACCGCCCCGCGAGGTCCCACGTGCGCAGAAACTCGGCCGCGGGCGTCTCGAGGCGCTTCGTTCGCCCCGATCGCATCAAAACCACATCGTTTTTCATGTCGTAACCCACTACCACCGCATAGTGCCAGGCAGGCCATGTTCGCAGCCGCAGGTTCTGCAGCACGAGCACGGGATGCCCTGCTTGCAATTCCCCGATCAGGGCAGGAAGCTCCGGCGAAACGATTACCGGAATACGGCCGTGCCGGCGAGCAGCGGCCACAAGCTCTATCTGTAGACTCCCCTTGCGCTGGGGCAGATAGACCTGCGGCGCCAGCTCCGACGGCGTGAGATCGAGGCCCGAGTGACCGAGCACGGTCGCCAGTGCCGAGGGACCGCACTGGTAATCCTCCTGCGGGAAGAAAGGCGCGCGAACGATCTCGACCGACTGTGCCGCGGAAGCCGGCAGCGCTTGCGGAAGCACAGGTGCACGCGCCGCGCAGCCGCCCAACAGCAGCGCCAGCGCGCCGAGCAGAACCCGGCGCGGATGCATCGAGCGCAATTTAGAACTTGGTGAAGATGTTGATTACGCCCGTGAGCTCGAGAATGATGAGCACGACGAACGTAATGCCCACCACGGCCCAGAAGTCTCCGCCGGCGGGCAGCTGATCGAGCTCGCCCTCCAGCATTGCCAGCTCTTCCGGCGTGAGGGTGGCGACACGCTCGCGCGCTGCCGCCGGATCGACGCCAAGCGCAATCATCGCGCGTCGCACGTCTTCACGCGCGAGCGCCGCCTGCACCCGAAAAACCTGTGTGTCTGCGTTCTCCTTCTGAAGAAGCACGCCGGTGTCGACCGGCGCGGCCGCCACAAATTGCGGCCAGCTTGCGGCCGCCAATGCAACGATCAGGATCCTGGCGAATGCACGCTTGAGGAGGGGTATCTTCATCACGTTCGTCCTTTCGCGAATGTCGATGGCTCGGCCGGCAGTCGCTGGAAAGGTGATGCCCCCGCCGCGAGCCGGTTGTGATGACACGGTGCTCCACATTGCCCGACTGACGCCCCGCGCCCCTGCTCGCCCTGATTCCAGTTTGCCGGTGCCCCTCTTGGCCAATTCATCAGCTCTCTATGGGGACCGGACAACAGGCGTTCCGGCAAATCATGCGCTCCTTTCGCAAATCGGGTCAAGCACTGGCACCTCGTCCGCCTCACACTTCCTCACACATCACGAATTTCAATCTCCAGGCGACGTTGGTAAGCTAAGCGCCATGCCAGCCGCCAAACGATTCGATCCGGAGTCAAACGAGCCCTTCCCGCTCAGCCGTTCCAAGGTCGAGCTTTTTCTCGA
This sequence comes from Burkholderiales bacterium, assembly GCA_035620515.1. Taxonomy (GTDB): domain Bacteria; phylum Pseudomonadota; class Gammaproteobacteria; order Burkholderiales; family SG8-41; genus SG8-41. The sequence goes on along the minus strand of DASPGR010000306.1, from coordinate 2,994 downwards.
CTGCCCGCGCTGCTTCTATCTCGACCGGCGGCTCGGCGTCGGGCGCCCGGCCGGGTTTCCCTTCAACCTCAATTCGGCGGTCGATGAGCTGCTCAAGCGCGAGTTCGACCAGCACCGCGCCGCGGGCACGACGCATCCCCTGATGAAGAAAGCGGGACTCAATGCCGTCCCGCATGCGCACCCGCAGCTCGAAACGTGGCGGGCGAATTTCAAGGGAGTGCGCACTGTGCACGAGCCTAGCGGGCTCACGCTCTCGGGCGCGATCGATGACCTGTGGCGCGACCTCGACAGCGAAGAGTTGATCGTCGTCGACTACAAGAGCACGTCCAAGGCAGGCGAAGTGGGCATCGACGCCGGCTGGCAGATTTCCTACAAGCGGCAGATGGAGTTCTACCAGTGGCTGCTGCGCCGCCAGGGCTTGAGCGTCTCGCGCAGGGGATGGTTCGTCTATTGCAACGCGCGCAGGGATCTTCCGGCCTTCGACGCCCGGCTCGAGTTCCGGATCAGCATGATTCCCTACGAGGGCGACGACAGCTGGGTCGAGGAAACGCTCGCGGCCATCCGCACAACACTGATCGCGCCCGCCCCGCCCGAAGCGGGCGAAGAATGCGATTACTGCGGCTACGTGTCGCGGGCCGGACCGGGGCTCAAGCCCCACAGCGCACGGCAAGCGCCCTAGTCAACGATCTTGTTGATCGGCAGCTCGATGATGCCGCGGGCGCCCGCCTCGTAGAGGCGCGGAATGAGCTCCCGCACCAACTTCTCCTCCACCACGGTGCTGAGATCGACCCAGTCGGGGTCGGCAAGCGTCGACACGGTAGGCGTCGCCAGCGCGGGGAGAATCTTGAGCACGCGGTCGACATCCTTGCGCTGCACGTTCATCGCCAGGAGCACGCGCGTCGCCGCGGCGATGGCGCCCTTCAGCATCATGATGACACGGTCGATCTTGGCGCGCTTCCAGCTGTCCTTGCACGCGGCGTGATTGGCGATGAAGCGCGGCGTGCTCTCGAGCACCACGTCCATGACCTTGAGATCGTTCGCGCGCAACGAGGAGCCGGTCTCGGAGACGTCCACGATCGCATCGGCGAGGATCGGCGGCTTCACTTCCGTCGCGCCCCACGAGAATTCCACGTTTGCCTTGACGCCGTGCTTCGCGAGAAAGCGCTTTGTCATGCCCACCGCCTCGGTAGCGATGCGCCGGCCGGCGAGGTCCTTGACGGTCTTGAAGGGCGAATCCTCCTTTGACGCGAGCACCCACCGCACGACGCCGTAATTCGGCCACGGCGCCTTGAGATCGGCGAGCTCCATTACGTCCTCGTCGTTCTCGAGAATCCAGTCGAGACCGGTGATTGCGCAGTCGAGTATGCCCTGCCCCACGTAGCGCGCCATTTCCTGCGGCCGGATCAGGATGCACTGGATCTCCGCATCGTCGATATCGGGGTAATACGAGCGGCCGGAGATGCGCAGGTCGTAGCCCGCGCGGATGAAGAGCTTCTGCGTCGTGTCCTGCAGGCTGCCCTTCGGTATTCCCAGGCGCAGCTGTTTTGCGTTTGCGCTCATCTCGGATGATCTTTACCGGCGTGGAGCCACATCATACCGCGCCAGCGCGGTCGCGCCGCTAGGGGTCGTGGCGGGCGGCGTGGATGCGGGGCTCGATGCGCGTCTGCATATGGCCGGCTTCGCCGCGCGGCACGTCCCAGACGCCCGCCAGGAGCGAGAGCAGCCCGTCGCCTTCGACGAGCCTCAACGGCTTGCCCTGCGCGTATTGCCAGGCCTCGTGCGTGTACTGGCCGCCCGAGAGGAAGATCGCCTCGTCCGCGCGCTCGAAGCGCATGATGTCGTTCAGCTCGCGCACTTGCGCGATCCCGATCTGCGGAGCCTGCCAGTGGCGGCACAGCACGATGCTTTTCCGGCCATCGCGCCACAGCTCGAGGTCGACCTCGCCGTCGGGCGCGCGGCTGCCGCGCGGCTCGACGATGTAGCCCTGGCGCCCGAACGCCTCGCCCGCCAGGAGCTCGAACCGGTGCCGCGGCAGCACGCGCAGCGCAACGAGGCTTCCCCGGCGCTTGTGCGCACGTCCGCGAAAGAGCGTGCGCAGGAACGAGACGGCTGCCGCCAGCAGAAACGGCAGAGCAAAGACCCAGGCGATGTCCGCCATGCCTTTCGCCACCGCCTGCGTCGTCTCGCCCGGCGGCATGAGCCAGGCAAAGCCGAACCGCATGAAGAGATAGGCGAAGAGCGCGAGCCCGACGCCGACCCACCAGGGGCTGCCGAGCACGGTCGCCAGGGCGCCGGATTTTCTTCTGTCTCGCATGACTGCAGAGAGGATAGCGGAATTTTACTGAAGCCCGGATCGGAATCAAACGCGCGGTGGTGCTATGCTGCCCGCAGCGGCCCGCGACGGGCCGATACCAACAAGCGGGAGCAGATCATGAAACAATTGTCCGGGAGGCTTTTCCATGCCGCGATCGCGGCGCTCATCGTTGCGCCCGCCCTGGCGCTCGCGCAGAGTTATCCCGCGAAGCCGGTACGCCTTCTGACCGGCTCGGCGCCGGGCGGCGGCGCCGATCAGACCTCGCGCGTGATCGCCGAGCGCCTCTCGCGCACGCTGAAGGAGCAAGTCGTGGTCGAGAACCGGCCCGGAGCGACCGGAATGATCGCGAACCGCCTGGTGGCGAACGCGGCGCCCGATGGCCATACGCTGCTGCTCGAGCCCTCCTCGTTCGTCGCCATCAGCCCGCATCTCAACGCCAAGGACGGGTGGGATCCGACGAAAAGCCTTGCGCCGATCATCCAGGTGAGCGCCTACGGGCTGATACTCGTCGTGCACCCCTCGGTGCCGGCGCGCTCGGCGAAGGAACTCATTGCGCTCGCGCGCTCGCGGCCCGGAGTCCTCAACTTCGCCTCGTCGGGCGTCGGCAGCAACCTTCATCTTGCCGCGGAGATCTTCAGGATCGACGCCGGGATCAACATCGTCCACATTCCGTACCGGGG
>DASPGR010000305.1:0-19862 GCA_035620515.1 Burkholderiales bacterium | reverse complement strand
TGCGGCACGCCGGCGAGGGTGAGGCCCATCTCGATCCCGGCGAGCGTCCCGCACAGCATGAGATCGTTGAAATCGCCGAGGTGGCCGATGCGGAAGACCTTGTCGCGCAGCTTGGTCAGCCCGGAGCCGAGGGAGAGGCTGAAGTGTTCGAGCACCACTTGCCGGAACGCAATTTCGCTATGACCCTCGGGCATCAGTACCGCCGTGAGCGAGCTGGAATACTCGGCTGGGTTCGCGCACAGGATTTCAAGCCCCCACGCGTGCACCGCGCGGCGCGTCGCCTCGGCGTGGCGGTCGTGGCGCTTGAAGACATTCTCCAGGCCCTCTTCCTCAAGCAGCATTTGCAGCGCAACCCGCAGGCCGTAAAGGAGATTCGTTGCCGGCGTGTAGGGAAACCAGCCGTCCTTATTCGAAGCAATCATTTCCTCCCAGTTCCAGTACGAACGCGGAAGCTTCGCGGACTTGGAGGCCGCCAGCGCCTTGTCGGAGACCGCGTTGAACGAGAGGCCGGGCGGGAGCATCAGACCCTTCTGCGAGCCGGCGACGGTCACGTCCACTCCCCACTCGTCGTGGCGGTAGTCCATCGAGGCGAGCGAGGAAATGGTATCCACCATGAAGAGCGCCGGGTGGCTGGCGCGGTCGATGGCTTTGCGCACTTCGCCGATGCGCGAGGTGACGCCGGTGGAAGTCTCGTTGTGAACCGCCATCACTGCCTTGATGCTCCGGCCCTTGTCCTCGGCGAGCCTGGCTTCGACCTGCGCGGGATCGACGCCGTGGCGCCAATCGCCGGGCACGAAGACCGGGTCCAGGCCCAGACGCTTGGCCATGTTGAGCCAGAGTGTCGCAAAGTGGCCGGTCTCGAACATGAGGACGCGGTCTCCCGGGGAGAGCGTGTTGACGAGCGCCGCTTCCCATGCGCCGGTGCCGGACGCCGGGAAGATCACGACCGGGCACTTCGTCTTGAAGACCCGCTTCAGGCCCGCCAGCACCTCCCGGCTCATCTCCTGGAACTCGGGACCGCGGTGGTCCACCGTGGCGTTGTCGATCGCGCGCAGCACGCGATCGGGCACGTTGGTCGGGCCAGGTATTTGCAGGAAGTGGCGGCCGCTCTGGCGTTTCATGTCTCGCCTCCAATTGCTGCGCTATTATAGGCCGGACGCATGCGCAAGTTTGCTCCCGGTGATTCCTCCCTCGCGGCTCGCCTGAAGCGAGAGGTGCGAGGCGATGTGCTGTTCGACGCCGCTTCGCGCGGGCGCTACTCGACCGATGCTTCCATCTACCAGATCGAGCCGGTCGGCGTGGTGGTGCCGCGGACCGAGGACGATGCGCTCACGGCCTTCCGCATCGCGATCGAAGAGGGCGTGCCGGTCCTGCCGCGCGGCGGCGGCACCTCGCAGTGCGGCCAGACCGTCGGCGCCGCGCTCGTCATCGATCACTCGAAGCACCTCGAGCAGATCGTGGCATTCGACGCGGATGCGCGCACGGTGACCGTGCAGCCCGGTGTCGTGCTCGACCAGCTGAACGCTTACCTCAGGCCGCACGGGCTGTGGTACCCGGTGGACGTCTCCACCAGCGCGCAGGCGACAATCGGCGGCATGGCCGGCAACAATTCCTGCGGCTCGCGCTCCATCCGCTACGGAAACATGGTGCACAACGTGCGCGGAATCGACGCCGTGTTGACTGACGGATCGGAATATTTCTTCGGCGAGGTCGCGGCAGATCCCGGCAAGCTCGCCGGACCAAAAGGCTACCTCGAGCTGGTGAAGAAGCTCCGCGCCATCGCCGCGCGGGAGGCGGAGGAGATCGAACACCGCGTGCCCAAGCTCCTGCGCCGCGTCGGCGGCTACAACCTGGACATGCTGAACGGCGCACCCTTCAACATGGCCCACCTGCTGGTAGGCTCGGAGGGGACGCTCGCCTGCTCGCGCCGCATCCACCTGAATCTCTCGCCGCTGCCGAAGCACCGGACGCTCGGTGTCTGCCATTTCCCTACGTTCTACCGGGCGATGGAGGCGCCGCGGCACATCGTCAAGCTTGAGCCCGCTGCCGTGGAGCTGGTCGACCGCACGATGATCGGGCTCGCGCGTTCGAACCCGGCCTTCCGCGCGACCGTGGATCAGGCAATTCGGGGCGACCCGGACGCGATCCTGCTGGTGGAGTTCGCCGGCGACGACCGCGACGAGCAGGTGCGCGGTCTCCGGCGGCTCGTCGAGCTGATGGGCGAGCTCGGCTTCCCGGGGAGCGTCGTCGAGATCACCGACGCCCGCGTCCAGCGCGACGTGTGGGAGGTAAGGAAAGCAGGGTTGAACATCATGATGTCGATGAAAGGCGACGGCAAGCCGGTGTCCTTCATCGAGGACTGCGCGGTGCCGCTCGAGCACCTCGCCGACTACACCGACCGCCTGACGCGCGTGTTCGAGAAGCACGGCACGAAGGGCACCTGGTACGCGCATGCCTCCGTCGGCTGCCTCCACGTCCGGCCCATCCTCGACATGCGGGCAGACGGCGCAATCAAGATGCGCGCCATTGCCGAGGAGGCCGCGGAGCTGGTGAAGCAATACAAGGGCGCCTATTCCGGCGAGCACGGCGACGGCCTGGTGCGCTCGGAGTGGATCGAGCCGTTTTTCGGACCGAAATTGACGCGCGCCTTCGAGGAGATCAAGGGCCTCTTCGACCCCAAGGGGCTGCTCAATCCCGGCAAGATCGTGCGGCCCTCGAAGCAGGACGACCGCTCGCTCTTCCGCTTCCCGCCGGGTTACCGGACGATCCCGGTGAAGACCGCGCTCGATTGGTCGCAGCACGAGGCGGGCGCGGGCCACCGGGGGGAAGGCTTTGCCAAGGCGGTGGAGATGTGCAACAACAACGGCCACTGCCGCAAGTTCGACGCCGGCACCATGTGCCCGAGTTATCGCGTCACGCGCGAGGAGCGGCACCTCACGCGCGGGCGCGCCAACACGCTGCGGCTTGCGCTCTCCGGGCAGCTCGGCCCCGACGCGCTCGGCTCCGAGGAGCTTTACGCAACGCTCGAGCTCTGCGTCTCCTGCAAGGGGTGCCGGCGCGAGTGCCCGACCGGCGTGGACATGGCGAAGATGAAGGTGGAGGTTCTCCATCACTATCGCAAGCGCCACCGGCTGCCGCTGAAGGACCGGCTCGTCGCGTTCCTGCCGCGTTACGCGCCGCTCGCGTCTCGTTTTGCGTATCTCGTAAACCCGTTACAAGCCGCCGCGAAAGGCTTGCTCGGCTTCGCCGCCGAGCGCTCGCTGCCGAAGTGGCGCCCCACCTTTACTCCCCCCCTGCCAAGGGGGGGTGGCGTGGAGCGCCGGGGGGGTGAAGTTGTCCTCCTCATTGACACCTTCAACCGCTACTTCGAGCCCGAGAATGCCCGCGCCGCGCTTGCCGTGCTGGAGGCGGCCGGCTACACCGTGCATCTGCCGGGATCCGCGGACGGCGGCCGTCCGCTCTGCTGCGGCCGCACGTTTCTCGCCGCCGGCCTGGTGGAGGAGGCGCGGCACGAAGCGCGCCGCATGATCGAAACGCTAAGGCCCTATGTCGAACGCGGCGTCCCGGTGGTGGGGCTCGAGCCGTCCTGCCTCCTCGGCCTGCGCGATGAGTTCGTCTCGATGCTGCCGGGCGGGAAGAGCGCCGAGCTCGCGATGAACGCTTTCACTTTCGAGGAATTCCTCGCGCGCGAGCTCGAAGCGGGGCGGCTCGATCTCAAGCTCACGCCGCTGCCGGAGAAGAAGGCGCTGCTCCACGGCCACTGCCACCAGAAGGCGTTCGATGCGATGCCGGCCGTGCGCAAGGCCCTCGCGCTCGTGCCCGGACTCGAGGTGGAGACGATCGACTCGAGCTGCTGCGGGATGGCGGGAGCCTTCGGCTACGAGGCCGCGCATTACGACATCTCGATGAAAATGGCCGAGCTCGCTCTGCTGCCGCGTGTGCGCAAGGCCGCCGCCGGCGAGCTGATCGTTGCCGACGGAACAAGCTGCCGTCACCAGATCCGGGACGGATCCGGCCGTCACGCGATTCACGTTGCGCGCGTGCTCGAGCGCGCGCTTGGTCAATAAGAGCGTGACGAGATGCGGGTGACGAGTACGGGTGACGAGATACCGGTCACGAGGTAGCGGCGGCCGGTTACCCTGTCTTGCGCAGCGGCGCGCCGGCACTGCGCAACCCGGCGAGGATGGCGAGCGCGCGCCCCATTGAGAACTCGTACGTTTCCCGGTGGAACGCCTTCGGGTTGCCCTGCATCATGTAGCCGTGGAGCACGCCGGGAATGATGTGGACCTCAACGTTCTTCATGCGCGAGGGCACGGCGCGGTAGGCCTTCTGCACCTCGGGCGGTGCCGCATGGTCCTGGTCGCCCCAGATGATGCACACGGGCTGGGTCACGCCCTCCAGTTCCTTGATGAAATCCCCTAATTGCGTCCCGTGGCAGGAGATGCCTGCGTCGTAGCCCAGGCGCTTGGGCCCGAGGATCGCGTACGGCCCGCCGTAGCAGAAGCCCATCGCCGCGGCGCGGCCGTTGAACTGCGGGAGCTTGCGGACTTCGGCCAGGGTGTCCGCCATGTCGGCTTCACCGGCGCGGATCTTCTCGAGACGGGGTTGCGAGCGCGTCTTCGTGCGCTCGTCGTCGCGCCCGAGCGGGCCGGGAACGCTCCGCCAGAACAGATCCGGCGCCGCCGCGATATAGCCCTGAGCTGCGAACTGGTCGGCGAGCGCGCGCATGTCCCCATCGACGCCGTGTACGGCGCTGGCAAGGACGATACCCGGAACCTTGCCGGCACCGGCGGGCGTCGCCAGATAGCAGTCGAATTCTCCACCTTCCCTCGAGCGGATCTTGATGTCTTTCGCGGGCATGTTTCCCTCCTGGACGACGGCTAACGAGCAACGAGTAATGGGCGGCAAGCAGTATGCCACCGCGGACTTTGATAGACTAGCGGCTCGTCAACCATGAAAGGAGGTGATCCCGTGAGAGACCTTAGAGGCAGTACCGGAGAGCACGGCTCGAACAGTGGATCAACCCGCAATGGAAGGGAGTTCGACCGGCGCTGAGCCGGCGTGCCTTGAATGACGCCCCGGGGACCGCAGTCCACGGGGCGTTTTCTTTTGCGAGCGGCGGATGACGGCAAGCGGGGTGGCGAGAGGCGGCATGAAGCGCGAGATGACAAAGCCGGCCGCGGATTTTTCCGGCGTGAGCCACGAGGAGGCGATGCGCCGCGCGCGCGAGCTGATTCCTTTCTTTCGCGCCCACGCCGCGGAATGCGAGCAGGCACGCAGGCTCACGCCGGCGGTGATGGAGGCGCTCAACCGCACCGGATTGATCCGCTACCTGCAGCCGAAGGCCTGGGGCGGGATGGAGCTGCCGTTCGTCGCCTACTACGACATGCCGGAGATGCTCTCGCGCGGTGACATCTCGGTGGGCTGGACGGTGCACAACCTCGCCTCCCACCACCGCACCGTCGGCTGGTACGAGAGGAAGGCTCAAGAGGAGGTGTGGGGGCCGAACCGGGACGTGTGCGTCGCCTCCGGCATCGCCTTCCAGCAGGGCCGCGGCGTGCCAGCGGAAGGGGGCGTGGTGCTCTCGGGCGAATGGAATTTCTCCTCGGGCACCGACCACTCCGACTGGAACCTTCTCGCCTGCGTGCTGCGCGAGGGCAGCGAGGTCATCGACTATTTGTTCTGCCTGGTTCCGCTCTCCGATTACGAGGTGGTGGATGACTGGCGCGTGCTCGGCATGCGCGGAACCAGCAGCAAGACGGTGCGCTGCAAGGAAGTTTTCGTTCCCGCCTACCGGACGATCTCCATGCAGGTCGGGAAGCCCGGGCATACCTGGCCGGGGCTGCAGTACAACTCCAATCCCCACTATCGCATCCCGATCTCGGCGCTCGGCGGCCACGGCATCGGAGGGTGCCTCGTGGGCAACGCGCGCGCGGCACTGGAAATGGCGATCGAGCTGGTGAAGTCGCGCAGCACCAGCTACCAGGGGGCGAGAATGCGCGATTTCCAGACGGTGCAGCTGCGCATCGGCGCGGCGGGGGCGAGGATCGACGCCGCCGCGCTGTTGCTGCGCAATGACGTGCTGGAGGCCGCGAGCATCTACGAAGCGGGAGGCACGCTCGACGTCGAGACGCGGCTGCGCTACAAGCGCAACGCCGCGATGGCGGCGAAGCTCACCGTGGAGGCGGTGGACTCGCTCTACGAGATGGCTGGCGCCAACGGCATCTACGACCACTATCCGCTGCAGCGCGCCTTCCGCGACCAGCACGCAGCCGCCGGCCACTTCAGCTTCAGCACCGACGCGCAACTGCCGCCGTGGGGGCTCGTCGTGCTCGGGGGCGAGTTCAAGAGCCCCACCCTCTGAGCGCGGATCCGGGGCCGATCGCGCGTTACTTGATGTTCGCCGCCTTGACCACCTTGCGCCATTTCCCGACGTCGGTGCGCAGCCGCTGCTGAAATTCCGAGGGCGGGCCGCCCGCCGCATCGAGGCCTTCGGCCTGCGTGCGCTTCTTCATCATTTCCGAGTCGAGCAGCTTCGCAACGATCTGGTTCCACCGGGTGATGATCGGCTTCGGCGTGCCTTTGGGGGCCCACATGCCATACCAGTGGATCACTTCGAATCCCGGGACCGCCTCGCCAATACTGGCGACATCGGGCAGCAGCGGTGAGCGCTTCGGAGTCGTGACGCCGATGGCGCGCAACCGCCCCGCCCGGATATGGGGAAGGGTCGGTACGATGCTGACGGCACCGATCTGCACTTCGTTTCCGATCACGCCCTGCAATGCCGGGCCGCCTCCCTTGAACGGCACATGGACGATGTTGACGCCGGTCGCCAGGCGGAACGCCTCGTGCGCGAGGTGGCTCACGCTGCCGGTGCCGACCGAGGCGTAGTTAAGCTTCCCGGGATTCGCCTTGGCGTAGGCGATGAGCTCCGGGATGCTCTTCGCGGTGACGGTCGGATGCGTGATCATCAGCAGCCCCGTCGTGCCGATCAGGATGATCGGGTCGATGCCGTCGATCGGATCGTATGTGGGCTTGCGGTACGCCGCGGTGGCAGCGTAGCTGCTGGAGACGAGAATCAGCGTATAGCCGTTGGGCTCGGCGTGGGCCGCAATGTCGGCGCCGATCGCGCCGCCGGCTCCCGGCCGGTTGTCGACCACGACCGTCTGGCCCAGCGTTTCGGTCGCCGGCACGGCGATGATCCGCGAGAGGATATCCGTGCCGCCGCCGGGCGGAAACGGGGCGATCAGCCTTACTGGCCTCGTCGGATACTTCTGGGCCCACGCATCCGGGGACACCGTCAGGGCAAGCGCCGCAGCGAGCAGAACGGTCAGGACATTCATGTGTTCTCCTCCTCTGAACGCGCCCAGTTTATCCCCTGCGCGGACGCAATCAAAGGGCAGCAGGTAGAATCCGGCTTTTCTTCGCGACATCCGCTACTCAAGGAGGAGAACCTCATGGCCAAGGCATACTGGATTGCTTTCTACCGCTCGATCAAGAACCCGGAAAAGCTCGCGGCCTATGCGAAGCTCGCGGGACCGGCGGTTCAGGGCGCCGGCGGGCGCTTCCTCGTGCGCGGGATGCCCGCGAGGGTTTACGAAGCGGGACTGAACCAGCGCACCGTGATGATCGAGTTCGACAGCCTCGAGAAGGCGATCGCCGCGCATGACAGTCCTGCCTACCAGGAGGCCCTGAAAGTGCTGGGGAAGGACGCGGTGGAGCGGGAGCTGCGGATCGTAGAGGGCGTCTCCTGATCCCCGTATGGCGCAGGCGAAGCTCTTCGATCCGGGATCGGGCGCGCCGTTTCCGCTCAGCCGCTCGAAGATCGAGCTCTTTCAGAATTGTTCCAGGTGCTTCTACCTGGACCGCAGGCTCGGCATCGTGCGGCCATCCGGCCCGCCGTTCAATCTCAACTCCGCGGTTGACGCGCTGCTCAAGCGCGAATTCGACGACTACCGCGCAAAGGCGGCGCCGCACCCGCTCATGACGGGGGCGGGGATCCATGCCGTGCCGCACGCGCATCCGCGGCTGGAGGCCTGGCGCAATAACTTCAAGGGCGTGAGGACGGTGCACGAGCGCACCGGACTCGAGCTATTCGGCGCGATCGACGACTTGTGGCGCGATCTCGGGAGCGGCGAGCTGATCGTCGCCGACTACAAGGCGACCTCCAAGGCGGCCGAGGTCACGATCAACGAGCCGTGGCAGATCGCCTACAAGCGGCAGATGGAGTTCTACCAATGGCTGCTGCGCCGGCAGGGCGAGAGGATCGCGCGGCGCGGCTGGTTCGTCTACTGCAACGGCCGCCGCGACCGGGCCGCGTTCGACGGGCGCCTCGAGTTTGCGATCCGGCTGCTGCCCTACGACGGCGACGATGCATGGATCGAGGAGACGCTGGGAGCGGTACGCGCGACGCTCGAGGCGCCGCGGCCGCCGGACCCCGCGCCGGGCTGCGAGTACTGCGCCTACGTCGAGCGCGCCCGGCGGCGCGGCGATGCCCTCACGCAGTAGCGGCTGTCACCCGTCGCCGGTTGCCGCCTCAGCTCCCGAGCTGGAGATTCGCCTCCTTCACGAGCTTCTTCCACTTCGCGATCTCGGACCGGATATGCGCGCCGAATTGCTGCGGGGTTGAGCCGGTTGGTGTCGAGCCGTCGGCCGAAAACCGCTTCACGACGTCCTGCGATTTCAGCGCGTCGTTGATCGCTGCGTTCAGCTTGCGGATGATCGGCGCGGGCACCTTGGCGCCCGTGATGACGCCGTACCACTGGTCCACCACATAACCGGGCACGCCAGCTTCCGATACGGTTGGCAGCTCCGGGGCAGCGGGCGTGCGCTTGCTCGTCGTCACCGCGAGCGCCCGCAGTCGGCCGCTCGGCAGGTGGGGCCGCACGCCGATCAGGGTGCCGAACCCGATCTGGACATCGCCGGCGAGCATGGCCGGGATGACAGCAGCCGTGCCCTTGTATGGCACGTGGATCAGCTTGATGCCGGCCATGTGGTTGAACATCTCCCCGGCAAAATGCTGCAGACCCCCGGTTCCGGATGAGCCGAAGTGCAGCTTGCCCGGGTTCGCCTTGGCATATGCGACCAGCTCCTTGATCGACTTCACGGGGACTGTGGGGCTGTGGTAGACGACGTAAAAAAGCGAGCTTGCCTGCGAAATCGCGGCAAGGTCCTTCATGAGGTCGTAGGGCAGCTTGGGATTGACGGCGGAATTGACCGAATGCGACGCCGAGATCAGGCAGATCGTGTAGCCATCCGGAATCGCCTTGGCGGTCAAGTCCACGCCGATCGCGCCCGCCGCGCCCGTGCGGTTGTCCACGACCACCTGCTGGCCCCACGCCTCGGAGAGCTTCAGCGCAATGGTACGCGCGGTCGTGTCGGTGCCCGCGCCCGGCGCGAACGGCACGATGAAGCGCACCGGCTTGCTGGGATAGGTCTTTGCCGGATCCGCCTGCGCGGCCAAGCCCGGCGGCGCCAACCACGCGCTCCCGCAAAGCGCCGCCACGCAGGCGGCAAGCAACTGCTTGCGACGCCTGCTTACGGCAGGCTCTCCCGTTTCATGCTCGGATATATCCTGTCTCATCATTTCCTGCTCTCCTGGTAGCGATCGTCAACGGGGCCCCTGGTGGCGGCCATAGCCCGCGGGAGGCATACTGCACCAAAGCCCGGGAGGCTGCCAGCTGCCGTCCAGATGCTGGAGGCGTAATCGGCTGGAAAGGCAACCCACGCAACTGAAGGAGAGGGAGGATTCTCGTGAACAGCCTGATTTCTTTTCGAATAGCCGTCAGTTTGCTCGCCGCGCTGGCGGCGCTGCCCGCAACCGCACAAAAGGCCGACTGGCCCACGAAGCCGGTGCGCTTCATCGTGCCGTTTCCGCCGGGGGGGACCGTGGATCCCCTGGCGCGGCTCGTAGGCACGCGGCTCTCGGCGACGCTCAGGCAGCAGTTCATCGTGGATAACCGGACCGGCGCCTCCGGCTCGATCGGAACCGGCATTGCGGCGCGGGCGACGCCCGATGGCTACACCTACGTATTCGTGTTCGACACGCACGTTGTGAACCCCCACCTGATCCCCAACCTCCCCTTCGACACGCTGAAGGATCTCGCACCGGTCATGCTGGTTGCGACCGCGCCCTACGCGTTCGTGACCAACCTCACCAAGCCCTACAAGAGCTTTGCAGATGTGATTCAGGCGGCGAAGGCACGGCCGGACAAGGTGACTTACGGCTCGGTCGGCAGCGGCAGCCTCGGGCACCTCATGATGACTCTCGTGCAGCAAGCCGGCGGCTTCCGGATCGTGCACGTTCCCTACAAGGGCGGCGGCCCGATGACGGTGGCCGCGCTCGGCGGCGATATCGAGCTCGCCGTGGGCACGGTGGCGCTGCTGACCCCGTACGTGAAGGGCGGCCGGCTGCGCGCCGTGGCAACCACCGGCGACAAGCGCTCAAACGCGCTGCCCGACGTGCCGACGGTTGCGGAGCAGGGGTTTCCCGGGTTCTCGGCGCTCGCGTGGTGGGGAATACTCGCAACGGGAGGGTCGCCCAAGCCCGTCCTCGACAAGTTTCACGCCGAGCTCGTCAAGATCTTCAACCTGCCGGAAGTGCGCAAGCAGCTCTCCGGGATGCTCGGTATGGACCTCGTCGTGAGCAGCCCCGCGGGCTTGCAGAAATTCATCGTTGCCGAGCACGCGCGCTGGGGCAAGGTCGTGCGTGAAAACAACATCCGCGCTGAGTAGCCGGGGGACGCAAGCGCAGTGGCGGGCGTGAGCCGCCCCCCTTACAGGGGAAGGGCGGCCGCAAGAGCGGGGGAGCTGGGGCGGGATCGCGAGGGAGCGAAGAGCCATCCGCCTGGCCACTCCAACGCTCCTGGCCACCCCTCCTTGAAAGGAGGGCAGCATCAGGAGGCTCAAGTCACGGCCTGGGAATCATCACCATTGACGCTCTCCCGCCGTGCGCGCACGTCCGTCACGAACCCCGGACAATCACGATCTTGTTTCTCACGGAGCGCACGCCTTCCACGTTGAGCGCCAGCATCGCGGCTTGATGGCTGTTCGCGGGTGTGTCGGCCGTGCCGAAGAGCGTGATGACGCCGTCTGCCGCGTTGACGTCCACGGTGAGTGACTGCAGGGCTGGGTCGGCGGCAATTGCTGCCTTCACTCGTGCCGCCAGGGCCTGGTCGCCGGTGGCCTGGTAGGCCTGAGCGGATTTCTGCGCGGCCGCGGCGGGCGCTGGCACCGGATTGCGCCCGGCGTTCTGGGCGAGCCGGTCGATTGCGCTTTCGGACGATGGCTTCTCCCCGCACGCTGTGAGAACGATCGCGAATGCGACCGCCAGTGCAATGGGCAGCGCGTAGCGGATGATCAGAGCTGCGGATGTCCTCATGGTTTCCTCCTTTGGGATCGCGGCGAATGCGGGCGCGAGCGACTTTCATGCCAGGCGCGGCCATTCACGCGGAATCAGCAGCTTAGCCAGCGCAGCCGATGTTGGCCGCAAAGCAAATCGTCGCCGCAGGACTACGCGGCCGGCGCGACCCCCGACAATTGCTTGAATGCGTTCAGGATTTGATTTTGCCGTTTGGCGACATGCGCCGGCGGCGCGGTCGCGGACGCGTGATCCGGCTCGCGCCCACGTGCCCGGCATCGGGACAATGCGTTACCGCCCCTTGACCTGAATGCTGTTGGTGACGGATTTGACGCCGGAGACGTCTTTCGCGATAACCTCGGCCCGCGACTTGTCCGTTTCCGTCGGGACGAATCCGCTTAGTTGCACGCCGCCTTTGAAGCTCGCGACGCTGATCTGGCCGGACGACAGATTCTCCGCGTTGAGCAACGCCAGTTTGACCTTGCCCGTGATGACGCTGCTGTCGATGTACTCACCGGCGCTTTCCTGAATTGGCGTGCTGGCGCAGCCGGCAAGCATTGCCGCAAGAGTCGCGGCGGCGAGCGTCATGAGAAATTTCCGCGTCAGATGCGCTGATATCCGTGATTGGCTGGTCATGGTTTTCTCCTGTATGCGTAGTCGCGTGACCGGAGAGGCGCGGGCTCTCGTTCCGCCCTCTCCCCAGGGCCGGGGAGAGGGTCCAAGCGGAGCGCGGATCGCCAGCCCCGGTGCGCGGTTTGGGACTGTCGTCAGGATCCCTTGACGACCACCATCTCGTTCCTGACCGTATGCACGCCTTCCACCTGCAGCGCCACCGTCGCGGCCTGGTCACTCTTCGCGGCGGTGTCGGCCGTGCCCGTGAGCGTGATGACGCCGTTGGCGGCGTCGACCTCTACCTTCATCGAGCGCAGCGCCGGGTCGGTGGAAAGGGCGGCTTTCACCTTGGCCGCCAGCGCAGCATCACCGCTCATGTTGGGAGAGGGGGCGCCTGTTGATCCCGGGGTCGGGGGCATGGACCCGGAATCACGGCCGGCGTTTTCGACCAGGTTCTCGAGCGTCCTGGCCGCGTTGTCGGACGACGGCTTCGAATCGCATGCGTTGAGCATGAGCGCGAGCGCGCCGGCCGCTGCAAGCGTGAGCGTCCTGCTGGCGTACGTCATTGAATGGGGTTTCATGGTTTCTCCTCGGTTGGCTGTTGAGTGGATATTCGATCCCCGAATGGCCGAGGCTAATACGGCCCTTTCTTGCACCGCGGATCCTCCGGATTTCTCTTGCAGTCAGGCGGAGCGTCCGGTTTCTGGGATGGCGTGACCGCAGTACCGGACCCCTCGGGCGAACCCGCCGCGGCCGAGAACCTCGTGCCAGCCAATCCGGCGAGCAACGCCGCAATCAAAGCGATAAGAACGACTCGAGACTCTTGCCAAGCACTCATATATGCCTCCTTTACGGATGTTTCAGGATCGCGTAGAGCCATTTGGCTCGCACGTCGATCTCTGCGACATCCGTGCCAGAGAGCACAATCAATTGGAAATCAGCCTGTTAGGCAAAATGCGCGCGACCGCGCGGCATCGAAGATCGTCGCCTCGGGGCAACGCCCGCGGCCGGAAGTGGGGCAATCGACTGAATACTCGACCGAAACGAGTTTGCCGATCGGCGACACGACGGCTTGCGCGGAAGAAGATGCGCCGCCGATGACGGTCAATGCGCGGGTCGGAGATTTGTATGGGCGCGCCGTTGCGCGGCGAAGGGTCCGGCCCCGCTCAGAAGTCGCTGACGATGCCTTTTCCGGGGTACGGGGCTGCGCCCAGGCGTCCCACCAGCGGGAGCTTGATGGCGGGCGGATAGAGGTGGAAACCGAACGTGAGGCCGAGGATATTGATCTCCATGCCTTCGATCGGGCTCGCGATGAAGCCGAGCAGCCCGTAGAGTGAAACCTGGAGGCCGCGGCCGCTCGGCGCCGTAGCGAGCCAGCGGTCGCGCAGATAGTCCTTGCCGATCGCCGTCGGCGGCAGGTCGACTTCGAGCTCCGGCACGGCGCGGGCGATCCACGCGGTGAAGGTGTTCGAGTTCGGGCCCGGCCATACGCCGTACTCCGCCGCGTAGGGATAAGCGCGCGCGGCCGCATCGATGCGCTCGATCAGCCTATCCACGCCCGGACCGCGCCTGTCGGCGAGGAGCTCCGGTTCTGACCCGAACCAGCGCTCGTCCGCCCCGCGCTGGCGAATGGCAAGCGCCGAATCGCTGTAGCGCAGCCGCCAGCCGATCACCTCGTAGACCGTGTACGCGTGTGCCCCCGCCGGCTTCACGGCGACCCAGCTGTGAACCCCGAAATAGCCACGCCACCTAACTGCGCGAGCGGCATACACCTGCACTATCGCTTCGGGAGTCCTGGCGGGATCGGGCGCAAGACCAACCGTTGCGCGGCTTGCCGTGCGCCAGTCTGTCACCCCACCGCGCCCGACTACGACGAGCGCCACGATGCCGACGATCAAGAGCAGCGCGACGAGGCTCACGATGGGGCGCTTCCTCAGCATTCTGGCAAAGCCTTGCTTCATTCGCGATTCACGCGCCACCATTTGCGGATCCCGGCGCGCCGCGCGCCCGATTTCGCGCCAGCATGCTCTGGGTATTGGGTACGTAGAGCAGGTGCGCGATCTTGCGCACGTAGTGATCCTCGTGCGAGTCGAGGCGCCGGTCGGCGTATGCGATTCGCCACAAGTGCTCGATCAGGCGCACGCGCTCGGCCAGCGCCATATCGCGCTTGATCACGCTCACAGGCGCGAAGTAGGACGTGAGCTGTTTGACGCGCTCGCGCCCTTCGGCGAGGAGATCCGACGCATGAGGTGGCGAGAGCCCGAAGAGATCGGCAAGCGCAAGCTCGGCAGCGGCGCGCTCCACGTCCGACTCTGCGAGGTCCACACGGGTGACTTCGTGCAGGAGACTTGCGACCGCGAGCATGAGGTGACGACGCTCGTGCCCCGGCAGCGCTCGCGCCGGAGCTGGCTGGTCATCGAACAGGTTTTTCAGAACTCGCAGCAAGGATGGCCGCTCCGTCTGTGGGCCTTTGTTAGTGCGGGGTCGAGCCCGGAGAGTTCCGCCCTGCCGCGAAGCCTTCGGTGGCGGCAGAACTTGACAATGGATAAGGTGGTATCTAGCCTCAGCCAAACACGACAAGCAACACTCCCCGGAGGATGGACCAGCCCACCGCAGCACGCGGCGCAGCCGCGCCTGGAGCATCGCAAAGCCCCTGGCTGCTCGAAGTCGAGGACCTGCACGTCCACTTTGTGACGACGCGTGGCGTAGTACGCGCGGTCGAGGGTATCTCCTACAAGGTGAGGCCGGGCGAAACGGTGGCGCTCGTCGGCGAATCCGGCTGCGGCAAGTCGGTCTCCTCGCTCGCCATCATGCGCCTGCTCGCGAAGCCGGCCGGGCGCGTCGTCGCCGGCCGCATCCTGTTCCAGGGCCGCAATCTCCTCGATCTCACTGAAGACGAGATGCGCGAGATCCGTGGCCGCGACATCGCGATGATCTTCCAGGAGCCGATGACCTCGCTCAACCCCGTGCTCACCATCGGCTTTCAGATCATGGAGCCGCTGCTGATCCACCTTAACATGACCGAGGACGCTGCGCGCGCGCGCGCGGCGGAGCTCCTGAAGCTGGTCGGCATCCCTGACGCCGAGCGGCGGCTCGACCAGTATCCGCACCAGTTCTCCGGCGGCATGCGCCAGCGCGTGATGATCGCGATCGCGCTCTCCTGCAATCCCAGGCTCATCATCGCCGACGAGCCGACCACCGCGCTCGACGTCACAATTCAGGCGCAGATCCTCAAGCTGATGAAGGATCTCTCGCGCGACCTCGGCATCGCGATGGTGATCATCACCCACAACCTCGGCATCGTCGCGCGCTACGCCAACCGGGTGAACGTGATGTACGCCGCGCGGCTCGCGGAGCAGGGCAGCGCCGCCGACGTATTTGCCAAGCCGTTGCATCCCTACACGGCGGGCCTGCTGCGCTCGGTGCCGCGGCTCGACAAGCCGCGTGGCTTGGAGCTCGAAACCATCGAGGGCCTGCCGCCCAACCTGCTCGACCCGCAGCCGGGGTGCCGTTTCGCCCCGCGCTGCCCGGCGCAGCAGCCGGCGTGCGTCGCGCTGCCGCCGCCGCTCGCGCAGGTCGAGCCGCACCGCTATTCGGCGTGCATCCGGGCGAGGGAGCTGTCGCAAATTGGGCCGACGGGATTGGGACTGCAAAGCGCCAACCCGCGGCCGCCGGTGCACAAGGCGCTCGACAAGGCGCAGCCGCTATTGAAGGTGCACGACCTCAAGACCTATTTCGAGGTCGGCGCCGGGCTCAAGCTGTTCAAGGGTGCCCGTCTCGAGGTGCGCGCGGTGGACGGACTCTCCTTCGAGGTCTTCCGCGGCGAAACAGTGGGGCTGGTGGGGGAGTCCGGCTGCGGCAAGACCACGGTCGGGCGCACGCTCTTGAGGCTCGAGGAAGCGACCGGTGGCGAGATGGTGTTCGAAGGCGCCAACGTCACGCGCGCCGGCGGACAGCAGCTCAAGGACTATCGCCGCAAGATCCAGGTCATATTCCAGGACCCGTTCAGCTCGTTGAATCCCCGCATGACCATCGGGGAGATCATCGCCGAGCCGATGCGGGTGTACCGGCTGGTGCCCGACAACAAGGCGGCGCGCGCGAAGGTGGCGGAGCTGCTGACCCAGGTGGGGCTGTTCGAGTACATGGCCGAGCGCTACCCGCACGAATTGTCCGGCGGGCAGCGCCAGCGCGTGGGGATCGCGCGCGCGCTCGCGATGCGGCCTTCCTTCATCGTGTGCGACGAGCCGGTGTCGGCGCTCGACGTCTCGATCCAGGCGCAGATCATGAATCTGCTGGAAGAGCTGCAGCAGAGGTTCAAGCTGACCTACCTCTTCATCGCGCACGATCTCGCGGTGGTGCGCCACATCTCCGACCGCGTGATCGTGATGTATCTCGGCAAGGTGATGGAGATCGCCGACCGCGATACGCTCTACGCCGAGCCGCTGCACCCCTATACCCGGGCGCTGCTCGATGCGGTGCCGATCCCCGACCCGCAGATCGAGGCGAAGCGCGAGCATCGCGTGCTGGGAGGAGAAGTGCCAAGCCCGTTGAATCCCCCGCGCGGCTGCGTATTCCACACGCGCTGCCCGCTGGCAGGCGAAGAGTGTAAGATGACCGTCCCCCCGCTGCGGGAGGTGCGGTCGAAGCATTTTGCCGCTTGCATCAAACTCTGAACATCAAAAAAGGAGGAGGGACCATGAAGCCAGTATCTCTGGTGGTGTTGGGCATCGCGGCGCTGGCGGTTGCCGGCGGCGCGCTCGGGGCCGAGAAGCCGGTGCGGGGCGGCCTGCTCAAGTTCGCGGTGAGCGCCGAGCCGCCGAACTACGACTGCCACGCGCAGACCTCGTTCGCGTTCATCCACCCGGTGCGCCCGCACTACAACACGCTGCTTGAGTTCGATACCGCGAAATACCCGGCGATCAAGGGCGATCTCGCGCAGTCGTGGACCGTGTCCAAGGATGGGCTCACCTACACGTTCAAGCTGCGCAAGGGCGTGAAATTCCACGACGGCTCGGCGTTCACGTCCGAAGACGTCAAGGCGACCTACGAGCGGCTGCGCAAGCCGACCGGCGGCGCGCGCTCGGTGCGGCAGGCAAGCTACGAGGACATCGACACCATATCGACGCCGGATCCGCTCACGGTGGTGTTCCGGCTGAAGAAGCGCAATGCCGCCATGCTCGCGAACTTCGCGAGCCCGTGGGACTGCGTTTACAGCGCCGCCAAGCTGAAGCAGGATCCGCGCTTCCCCGAGCGCAACATCATGGGCACCGGGCCGTTCACCTTCGCCGGGCACGTGGCGGGCTCGCACTGGACGGGTCGGCGGTTCGAGCAATATTACGAAAAGGGCAAGCCCTATCTCGCCGGCTACGTGGCGATCTTCATCAGCGGCGCGCCGATGGTGAACGCGCTGTCCGCCGGCGAGGTGGTCGCGGAATTCCGCGGGCATCCTCCCGCCAACCGCGACCGCATCGTCAAGGCGCTCGGCAACCGGGCGGTGGTGCAGGAAACCCCCTGGGTGTGCTCGCTGGTGGTGACCTTCAACACCAAGAAGAAGCCCTTCAGTGACCAGCGCGTGCGCCAGGCGCTCAATCTCGCCATCGACCGCTGGGGCGGCGCCCAGGCGCTGTCCCAGGTCGCGCTGGTGCGCTGGGTCGGCGGCATTTTGCGGCCCGGCTACGAGCTCGCTGCGAGCGAGAAGGAAGTGCTCCGCTATCCGGGCTTCTCCAAGGACATGGCCGCGTCGCGCGCGGAAGCGAGAAAGCTGCTCGCCGCGGCGGGCGTGCCCAACCTGAGCTTCACGCTGACCAACCGCAACGTCGCCATGCCGTATACGCCGGTGGGCGTGTTCCTGATCGATCAGTGGCGCCAGGTCGGGGTCACCGCCAAGCATGAGCAGCTCGAGACGCGGCTCTACCTCGCCGCGCAGCAGCGCGACAATCCCACGTTCGACGCTGCGCTCGATTTCAACTGTGACTTCATGGACGAGCCCAACCTGCAGCTGCAGAAGTACCTGTCGCACGACCGCTCGCCCATCAACTACGCGCAGCAGACGGATCGCGTGCTGGACGATCTCTTCGACAAGCAGTCCGGCGAGCTCGACAATAAGAAGCGCTACGCGATCCTGCGCGAGTTCGAGAAGCGGGCGCTCGAGCAGGCCTACACGATCCCGACGATCTGGTGGCACCGCATCGTCGTCCACCACAAGGAGCTCAAGGGCTGGCACATCACCCCGAGCCACTACGTGGGGCAGGATCTGGCTGACGTCTGGCTCGACCGGCAGTGATGAATTGAAGCGGCGGTGCGGGTGATGCAGCCCCGACGGCCGGGGCGCCGTCTCCCGTAACCGCTGCTCGCAGGGCAGTGCTACGCTTCATCTTCCATCGCACCCTGCTGATGATCCCGACGCTGCTCGGGGTCGCAGTGCTCGTATTCTTTCTGCTGCGCCTGATGCCGGGCGACCCCGTCGCCACCATGCTGCTGGGCGATGCGGGCGGCGCCAACATCGCGCCGGAAGTGATTGAACAGGAGCGCCAGCGCCTCGGGCTTCACCTGCCGCTCT
This sequence comes from Burkholderiales bacterium, assembly GCA_035620515.1. Taxonomy (GTDB): domain Bacteria; phylum Pseudomonadota; class Gammaproteobacteria; order Burkholderiales; family SG8-41; genus SG8-41. Next base: position 1,332 of record DASPGR010000305.1, on the reverse strand, counting down.
ACGTGCAGTTCTTCAAATGGTTCTGGGGCGTGCTGCAGGGCGATTTCGGCATCTCGATGTGGACCGGGCAATCGGTCGCCTACGAGATCGGCATCCGGCTCGAGCTCTCACTGCAGGTGGCCGTGATGGCGACGATACTCGCCATCCTGCTCGCGCTGCCGCTGGGCACGCTGTCGGCGATCTTCAAGGACACCTGGATCGACCAGGCAATCCGCGCGTTCTCCATCGCGGGCCTGGCGGTGCCCTCGTTCTGGCTGGGCATGATCATCATTCTCCTGCTGCTCACATATTTCTCGTGGATTCCGCCCCTCACGTTCACGTCGTTCGTGGACGACCCCTGGGAGAATCTCTCCCAATTGATCTGGCCGGCGCTCGCGGTCGGCTACCGCTACTCCGCGGTGTCGACGCGCATGATGCGCTCCTCGATCCTGGAGGTGCTGCAGGAGGACTACATCCGCACCGCGCGGGCGAAGGGCGTCGTCGAGCGCCTGGTGGTGGCGCGCCACGCCATGCGCAACGCGCTGCTGCCCGTGGTCACCGTCATCAGCCTGGAGTTTGCGTTCCTGATCGGCGGGCTGGTGGTGACCGAGCAGGTGTTCAATCTGAACGGCATCGGGAAGCTCTTCGTGCTGGCGGTGGCGCGCAGCGACTTCACCATGATCCAGGCGCTGGTGCTGCTGGTGTCGGTGTTCTTCGTGCTGGTGAATTTCGTAATGGACCTGATGTACGCGTTCCTCGATCCCAGGATTCGCTATCGCTAGCCGGATGAAGCGTGACTGATGGGACGTGACTGATGGGGCGTGACTGGTGAGGGGTAGATGAGCACGGCGGCGGCCACAATTTCGTACAAGGTGCCGAAGCGCCGGCACCCGGTGCTGCTGTTCATGATCCAGCAGCCCCTGGGCGCGGCGGGACTCGTCATCATCGTCGCGATGTGCGTGTGCGCCGCGTTCGCGCAGTGGGTAGCACCCTATGATCCCCTGACGGTGGACTATGCCTCGCAGCTCGCGCGCCCCTCGGCAGAGCACTGGGTCGGCACCGATTCGTTCGGGCGCGACGTGGCCTCCCGCATCATCTACGGTGCGCGTACGGCGCTCGCAATCGGCTTCATAGCCTCGTTCCTGGGGTGCACCGCCGGCGCGGTGATCGGCGTCGCGTCAGCCTACTTCGGCGGCAGGACCGACCTCATCGTCCAGGGCGTCATGGACGTGCTGCTGTCGTTCCCGATCATCGTGCTGGCGATCACGGTCGTCGCGGTGCTGGGCCACTACATCGTGCTCGGGATCGACATCAATCTCATCATCGCGATCGCCATCCCCATGCTGCCGCGGG
>DASPGR010000304.1:0-3251 GCA_035620515.1 Burkholderiales bacterium | reverse complement strand
CGAGATCGCGAGACGCAAGTTGCGCGCCCGCGCGCTGTAGCCTCCCACGACGGGGTCGAGCATGTTGAAGCCGAGGTAGAACACCGTTGTGCCGACGGACGTTTCGAGCTCGATTCCGCGCTGGCTCATCTCGTCCGAGAGCGTCACCTCGCCCTGCCCGGTGAACTGCACCGCCTGGTCGAAGGTGTCCGAGAAGATCGCTGAGGTATCGTAGTAGCCCTGCAGAAACTTGTTCCAGTAGGGGATCTGCTCTTTCTCGAGACTCAGGACCACCTTGTCGACGAATGGAAGCGCTTTGCCCGCGTCTTTCAGGAGCCCCGACTGCGCATCGCCGGGCTCGCCTTCTTTCGGATAGACCTCTCCCTCATAGTACGGATTGCGCTCGAGCACCATCTGCCGGTTGGGGTTATTCACAGTGAGCATGTACGGGCCCGTTCCGATCGGGAACCAGTCGAGGGTGATGTTCCGCTCCGCGAAGCCCGGCTGCGCGTAGAAGCGGTCCGCCTCCGGTGGAATGGGCGCGAAGAACGGCATCGCAAGCCAGTAGATGAACTGCGGATACTTGCCGCGGACCCGGATGCGATACGTGTAGCGGTCGGTCGCCTGCACGCCGGCGATCTCAAACTTCATCAGGTCGAGGAAGCCGCCCTTCGGCAGCTTCTTGTTCTCCTCCGCGAGCTCTGCTGCGAGCTCCTTCAGCCCGATTATGTATTCGCCCATCAACTGCATGATCGGAGAATGCAGGCGCGGATGCGCGAGACGCTTGATCTGGTGCACGTAGTCCTGCGCGACGAGCTCCCTCGTTCCGCGCATCTTGAAGTCCCCGATGGCGTGGATCCCCAAGAGGTCGCGGCGCCTGAGATTGTGGTACACGTAGCGCCCCTCGCCGTCCCTCGCCAGCGCGGGATGAGGCTGGTAACGAATTCCCGGCCGGATGCGGATCACGTAGTCGCTGTAGGTGATGTCCTCCGCGCTCGCGTCCTGCGGAAGGCGCCGCCCTGCCGCATCGTAGAACTCCGGCTTCGGCAGGGCAGTCGCCGAGAATGGAATGAGCTCGAATGGCCGCTTCAGATAGTGGTACTGAAGCGGCGGCTGATAGATGTTCGCGATCAGCTGGTACTCGTTCGAGGCGTAAGACTGCACCGGATCGAGGTGCCGTGGACGCTCCGCGAATGAGGAGTAGAGCGTGTTGGTTCCGGCGTCGCGCGCTGGATATGGGTTGTTCCAGGGCGCAGGGCTGCAACCAGCGACGACAGCGGCCGCAGCCAGAAATACCCTGTGGAGAAGCATCGACATCGCGAGGCAAGTTTAGCCGAAGGCCCCCTGTCCGTCAGCGGGAAGAAGCGGGCGCCAGAGCGGTTTAAGCTATAATTTTTCGCAATCGGTGCCTCGGCGAGTGCGTCTGGTGCCCCGATCGCCTCGTACCAACCAGGCTCGCCCGCGGATGAAGGGAATCGAAATGGGATTTCTCCAGGACAAGAAAATCCTCGTCACCGGCCTGCTTTCCAATCGCTCGATTGCCTACGGAATCGCCAAGGCGCTCGGCCGGGAAGGCGCCGCCCTCGCCTTCACCTATCAGAACGAGGACCTGCGCGGGCGGGTCGAGCAGCTCGCCAGGGATTTTGCTGATGCGCCGGTCCTGCCCTGCGATGTCTCGAACGACAAGGAGATAGCGAATCTCTTTTCCGCGCTGGGCGGACAATGGCAAGGGCTCGACGGCATCGTGCATTCAATTGCTTTCGCGCCGCGGGAGGCGTTGAAAGGCAATCTGCTCGATGGCCTGGACCGCGAGGCGTTCCGCATCGCCCATGAGGTCAGCTCCTACAGCTTCGCGGCGCTCGCGAAGGCTGCGCTGCCGATGATGCAGGGACGCAAGGCCGCTCTCCTGACGCTCACCTATCTCGGCGCGGTGCGCGCGATGCCGAACTACAACGTGATGGGACTCGCGAAGGCGAGCCTCGAGGCTTCGGTGCGGTATCTGGCGCAGGCCCTGGGGCCGCACGGAATCAGGGTCAACGGCATTTCGGCCGGCCCGATCAAGACGCTCGCCGCGGCCGGTATCGGCGGCTTCGGGAAAATATTGAAATTCGTCGAGGAGAACGCCCCGCTCGGGCGCAACGTGACGACCGAAGATGTCGGAAATGCCGCGGCGTTCCTGATGAGCGATCTCGCCGCCGGCATTACCGGCGAGATCACCTACGTCGACGGGGGGTTCAACAGCGTCGTCGCTGGCCTCACTCCTGGTGAATCGTGATGAGCAACAGATCCCCCTCACCCTAGCCCTCTCCCCAAGAGGGGAGAGGGAACTCGGGGAGGTCAGCGCTGTTCGTCGAGCTGCTTCCTGTTGATCTGGATGTCGGTCTCTTGCCTGAGGTTCCCCAGGTACGCCAGAAATTCCTGCTGGGCGAGGACGTCCCGCAGCGCATCCGCGTATTGCCTGCGCTTCTCCGGCGAAATGTTCTCGGGCGGCGCCACGCGCGTGACACGCAGCAGCATGAAGCCGCCTGACGCATCTTCGACCCCGGCGTAGGCCGGGAGCTTTCCAGCGTCCATGCGAAACGCCTGCCGCACCATGGCCTCAGTGAGCCCTTTGTGCTGGGTGCGGTCGATAAGCTCGGGCTCGCTCCATTTCACCTCTGCCCCCTTGCCCTCTCTCAGCTCCGCGAGCAGGCGGCGTCCCGTCTGGACCGCGAGATCGGTGGCCTCTCGACGACGCAGCAATTTTTCGACTTCGGCGCTGACCTCGGAGAACGGCTTCGTGCTCGCCGGGCTGTGCTCGGCCAATCGCGCTGCGACGAGCGTGTTGGGCGCGATCTCGATCGCCTCCGAGTTCCGGCGGTCCTTCAGCACGTCCTTGGAGAACACCGCTTCCAGCAGCCGTGGACTGTTCAGCAATGGCGGGTCTGCGCTCCCCCGGGTAATCCAGCCGCTGCGCTGCACCTTCTCCGTCAAAAGCGCCGCCGCGGGCTCAAGGCTCTCGAACTGTTCGTAAACGATATTGCTGAACCGGTCCGCGAGCTCCGCGAACCGCCGCCCGGCTCGCTGTTTCTTGAGGTCGCGCTCGATTTCCTCGCGCACCTGCTCAAAGGTCTTACCCTGCGCCGGCTGGAGTTTCGTCAGCCGTATGATGTGAAAGCCGTGCTTGGTCGCGACCGGCGACGAGATCTCCCCCTCCTTGAGCTTGAACAGCGCGGCTTCGAACTCGGGCACGTCCTTCATGCCGCCACGGCTGATCAAGCCGAGATCGCCCC
>DASPGR010000303.1:0-13086 GCA_035620515.1 Burkholderiales bacterium | reverse complement strand
TCCCTCGGCCTGGCCCCCAACCTCGTCGAGCGCACCTTCGACATCGTCAGGAGCATCCGGGCGGAGGGCGTGACAGTGGTGATGGTGGAGCAGAACGCCTTCGCCGCACTCGAGCTCTCGGACCGGGCTTACGTGCTCGAGCAGGGCCGCGTCGCGCTCGCCGGCCCCGGCCCGGAGCTGCTCAGCGATCCGCACGTCAAGAAGGCCTACCTCGGGGCGTAGGGCGGGAGGCCGCCTGAACCCGACGGTGCCGTCTACGTATCCTGCAGGTCCGCCGGAAAAAGCTCATCGACCGTGAGCGCCCGGTCGAGCAGGCCCTGCTCGCCGGCAAAACCGATCATCGTCTGCAGATCGTGACGGTTCGCGTGCAGTCCCTGCGGATAGGGGTCTCCGCCGAAAAACGCGCGCTCATGCTCGACGTAGGACGCGGCCCACGCCAGGCTCAGGCGGTGCGGCTGCCGCATGAACTGCGCGTAAATTTTCTGCGCCCCGCACAGCGCGTCGAAAAGGCTCCGTGCGGCCCACGGCGCCCGCTCGAGAACCTCCCGCTTGATCACGATCGGATGCATGATCGGGAAGATCCGCGTGCGCCTGAAATACTCCTGCTCTTCCCTCTGAAAATCGGGAAACAGGCGGGCGAGCGCCGGCTTCCCGGCGAGCCAGCTCGACGGCAGGGCGGGCTCGACGGTAGCATCGATCGCGCCGGCAACGAGCAAATCCTCGAGCCTTTGACCTTCCTCGAGCTGCTCGATCCGGATGGCCGGCGGCGGCTTCGTCCCCACCAGCTCGTTGTTTGCGCAAACCCAGATCGCGTCTTCGACCGCGAGGCCGTAATCATGGGCGAACATGCCCTTCACCATGACCGCAAGGGTGTTCTCGAAGGTTCGGATCCCGATCCTGCGGCCTTTCAGGTCCGAGGGCTTGCGGTACTGCGACCCCGCTCTCACGAAACAATAGTGATGGCCGAACATCCGTCGCGGGAAGTAGGGGATCGCCTGTAGCCAGTCGATGTTCCTGGACCGCGCGATGAGGTAGCCTGCCATCGAGAACTCGCACGCGTCGAAGGCCCGGTCGTGATACATGCGATCGTGGCGCTTCTTGCTGTCGAGCGTGATCCATTCGATGTCGAGGCCCGCCGCCTCGACCTTTCCCTCCAGCACGGGTTGCAGGAAGTCGTACCGATCCATCGCCAGGGTCAGCTTGAGCTTGGCCATTGCCTAACCCGCGATCACACAACTGCCTCGGGGGCCGCTACCGGTCCTCTTCCCCGAAGGGCAGGCTTGTTCCAAGACCCCTCTCCACCGCGCGCTTGTAGACCCACTGCCCGATCCCGGCGTCCAGGATGCCCATGCCTGGCGATTCGTATAAGGTGATGTCCTCGTCATTGCGACGCCCTTGTTTCTTGCCGGCTACGACGTCGCAAAACTCGGCCACGACGTCCTCGGGCTTGAACTTCCCGCTGGAGAGCAGGGTGTTGAAAGGTTTGCGGGGCGGATTGTCGCCCAGCACCTGGTCGCTGCCGGAAAGGAACACACGCGAGCGCAGCACCGTGTCCTCATCGCACTCCCCAGGCGCGAGCGACATGTAGAGCGCGCCCGGCTCGAGCCAGCTGCCCTCGAACACGATCGTGTTCCCGCTGGTGGCGGTGATCATGATGTCGGTGTTCTTCACCGCTTCGCGCCCGGAGGCGGCGGCCTCCACTTCGATGCCGAGAGCCGGCCCCATGGTTTCGACGAATCGGCGGACGTTCTTCGGATCCCGGCTGTAGACCTTGATCCTCTTGATCGGGCGAACCGCGCACACCGCCTGGGCCATGCCGCGCGCGTAGCGTCCCGTGCCGATAATTCCGAGGGTGCTGGAATCCGCCCGCGAAAGATACTTTGCGGCAACGCCATAGGGTGACGCCGTGCGGATGGCGTGAAGATGATAGTCGGAAATGATGGCCGACATTCCCATGTCCGACCATTCGAACAGGCAGATCACCTCGGATCGGTTGGTTCCGCGATAGCCGGAATACACGCGAACCGCCGCCGCGCCGAGGTCCGGGACCATGCCGGGCAGGATGCGGATGTTGTGCCAGAGGTGCCCGGGATGCCTGGGGTGCGCCATCGTGTAGCGCTTCAGGTGGAACGTGCTTCCTTCCGACTGCTGCCTCAGCACCTGCTCGATGACGCCCACGGCCTCGCCCGCGGCGCCCGGGCCCTCGATGGCGCGCTTGACGTCCTTTTCGGTCAGAAACAGCATGCCACCCCCCCTCGTGATCGGACAATCTGCGGTCGGTTCGTTCGTAACGCGTCGGTCGGGATCGAACTGCGCGCGCAGACAGGACGCCGCGCGCCCTTCACGCCCTCGTCGGCGGCTTGGCCGCATGCTGCGAGCCCCGAATACACATGCGCCCGCGCGGGTCCTGCCACAGCTTCTCCTCGGCATGCAGTTGTGACAGCGCGCGAGTAATCGAACGGAAATCGTAACTGGCAAAGTGCTCGGCGATGTCGGAGTAGTACTTGGGGGCGCTCTCGATCAGGGCGTGTATCTCCCTCGCGAGCTTCGAGATGTCACCGGCCGGCGCGTCGAGCGTGGCCGGCACCGCATCCGCTTTTCCGGCGAGATAGTCCTTGATCTTCGCCCGATCCGCGTACGCGTACGAGATCCGCTCGTAGCGCTCCCGCGGAATGCCTTCGCCGATGGTGGCATCGATCCCGACCTTGGCGCCGGTCGGGACCGTGCCGAAGGGCACGACGGGCAGACTGGGGTCGAGCGGTTTGGCGCGCGCGCCCGGAATGACGAACACGTCGCGGTCACCCTGGACGCGGGTGGCGATCGCCCATTCGACGTCCACCGCGTTGAACACGTCGATATCGTCGTCGACCACAACGGCGTGCTTGACGTCCATCACCGAGAGCGCCGCCAGCAACGCGTTCTTGCCTTCACCGGCTTGTTTCTTCACCGAGATAACCGCATGCCACATGGCGCATCCGCCGGTCGTGACGTTAAGGTCGCGCACCTGAACGCCCGCGTTCTTGAGCGCGGCGCGAATCGCCGTGTAGCGGGTGGACGCGCCGAGCCAGGTGTTCTCCCACGGCATGTGCAGCGAGTAGTAGATCGCGTCGCGCCTTCGGGTGATCGCCTTGATTCTTACCAGCGGGTTCCAGTGCAGCCCCCCCATCAGGCGCGTGAACTCGCCGAAGCGTCCCTCCGGCCAGGTCCACCCCGTCGGAAGAATCTCCGCTTCCAGGACGATCTCTGCGCCGGCGACGCATGGCAGGTCCATGGTTTCGCACTGCGCGAGCTCGGCCGGCGCGCCGCGTATTCCCCCCGCGATGCCCATCTCGTCGACCCCGACCGGCGCCCGATAGCCGGCGCCCATGATCTCGAAGGGATGGGTGCCGATCGAGATCGAAATGGGAAGGGCGCGGCCGCCCTCCAGCGCGCGCTGCGCGAACAGGCGCATGTTGTTGGGCGTCACGATGTCGATGCCCGTCAGGTTCTTTTCCTTGACCAGGAAGCGGTAGACGCCGGAATTGAAGCCGTACTCGGGATCGCGCGACATCACGACGCCCGCCGTGATCATGGGCCCGCCGTCGTATATCGAGGACATCGGGATCGGCAGGGTGAGGAGATCGACGTCCTCGCCGGTCTGTATCACCTCCTTGTGCGGCGCGGTCTCGACGTAGCGTGGCGCAACCGGATGGTCGAGCCCGTGACGCAACTTGTCCTCGATTTCCCGGAACTCGCCGCACCCCATCGCCAGCGTGATGCGCCGCTGCGTGCGGTAGAGGCCCGACACGACGGGCAGTTTGTAGCCGATGATGTTGTGAAAGAAAAGCGCAGGCTCGGACTGATCGACGAGCGTCGCAATGTGCCGTATGTCCACCGGCTGCTTGATGTCGACAAGTTCTCGCTCCCGGCGCAGGCGCTCGAGAAACTCCCGGAAACCCTCGTTCATTGATTTCTCCCTGCGATCGGTCCTTTCGTGCGCAGCACAAAAGCCCAGGCCGACGGTGACCGCAAAACCCGCGTGAACAGACTCACTTCACGGAAATCTTTGCGGTCGTGATCACCTTCCTCCACTTCACGATCTCCGACTTGATCATGTCGAGAAACTCGGCCGGCGTGTTGGTGACGGGGTCGGCGCCGAGGTTCGTGAGCCGGTCGGCGACCGTCCGGCTGGTCACTGCCCGGGTAACCTCCTTGTGCAGGCGATCGAGGACCGCTTGCGGCGTCCCGGCGGGCGCGAGTATTCCGTACCATTGATTGACCTCGTATCCCGGGAGCGTCTCGCCGAGCGTCGGCACCTGCGGGTCCCTGCGCCGGGAACCCGTTGTCGCCAGGGCGCGGAGCCGGTTCGCCTTGACATGGGGCGCCGCAGCCGGTCCGCCGCCGAATGAGATCGCCATCTCGCCGGTGAGCACGGCAACCATCGCGGGACCTGTGCCTTTGTAGGCGACGTGCACGATGCTGACGTTCGCCATTTGCTTCAGCAGCTCGCCCGCGAGATGGGTGTTGCTGAGGATGCCGCTCGAGCCGTACGTGAGCTCGCCCGGCCGCGCTTTGGCGAGCGCGACCAACTGCTTCACGGAGTGCACCGGCACGGACGGGTGGATGACGAGCGTGTAGTCCGTGACGCCAACGAGGCTGATCGGTGCGAAGTCCTTGATCGGATCGTAGGGAAGATTGGGGGTGACGCTTGGAACGACGGCATTCGGCGCGCCGCTGCCGAGGAGAAGCGTGTAGCCGTCCCGGGGAGCCTTGGCGGCGATCTCCGTGCCGATGCGTCCGGTTGCTCCCGAGCGGTTCTCCACCACCACCTGCTGGCCAAGCTGTGCGGTCAGCGCCTGCGCAATGATGCGCGCCGTCGCGTCGATGCCGCCGCCGGGCGGGTACGGCGCGATCAGCCGGATGGATTTCGACGGATAGGCCTGACCCATGGCATTGCCGATTCCGAGCAGGCACAGCGCAATAATGGCCGAGGTCACGATTCTGGTCATGGTCTCCTCCTTTACGGATGCAAGCGACAGTTCCGCGGAATGTTCGAATGGGCCGGCGCGGAAGCGATATCGACCGCGGTCCCGCTCGGGCGCCGGTCTGGGCGCGATCTGGCGAAATTCCTCGCGCCGCGCCCCGCCGGAGTGAACTTATAATAATATTAGGATAACCGTATCATAGTAAAAATCCGACTTCAACAATCCGGGGGCGAGGCGTTGGCGCTTCCGCGCGACATCCTGCGGGATCAATGCACAAGGCGTCGCGGAGGGCACGCCCGCCGGCGCGCGATCAGCGCCCGATCAGGCTGCGGAGGAAGCGCTTGATGCGGTTCGCGAGAGCCGAGAAGACGAGCCCGCCGGCGTCGAGCTCGGCTGCGCGGGCGACCGGCGCGTCGCCGCGCCTGCTCAGGCGCGCGTGAAGGTTCTGCGCGAAGGCGCCCGTCATGCGCCGGGCGATGTCGTGTATGAGGGTCGAGCGGCCGAACTGCGCGAGCGGGCCGGTCAGCGTGAAGCCGAGCTCGACGTCGACGCGCGTTGCGCTGCCTCCACGTTCCTCGTGCAACTCGTAGCGGATCTCGCCGCGCGTCGATGAGCGCGACCGCGTATCCTCGGCGGTGCCGCGAATCACGCCCGAGAATGTTGATGCGTCGCGAACGATATCGGCTGCCCCGTCGAACTCCGAGACGATCGGTCCGACCTTCACCCTTATTCGGGTCTCGACGTGATCGTCGGTGGGCGTGCCGAGCAGGGACGTGCCGGGCAGACAGGTCGCGACTTCGCCCGCCCGTCCGAACAGCGCCCAGACCTCGGCCCGCGGATGATCGACGATGAAGGACTCTCGCAGCGTCGTCTGCGGCTCGCCTACGGGTTTTGCCGGGACGGCGCGGGCCGCGCGCTCCGCGGCGCCGGTGGGCCCGGCGCCCATCGCCGGTGCCGCAATCGCGGCGCTTGCCGCTGTCGGTCGCGCGCGTCCGGAGCCGGCCGGACCGATCTCGGCGCGCGGGCGGGGAGACACCGGCAGCGAACGTGCCCGGCGCTCGGCGATGACGCTCTCGATCGCCCGCACGATGCCGACGTAACCGGTGCAGCGGCAGAGGTTTCCGCTCATCGCGACGCGGATGTCCTGGGCCGCGGCATCGGGCATGCGCAGGACGATGTCGCGCGCCGACGCCAGCATTCCCGGCGTGCAGTAGCCGCACTGCAGCCCGTGCTCGCGCATGAACGCCTCACGCAGCGCGCCCGCGATCTCGTCCTCGTCGAGCCCCTCGACCGTGGTGACGCCCGCGCCATCGCAGGCGACGGCCAGCGTGATGCAGGAGCGCACCGGCACGCCGTCGACGAGAAGCGTGCACGCGCCGCATACGCCATGCTCGCAGCCGAGGTGCGTTCCGGTGAGGTTGAGGCTTTCCCTGAGAAAGTCCGCGAGATGCGTGCGCGGCTCGACACTTGCCGAGACGGACTTCCCGTTGACCGTGAGTGTGATGCTTTTCATTGTTGCGCGGCCCGCTCGACTGCGCGTTTCAGCGCGACGAGGTGCAGCTGGCGATTTACCGGGTCGGTGATCCCCGCGTCATGGAGCGCACTGGCAGCAGCGCCGGCGTCGTAGGCCCCGACAAGATCGGCTTCGGGTTTGCCGCCGAACAGGGCGGCTGCGTCCGGAAAAACGATCGGGACCGATTCGGTGGCCCCGATGACCGCCCGGAGGATACCGCGTGCGGGGTCATGCACGACCGCGCCGATCGCCTGTGCCATCTCGCCGGTTTTGCGGGCGATCTTGTGAAAGCCCCAGCGCGCGTCGCGCGACAGGCGCGGGATGCGCACCGCTTCGATGAGCTCGCCGGGCTCGAGCGCGACCTCGAAGATGCCGGTCATGAAGCCGTCAACGGCGATCGCGCGCGATCCCGACGGCCCGACGATCAGCACCTCGGCGCCGATCGCGGCCAGGCACGGCATCCAGTCGGCCGCCGGATCCGCGTGAGCGAGGCTGCCGCCCAGGGTACCGCGGTTGCGCACCGCGCGGTAGGCGATCCCGCGCGCAACGTGTGGCAATGCGCCTCCGGTCACATCCGGCACGCGCCCGTCCTCGATGTCCGCATGCGTCACGCACGCCCCGAGGATGACGGCGTCCGCGGTTTCCTCCACCCGTTTCAGCTCGGGAATCGCCGTGATATCCACGAGGAGATCCGGCTGCATGAGGCGCAGGTTGAGCATCGGCCCGAGCGATTGCCCGCCGGCGAGCACTTTGACGAAGAGATCCTCGCGGCGCGTCAACGCGATCAGCCCGCTCACGTCGGCGGGCCGCTCGTAGTCGAATGCTGACGGTTTCAAGCGCGCTCTCCCGGGCGGTCTTGCGCCAACCCGGACGCCGGGCGCGAAGCCGCCGCAGCAATCGCCTCGAGGATGCGCCTCGGCGTCGCCGGCGACCGCAGGACCTCCGCCGCGCCGATTGCGCGCAGCGCGTCGTTGATCCCGTTGGTGATCGCGGCAGGCGGCGCGATGGCGCCGCCTTCGCCGATGCCTTTCACGCCGAACTCGGTGTACGGCGAAAGCGTTTCCATGTGGATGATGCGCAGGTCGGGCACTTCGGTCGGCCCGGGAAGGAGATAGTCAGCGAGGGTGGATGCGAGCGGTTGTCCCGAGCTGTCAAAGGGCATCTCCTCATACAGCGCGGTGCCGATGCCTTGGGCTGCGCCTCCATAGATCTGTCCGTCGACGACCATCGGATTGACGAGCCTGCCACCGTCTTCGACGATGACGTAGTCGAGGATCTCGACCGTGCCGGTTTCCGGATCGACCGCAACCACCGCGGCGTGCGCCGCGTAGCTGAAGGTGCCCGAGTCACGCACCGGCTTGTAGCCCGTCGTGACCTCCAGCCCGCCCGGATTGACCTGCGCGGGCAGGTCCTGGGGGCGAAGGTACCAGATCCGCGCGACGTCCTCGAGGCTGACGCTGCCCGACGGACCGACGACCTTGCCGTCGCGCACCACCGCGCCGGTTTCGGTTTTCATGAGCCACGCGCCGATCTCCGCAGCGCGCCGCGCGATTTCCTTGCAGGCGCTCGCTACCGCGCCGCCGGCCATCACCATCGAACGCGAGCCCCAGGTCCCGGTCGAGTACGGGGTAATCGCGGTATCGCCGTGGATCACCTTGATCCTGGCAATGTCGATGCCGAGAATCTCATGCGCAACCTGCGCGAGCGTCGTCTCCATGCTCTGGCCGTGGGAGTGGACTCCGACGCGCAGCTCGAGCCCGCCGTCGGGCGTCAACCGCGCGGTTGCCTGCTCGAATCCGGGCACCATCGGGATTCCCCAGCCCGCATACACGGAAGTGCCGTGCGCAGCCTGCTCGCAGTACACGGCGGTGCCGACGCCGATCAGCCGCCCGTCGCCGGCGCCCTCCCGCTGGCGCGCGCGCACCGCCGGCAGGTCGATGGCCGCCACCGCGCGGCGCAGAGCTTCCGGGTAGTCGCCGCTGTCGAAATGCTTCCCGGTGATGTTGTCGAACGGCATCTGCTCCGGCCGCACCAGGTTTCTCAGCCGGACTTCATGCGGCTCGAGTCCCGCCTCCCGCGCGATCGCGTCGAGCACGAGCTCGAGCGCGAAGCACACGCCCGTGCGGGCGACGCCGCGGTAGGGCAGGATCCCGCATTTGTTGGTAGCGACCGAGTACGTCCTGCAGCGGTACGCAGGAAAATCGTAAGGTCCCGGCAGGATGCTCGCGACCTGCGCTGCCTCGAGGCACGCCGAGAACGGGTAGGAGGAGTACGCGCCCGAGTCGACCGTCGCCTCGCAGTCGATGCCCAGCAGGCGACCGTCGCGGTCCGCATAGCCGGTGATCACGTAGTGATGCTCGCGGCAGTTGGCGCTCGCCGTGAGGTGCTCGCGCCGGTCCTCGATCCAGCGCACAGGGTGGTCGCAGTGCATGGCAAGCCACCCGAGGGCGACCTCTTCCGGCAGCAGGATGCCCTTGTAGCCGAAGCCGCCGCCGACGTCGGGCGCGACCACGCGGATCCTCCCGTGCTCGAGCCCGAGGCACTCGGAGAGCCCGGTGCGCACGATGTGCGGCATCTGGGCGGCAGAATAGACGACGAGCTGCTCGAGCCGACGGTCCCAGTGCGCGACCACCCCGCGGCCCTCCAGCGGCGCCATGCACTGGCGCGCGGTCCGGATTTCGCGGGTCACTCTGATCGGGGCGTCTAGCGCCCTGGCGATGTCGGTTTCGACGTTAGTCTCGAGGAAGATGTTGTCGCCCCAGCCTTCGTGCACGAGCGGCGCGCCTGCTGCGCGCCCCTGGAGCATGTCGTGCACCGCGGGGAGCTCCTCGAGATCAAGGCGCACCGCCGCCGCGATGTCCTCGGCAGCGGCCCGGGTGTCGGCGAGGCACATCGCGACGAGCTCGCCCACGTGGCGGACCTTCTCCTCCGCGAGCGCGGGCTGCACGGAGACCTTGAATCCGGTGAGGGCGGAGACGGCACGGATCGGCTTGACGTCGAAAAGGTCTTTCGCGGTGAAGACGCTGCCGCGGTGTTCCTCGCGGATTTCAACGCCCCGGATCCGCGCGTGCGCCAGCGGGCTTCGCACGAACGCGACATCCTTCATGCCGGCGAGTCTCAGATCGGCGACGAACTGACCGCGGCCGCGCAGCAGCCGGTCGTCTTCCTTGCGCAGCGCGCGGGTGCCAATGCCCTGACCCGATATCACCTTGCTCTCGCCGCCGGCCATGGGCGCTTCAATGGGCCGCCTTGCGGCCGTTGGCTTTCTGCGGCTTCTGTCGGGCGCGCGCGGCGGGGCGCGCCTTCGGCCGGCCGAACAGATCGATGTAGAGCTTGATGCAGTCGCCGCGGTAGACGATGTCGGCGACGTAGATCGCCAGGCCCTCGCGATTTGTGACCACGCAGTGGCACTCGGCCGTCGGCGTGCCCAGAGGAACCTGCAGCAGGCCGGCCGTCTCGGGGCTCGCGGTGCCGATGACCAGCGTCTGGTGCGCGCGCTCGATGCTGACGTCATCGCGTGTGGCCAGCACCGGCAGCGCGGTGTGCGTGAGGAACGCGTCGGGGTCGCTGTCGTAGATTTCGCGCGCGAGGTGGAGGCTCACGATCGCGTACGGGGTGTCTCCCTTCAGCTGGAGGCTGCGCAGGAAGACGTATTCGTTGGCGAGCGTGCCGTCTTCCTCCGCCAGCGTGGGGGCCCGCGGCGGATTGTCGACCTTGATGATCTTAGGGACGTTGCCCTTGATCGGCGAGATCAGGGACTCCCAGGAGGTCTCTAGCCTCAACCAGTGTTTGCTCTGCACCGTATCGGCGACGAAGGTTCCGCGCCCCTGCTGGCGGTGGACCAGTCCCTCGCTTTCCAGAAGCTCGATCGCTAGTCGCACCGTGACTCGGGCGACCTCGAACTCCCGCTCCAGCTCCTCGAGCGTCGAGATCTTCTGCCGCGGCTTCCAGTAGCCCGTCTCGATCCGGTGCCGCAGCGCCGAGGCGATCTGGATGTAGAGCGGCACCGCGCTCTGCGCATACATCATCTTCAGTTTCGACATGTCGGAGACTCTTATATTTCCGCGTGTTTCCGCGTCACCACCACCACTATCTAAGAGCCTGCGCGGCCCGGGCCATGAAACCGAGCGCGTCCATCTCGCGCTTCAGCGCTGCCTCCTGCGCCGCCCGCAGCCGCTCGGCCTCCTCGACTTCGATCGCGGCGAAGCGGATCGTCCGCCCCGGCCGACGCCGGCCCACGAGGGGCAGGTCGGCCGAGACAACGGTCGCGATCTTCGGATAGCCGCCGGTCGTCTGGTGATCGGCCATGAGGACGATGGGCTGGCCGGAGCCCGGCACCTGTATCGAACCCGGCATGACCCCGTCCGAGATGATGTTGTAGCCCTTGGCGTGCGCGAGGTGCGGCCCATCGAGGCGGAAGCCCATCCGGTCCGACTGGGGCGACACGGTGTACACGGACGACAGGAAGGTCTTCACCGCCTCGTCGGTGAAGTAATCGGCTTGGGGACCGAGCACCACGCGCACGGGTTGTTCGAGGCCGAGGTCAAGTGCGCGGGACAGTGCGCTCTCGGCACGAACCTCTGGGCCAGAGCTTCGCAGCGGCACCACGTCGCCTTTCTGCAGCCGCCGCCCCTCGAAGCCGCCGATCGCGCCGCGCACGTAGGTGGAGACGCTGCCGAGAACGGGCTCAACGTCGAGCCCGCCTTCGATGGCGAGATAGGCGCAAGCCGAGTCGCCCAGCGGGCCGATGCGAAAAACCTCGCCACGGGCCAGCCGCACGCTTTGTCCGGCAGGAACGACACGGGCGCGTTCCGAGCGCACCTCGAGTCCGGCCTCGCAGCCGACCAGCGCCACGCGCACGGCGTCCGCGAGGACCTCGCACGTTGGCCCCTGCACGAGAAGCTCGAATGCGGCGGTATCGCCGGCGTTGCCGACCAGCGCGTTCGCAAGGCGGAAGCTGACGGGATCGAGGGGCCCGGAACCGGGCACGCCGACGTCCTGATAGCCGATCCGTTTCGCGCCCTGTACGGTCGTGTGCACGCCCGGCGCCATGATATTCAGCGACGGCTTCATGCCTCGATCGCCTCGCACGGAACCTCGTACCGGTTGGCGGCGACCGCAGCGCGGATCGCGTCGAACTCGGGCGGTGCTACCGGCTCGAAATAAACCTTGTCGCCGGGGGAGAGCAGAGCGGGCCGCGTCCAGTGCGCAGCGAACAGGCGCACCGGGGTTGCGCCGATCAGGTGCCAGCCGCCGGGGCTCTCGACCGGGTAGATTGCCGTCATGCTGGTCGCAATGGCGATTGACCCGGCCGGAACACGGACGCGCGGGTCCGTCCGGCGCGGAAGCACGAGGGCGGCGGGGAGGTCGCCCATATAGGGAAAGCCCGGCGAGAAGCCGACCATGTAGACGTGGAAGCGCGTGCTGCTGTGCAGGCGGATGATCTCGTCGACATCGAGGCCGGTGCGCTTCGCCACGTCCTCGAGGTCAGGTGCATGGCTGCTATCGTAGCAGGCCGGGATCCGCCACATCCGCGTCGGCGCCGCCGCGACGCGGCTGCTGTGAAGAAGACCCTCGATGGCCGCACGGACGCCCGCGCTGTCGGTCGCGAGCGGATCGTAATGGACCAGCAACGAGCGGAATGTCGGCAGCGTCTCGACGACGCCGGGGATGCGTTGCGCGCGCACGAGCGCGGCGAGCCGCAGGACCTGCGCGTTGAGATCGTGATCGATGCGATCGCCAAACTCGACAACGACCGCGGTGTCACCGGAGGGAAGAAACCGCGCGCTCGCCATAGGCGTGTGTCATGGTGTCCCTGAGTGTCGCCCAGCTCCATGATCGATAGAATGAATCATTGTAATCCACGGCTCACGTGAATCATATTGTGTTGCTATACTTAGTATCATACAATTTTGCGACGCGCCGGACGCGTGCGCGGCGCAGGCCCGGCAGCCGGAAGGTCACTTTCCCGACAGAGGCAAGCTATGGCGATATCGGTCAACCTGAACGCCGACATGGGCGAGGGTTTCGGCGCCTACAAGATCGGCAACGACGACGAGATCCTCAAGATTATCCGCTCGGCGAGCATCGCCTGCGGCTTCCACGCCGGCGACCCGCTGACGATGCGCCACGTCGTGCAGCGCGCGAAGGAGGAGGGCGTCAGCATCGGGGCACATCCGGGCTTCAATGACCTGTGGGGCTTCGGGCGCCGGCGCATCGACATGAAGCCGGACGAGCTCGAGTACCTGATCGCCTACCAGATCGGCGCGCTCTCGGCGATGGCGGCCTATGTCGGCGAGAAGGTGACGCATCTCAAGCCGCATGGCGCGCTCAACAACATGGCCGAGGTGAACGCCGAGTACGCGATGGCCATCGGCCGCGCGATCAAGTCGGTGGACCCCGGCATCGTCTACGTCGCCAACTTCGGCTCGGAGATGGAGAAAGCCGGGCGCAAGCTGGGCCTCAAGGTGGCGCGCGAGGGTTACTGCGACCGCCAGTACGAGGACAATGGAACGCTTGCCTCGCGCAAGATTCCCGGCACCGTGATCAAGGATCCGGCCGTAGCAGCGAAGCAGGTGGTCGAGATGGTCGTCAACGGCGTCATTACCA
>DASPGR010000302.1:0-15575 GCA_035620515.1 Burkholderiales bacterium | reverse complement strand
CGCGGGCACGAAGATCGTCGAGAACCTCGGACGGCGAGTTTCTCAACGGCGCAATGCCGGGCGCGCTCGGCAGCAGAAGCACCGCGTCGCTCTCGAGCAGGCCGGCCATGCGCCGCGTAATTTCCTCGCGGCGCACCTTCGCCTGCGCGACTGCCTTCGGATCCACGCTGGATGCCCAGGCGATTCGCTCCTTG
This sequence comes from Burkholderiales bacterium, assembly GCA_035620515.1. Classification (GTDB taxonomy): domain Bacteria; phylum Pseudomonadota; class Gammaproteobacteria; order Burkholderiales; family SG8-41; genus SG8-41. The sequence continues at coordinate 15,381 of DASPGR010000302.1, read as the reverse complement.
ACCCCGGGCCCGAACTGAGGATTCGTGCGCTTCACCCAGTCGCCATGACATGCCCAGGCCTCGGCGCTCTGCAGCAAGCGAAAATACCCCATCCAATTCGCGAGGGGCTCGTCGCCCGCCGTCACCGGCCGCGCGGCGCCGATCAGCGCTTCAACCCGGCCGACGGCAGGCTTGAGCGCGTTCGCAACAGCTTCGCCGGCAACGGCGAAAGCGTCCTCCGCCAGCAGAAGTCGGCGCGGCTTGAGCGCACGCCCTTCATCCCGGAGCAGGACGCGTCCCACCTGCTCGAAGAGCGTGGCCTCGCGCGCGAACCACCCGCAGGTGTCGAAGCTCGGCGCGAGCGGGCACACGCCGTCCATGGGAATCCGCCCATGGGTGGGACGGAGCCCGAGGACGCCGCAGAAGCTCGCGGGGAGACGCACCGACCCCCCGGTGTCGCTACCGAGCGCGAGGTCGACCACGCCGGCCGCGACCGCGGAGACGGAGCCGCTGGACGATCCCCCGGGAATGCGCCCGCGCGCGTTGACGTTGATCGGGGTTCCATAGTGGGCATTCTCCCCGGCGAGGCTCCACGCCATCTCGTCGGTCAGGGTCTTGCCCACGAGCCCCGCGCCGGCGTCGAGCAAAGCCTGCACCGCGGGCGCCGTGCGCGCCGCCGGCTCGTGCGTGCGCAACCAGTCGGGGCTGCCGAAGCCCGTCTTCTGGCCGGCGACGTCGTAGATGTCCTTCGCCGCGAACGTGCGGCCGGCAAGCGGGCCCGCCGCTGCGCCCTTCATCTCGACGTGAGTGTGGCGGCAGAATGCGCCGAGCTTGTCGTTGGCAACGATTTCGTTCATGAGATTGCGTGATTTCACCGTTTTTGGGAAAGGCGGGCGAGCAGCTTCTCGTGGATGCCGTTGAACCCGCCGTTGCTCATGATGACGACATGATCTCCCGGCATCAGTTCGGCCGTCACCCGGTCAAGCAAGGCGTTGAAATCGGCGTGCGCCTCCGCCTTCGCGCCGAGTGGCTCGAGGACGGATGCCACGTCCCATTTTATGCCCGCGCTGTAGCAGAACACGCGGTCGGCCCGGGAGAGGCTCGGCGCAAGGCGCTCCTTCATGACGCCGAGCTTCATCGTGTTGGAGCGGGGCTCGATCAACGCGACGATGCGCGACGTGCCCACGCGCGCGCGCAAGCCGGCGAGCGTCGCCTCGATCGCCGTCGGATGATGAGCAAAGTCATCGTAGACCGTAATGCCATTTGCGGTTCCACGCACCTCCATGCGCCGCTTGACGCCCCGGAAAGTGCGAAATGCCTCTGCGGCCTGCGCCGGTGCCACGCCGCAATGACGCGCGGCGGCAATGGCCGCGAGCGCGTTCTCCTGGTTGTGCGTGCCCGCAAGCGACCACGCGGCCCGGCCCACCTTCTCGCGGCGCCAGAGCACGTCGAAGCCGTCCGCATGCTGTGCCTCCGCGCGCCACCCGTCCTCCACGCCGAAGCGCTCGACCGGCGTGTAGCAGCCGCGCGCAAGAACGCGCTCCACGGCCTCATCGCGCCCGTTGGCCACGATCAGCCCATTCGCGGGAAGGGTTCGCACGAAATGGTGGAACTGCGTTTCGATCGCGGCCAGATCAGGAAAGATATCCGCGTGGTCGAACTCAAGATTGTTGAGGATCGCGACTCTCGCCGGGTAATGAACGAACTTGGAGCGCTTGTCGAAGAAAGCCGTGTCGTACTCGTCAGCCTCGACGACGAAGAGAGCGCCGCCGCCGGCGCGGGCCGATACCCCGAAGTTTGCCGGAATGCCGCCGATGAGAAACCCGGGTGAGAGCCCTGCTTGCTCCAGAATCCAGGCGAGCATCGATGCCGCGGTGGTCTTGCCGTGGGTGCCCGCGACGGCCGCGACAGAGCGTCCCGCCAGCACGTTCTCCCGCAACCATTGCGGCCCGGAAGTGTACGGAAGGCCGCGGTTCAGGATCTCCTCCATCAGGGGATTGCCGCGGGTCACGACGTTGCCAACGACGAAAACGTCCGGTCGAAGCGCCACCTGATCCGCGCCCCATCCCGGAGTCAGCTCGATGCCGGAGGCGGCGAGCTGATCGCTCATCGGGGGATAGACGTTTGCATCGCAGCCGGTCACGCGATGCCCGGACGCGCGCGCGAGGAGCGCAAGCCCGCTCATGAAAGTGCCGCAGATACCGAGGATGTGCAGATGCATGCGGTCAGCGGCGAAGACCGAGCAGCCCGCGGACCCAGCGCTCCCAGCCGCGCCAGTCGAGCGGCTGCGGCAGGCCTCGCCTGAAGCGGTCGAACGCGGTCGGATCGAGCCACTCCCACACGCCGAGGCCGATCCCCGTGAGACCGGCTGCGACCAGCACGAGGCCCAGCAGCCAACGCGGGATGCGCACAAAAACGATCCAGGCGGCGCCCGTGCGGCCGCGCGGGTTGAGCATCATCAGGACGCCAATGCCGATGAGGAGGAGCCCGCCGGCGGCCAAAAGCGGCGCGGGACGGCGCGTCAGATAGCTTACGGTCGAGTACCACTGCCCGTCGGCGAGAAAATACGCGCTCGCAATGAGCCCCCCTCCGATGAGGAGCGCCATCAGCCCGACGATCATGGCGGGCGCGCCTGCGTAGGCTTCCCACTTGTCCTCCGAATTGCGGAAGCACATGCGCCGCGTCGAGACAGATTCGAAGCCCCCGAGCGCGATGCCGGCGCCGATCAGGAAGATGCCGAGATAAACACCTTTGGGAAGCGCAAAGAATGATCCGGCAACGATCGCGATGATGCCGACGAAGACAGCGAGGTACTCGAAGAATGCGAAGAACCGCACCTTGGCGACAGTTTAACGGAGATCGCGCCGATCGAGGGCTTCGCCGCGCTGCGCGCCGGGCGCATCATCCGGCGGTGACGCTCCCCGGAAGATCCAGGCGTGGAACACGAGCGCGCCTCCGATCAGCGCCACGAGCGAAACGTACGGATCGAGCTCGCGCGCGGTGAAGATCGACTCGGTCCTCAATGCCGACTCCTCGTAGTTGGCCACCACGGCGAGAAACACGTTGTTTGCCGCGTGCACTCCGATCGCGAGCTCCAGGCGTCCGTCGCGCAGCGTGATCGTCGCGAGCAGCATGCCGATCGCGAAGTAATTCGCCCCCATGATGAGCACGCCGTGCCGTTGCGCCTCCGGGTTGAGCAGATGCGGGAGGGTGAAGACGAGGCTGCTCAGGATCGCGATCAGAGCCGGGCTGCGCGTGAGCCGGCCAAACCCCTGCATGGCGTAGCCGCGGAAGACGAGCTCCTCCGCCGCGCACTGCAACGGCGTGAGCAGCAGCACCAGCAGGAGAAACGGGAAGAACTTCAACGCGTTGAAGCTGAGATAAAAGCGGTCGTAGAAGAACAGGAACTCCATAAGCGAGAGCACGGCCGCGATCACGAGCCAGACCACGGCACCCCGCTTGATGCGCTGCCAATCGACACGTGCCGCTGCGGTGACGAGGCTCAGCAGCGGGCGGCGATGCAGCCATTTCATCGTCGCGGCGAGCCCGGCGAACATGAGAAAGATCGAGAAGTTGACCGCAATGAAGTCGAGCCGGGGATCGAAGATACCGGCGAGCCCCAGCAGCGTGTACGGCACCAGACCCAGCCCGAGCCACGACACGGTAATGATCACTGCGCCCAGTGCATATCGCCACCACGCGTTCTGGCCGAGGAGTGCGAGGTCCAGATACGCTTGCGTCTGCGGCGTCATCTTGCCGATTTCACTATCAACCGTTCACGACTGACCGGGTTCGTAGGCGAGATAAGGCGCGAGCCACCGCTCGGCCTCTTCGCGCGAGCAGCTCTTGCGCCGTGCGTAGTCCTCCACCTGGTCGCGGCCGACCTTGCCCACGGCGAAGTACTGCGATTCGGGGTGCGAAAAATAGAAGCCGCTGACAGCCGCCGCAGGCTGCATGGCGAAAGACTCCGTCAGGCGCATGCCGATGCGCTCGGCGCCGAGCACCTGGAAGAGCGGCCCCTTCTCGGTGTGGTCCGGGCACGCCGGATAGCCCGGCGCCGGCCGGATGCCGCGGTACTTTTCCGCGATCAGCGCCTCGTTGTCGAGACTCTCGTCGCGCGCGTAACCCCAGAACTCCGTGCGCACGCGCTGGTGCAGGCGCTCGGTGAAAGCTTCGGCCAGCCGGTCGGCCAGCGCCTTCAACATGATGGCGCTGTAATCGTCGTGGTTCTTCTCGAACTCAGCGAGCTTCTTCTCGATCCCCAAGCCAGCGGTGACCGCGAACGCACCAATGTAATCGTTGACTCCCGAGCCCCTGGGCGCGACGAAATCTGCGAGGCACAGGTTCGCCCGCCCGCTCGGCTTGACGTTCTGCTGGCGCAGGTTGTGCCATGTCATCAGCACCCGGGCGCGTTTCTCGTCCGGATAAATCTCGATATCGTCCGAATCCACGCTCGCGGCCGGGAAAAGCCCGAAGACCGCGCTCGCGGTGAGCCAGCGGCCCTCCACGACCTTCCTCAGCATGGCCTGGCCGTCGCGGTAGACGTTGCGCGCCGCCTCGCCCACCACCGGGTCCTCCAGGATTGCGGGAAACGCGCCCGAGAGCTCCCAGGCCTGGAAGAACGGGCCCCAATCGATGTGGCTCGCAATCTCTGCCAGGTCATAGTTCTTCAGCATGCGCGTGCCGACCACCTCCGGACGCGGGGGCACGTATTCCGTCCAGTCGGTCTTGAGCGAGTTGGCCCGCGCCTGGCCGAGAGTGACGAGCTCGAGCCCGCGCTTGCCCTCGTGCTGGCGGCGCACGCGCTCGTACTCGGCTTTCACATCGTTGAGATAGCCCGCGCGAAGATCGTCCGAGAGGAGCTGGCTACAGACCGAGACGCTGCGCGAGGCGTCCGGCACCCAGACCACCGGACCGGAATAGTGCGGGGCGATCTTGACGGCAGTATGCGTGCGCGAGGTTGTCGCGCCGCCGATGAGGAGCGGCAGATCGAAGCCTTCCCGCTCCATCTCGCGCGCCACGTGCGCCATTTCCTCGAGCGAGGGCGTGATGAGGCCCGAGAGCCCGATGAGATTGCAGCCCTGCTCGCGCGCAACCTGCAGGATCTTCTGCGCGGGCACCATGACCCCGAGGTTCACCACTTCGTAGTTGTTGCACTGGAGCACGACCGATACGATGTTCTTGCCAATGTCGTGCACGTCGCCCTTTACGGTGGCGATCACCATCCTGCCTTTCGCCTTGGCGTCCCCGAGCCGATCCTTCTCTTCCTGGAGAAAGGGCTCGAGGTAGCCCACCGACTGCTTCATGACGCGCGCGCTTTTCACCACCTGCGGCAGGAACATCTTGCCGGCGCCGAAAAGGTCGCCCACGACATTCATGCCGTCCATCAGCGGGCCCTCGATCACGCGGATCGGGCGGCCGTACTTCTGCCGCGCCTCCTCCGTGTCCTCGACGATCCAGTTGGCAATCCCCTGCACCAGCGCGTGCTTCAGCCGCTCCTCCACGGGGCTCTTCCGCCACTCGAGGTCCTCGGCGACGCGCGCGGCGCCGCCCTTGACCGTCGCGGCAAAAGCGACCATGCGCTCGGCCGCGTCCGCGCGGCGGTTGAAGATGATGTCCTCGACGTGCTCGAGGAGCTCCTTCGGGATCTCCTCGTAGACGCCGAGCTGCCCGGCGTTGACGATCCCCATCGTCATGCCGGCCCGGATCGCGTGATAGAGGAACGCGGTGTGTATCGCCTCGCGCACCGCGTCGTTGCCGCGGAACGAGAACGAGATGTTGGACACGCCCCCGCTCACCTTGGCGTGGGGCAGCGTCGCGCGGATGATGCGCGTCGCCTCGATGAAGTCCTTGCCGTAGTTCGCGTGCTCCTCGATGCCCGTCGCGATCGCGAATATGTTGGGGTCGATGATCACGTCCGCGGGGTCGAAACCCAGCTCGTCCACCAGGATGTGATAGGAGCGCTTCGCGATCTCCACCCGGCGCTCGAGCGTGTCGGCCTGTCCCTTGTCGTCGAACGCCATGACGATGACCGCCGCGCCGTAGCGGCGAGCAAGCGTTGCGTGCTTCACGAACTCGTCCCTGCCCTCCTTGAGGCTCACCGAGTTCACCACGCTCTTGCCCTGCACGCATTTCAGCCCCGCCTCGATCACTTCCCACTTCGAGGAGTCGATCACCACCGGAACGCGTGAGATGTCCGGCTCGGAGGCGATGAGATTGAGGAAGGTCGTCATCGCTTTCTTCGAATCGAGCATCGCCTCGTCCATGTTGACGTCGATCATCTGCGCGCCGTTCTCGACCTGCTGGCGCGCGACCGACAGCGCTTCCGGGTAGTCGCCTGCCAGGACCATGCGCGCGAAGGCGCGCGACCCGGTGACGTTGGTGCGCTCTCCGATGTTGACGAAGAGCGAGTCATCGCCGATGTTGAGCGGCTCGAGGCCCGAGAGCCGGGTTCGCCGCTCGATCGTCGGAACCTCTCGCGGCGCGATCCCCTCGAGCGCCTGCGCGATCGCCCTGATGTGCTCCGGCGTCGTGCCGCAGCAGCCGCCCGCGATGTTGACGAAGCCGCTCCTGGCGAAATCGAGAAGATATCCCGCCGTCTGCTCGGGGGTCTCGTCGTAGCCCGTGGGCGCCAGCGGATTGGGCAGCCCGGCATTGGGATAGGCCGAGGCGTAGGTATCGGCGACGCGCGACAGCTCCTCGATGTAAGGACGCATGAGTTTCGCGCCGAGCGCGCAGTTCAAGCCCACGGCAAACGGCCGTGCATGGCGCACGGAATTCCAGAACGCCTCCGGCGTCTGCCCGGAGAGCGTGCGCCCCGAGGCGTCCGTGATGGTGCCTGAGATGATCACGGGCAGGCGGGAGCCCTTCTCATCGAAAACCTCCTCGATGGCGAAGATCGCCGCCTTTGCATTGAGGGTATCGAAAATCGTTTCAATCAGGAGGATGTCGACGCCGCCCTCAATCAGGCCGCGGACGGCGTCGGTGTACGCCGTTTTCAGCTCGTCGAAGGTCACCAGGCGCGCGCCGGGGTCGTTGACGTCAGGCGAGATCGACGCAGTGCGGTTGGTCGGGCCCAGCGCCCCCGCCACGAACCGTTGCCGGCCGCCGTCCTTTGCCGCGTACTCGTCGGCTGCGGCGCGCGCAAGCCGCGCCGCCTCGAAGTTGAGCTCGCGGACGATCGCTTCGAGGTGGTAGTCGGCCTGCGCGATCGAGGTCGAGTTGAAGGTATTGGTCTCGATCACGTCGGCGCCTGCCGCCAGGTACTGCGCGTGGATCTCGCGCACGATGTGCGGCTGGGTGAGCACGAGCAGATCGTTGTTGCCCTTCAGGTCGTGCGGATGATCGGCAAAACGCTCGCCGCGATAGTCCTCTTCCGAGAGCTTGTAGCTCTGGATCATCGTGCCCATCGCTCCGTCGAGGATCAGGATCCGGCGCTTCAGGAGGGCTTCGAGCTGTGCTTGGCGATCAGGCATGCGAGCGGGACGTTTGCGCAAAAGTCCCTGATGCAAAAGGTGTTTATTCTATCTCGAAACCGGCGGGCGCTGGCCGCGCGCCGGCCGTTGCGACTATAATTTCGCTCCTCTCGCGAGAAGCGGACGCCTGCGATGAAGCACTTCGAGCCAAAGGACGCCTACGAGTTCTTGAAGAAGAACCCGAACGCCATCTTCATCGACTGCCGCAGCGAAATGGAGTTTCTCTTCGTGGGCCATCCGACCGGCGCGATCCTGGTGCCGTGGAACGATGGCCCCAACTGGGAGATCAATCCCGACTTTGTCGCGCACGTGAAGAAGGCGGCAAGCGTCGACCGCCCGATCGTGCTGATCTGCCGCAGCGGCAACCGCACACTGGACGCCGGCCGTGCGCTTGAGGAGGCCGGGTTCACGCAGGTCTACAACGTGCTGAAGGGCTTCGAGGGCGACCTCGACGAGAGCCACCGGCGCAACACGAAGAATGGCTGGCGCTACGAGGGCCTGCCCTGGGAACAATGCTGAGATCACGCATCACTAACCCAGGGTGACGCCCAGCAGGCTCCCGATCAAGTAGGTAAATGCCCCCGCGGTCGCTCCGATCGCGAGCATGCGCGCGCCGCTCCACAACGCGCTGCGGCCGGTGAAGAGGGACAACGTCGCACCGACCGCGAAAAGGGCAACGCCCGTCGCAATGACCGCCGCAACCAGGCTTGCCGTGCCCGCCGCTACCAGGAACGGCACGAGCGGAATCGCAGCCCCGGCCGCAAACGAGAAGAACGAGAAGAGCGCCGCGCCCCAGGGTGAGCCGAGATCTTCCGGGTTCAAGCCGAGCTCCTCGCGGGCGAGCGTCACGAGCGCCTTCTCGGGGTCGGCGATGAGATTCTTCGCCATCGAGGCGGCTTCCTCGCGCGCGTGTCCGCGCGCTGCATAAATGAGGGCGAGCTCCTCGGCCTCGGCGTCCGGGTAGTGCTCGAGCTCCTCGCGCTCGAGCCCGATCTGGTACTCGTACATCTCGCGCTGGGAGCGCACCGAAACATACTCTCCCGCAGCCATTGAAAACGCTCCCGCGATCAGCCCCGCCACGCCCGTCAGGACGATGATCTGGCTGTCCGCCGTGGCGCCGGCGATCCCCATGATCAGGCTCGCGTTCGATATCAGGCCATCGTTGACGCCGAACACCGCCGCGCGCAGATTGCCGCCGCCGCTCACCCCGTGATGGCGGTGCTCCAGCTGATCGACGCTTTGCGGCACGACGTGCCCGTGGGAAGCGTGCGCGTAGAGCGACATGCCGCGCACCTTCATCGCCGAAAGAACGGCGCGAAGCGGGCGCACGCCGAGCCTGCCGACGAGCGCTGCGACGAGGCGCGCTCGCGTATCAGGATGAAAAGTCTCCGGCACCGTGCCGCCGGCCTCGCGAGCCTTGGTTGCCCAGATGGCCGCCTGGCGCTCCGCTTCCTGCGCGAGCTCCCTGAAGAGAGCCTGCCTCGCTGTACCGGCCTCCGCGACCGCGACGGCGCGATAGAGGTACGCGGAGCGTTTCTCCTCGGCCCAACCTTCGATCTCTTTCATCATGAGCAAAGACTCAGTGCGTCGGCGTGTGTCGGCCGGCGTCTTGCGGCAATGCCGGCAAGCTCGCGTAGATTCGCCAGCAGCCGAACCCGACGGCGAGCAGCCCCAGCATACCCCCTGCCAGCATGGCGGCCGTCCCGGACAGGAGAGGCGATGCAATTCCCGCGTTCAGGGCGGACAGAAACGAGTGCACGAAGCCCTGCAGCGAGGAAGCCATTCCGCGGTTGCGCGGGAAGAGGTCGAGCAGCAGCAGGGTCATGGCCGGCATGGCGATCGTCATGCCCACCGCATAGAGTCCCTGATGAATGATGGACCACGGCAGCTGCGGCGGGAACCACACGTAGTAGAGCACATTGTAGAGCGCCGCCGTGAACATGATGGCGTATCCGAGCGCTACCGCCCGCTCGGGCGAGATCCGCCCTGCCAGCCGGCCTGACAGGAAGGCACCTATCATCATGCCCACCACGCCCGACATGAAGAGCCATGCGAACTGGTGCTCGTTGAGGCCCAAGTGGCGGTAGATGAATGCCGGTGCGGAGAGCACGTAGATGAAGAAACCCGCGAAGTTGATCGCCGCCGCCCCTGCCAGCAGGAGAAAGCGCATGTTTCCCGCGACGTGGCGGTAGGACGCGATGAGCGGCGCCGGCGCGAACCGGCTGCGCGCATGCGGCGGATGCGTCTCCGGCAGGAAGCGCAGGCAGGCGAGAAACAGGGTGAGACCCAGGCCGGCGAGAAACCAGAAGTTGGCGCGCCAGCCGAACCAGGTCTGAAGCCAGCCGCCGATGATCGGCGCCACTGCCGGCGCGATCGCGAAGATCATCAGAACCCGGGACATCAGCCGCTGCGCCTCGTGCCCGTGGTAGCAGTCGCGGATGATGGCGCGGCCCAGGACCATGCCGACGCCCGCGAGCAGCCCCTGCAGCGCGCGGAAGAAGAGCAGCATCCCGATGCTCGATGACAGCGCGCAACCCGCCGACGCGAGCGTGAAGCCGGCAACGCCCGCCAGGATCGGACCACGCCGTCCGAACGAGTCGGACACGGCGCCGTGAAACAGCATCATGGCGGCATAAGGCAGCAGGTATGCGGTAAGCGTCTGCTGGATCTGGAGCGATGTCGTGCCAAGCGCATGCGTCATCGCCGGAAAGGACGGCAGATACGTGTCGATCGAGAACGGTCCGATCGTCGCGAGGCCGGCGATGAGCAGCGGGAGAAACGCGCTTTGGCGTGGGGAGGTCAACAAGGAGCGGCGTGCTGCTTCGACAGACCGCGATTCTACCGGAGGCCCCGACGCCGAGTTTCAGGTCTGGGGGGCGTAGACCGTGGGACTTCACGGTGGCGCCTCGAACGTCACACCCCGGGTCAAGGTGTTCGTTCGAAACGCCGATACTGGACCGCTTCCGCAACATGCGGCGCAGTGATGTCCCTCGATCCCTCGAGGTCGGCGATGCTGCGCGCCGTCTTGAGCACGCGGTGATACGCGCGCGCCGAGAGCCCGAGCCGTGCGATCGCCTGTTTCAGGAGGGTCAGGGCCTGCGCGTCGGGCGCGCAAAACCTGTCGACCTCCCGGCTCGACAGCACAACGTTGGGCTTTCCCTGGCGCTCGATCTGCCGGGCGCGCGCCACTGAGACGCGATTTCGCACCGCGTCGGAGGTCTCGCCCTCTGCCTTGCGCGAAAGCTCCTCCTGCGGAACCGCCGGAACCTCGACCTGGAGGTCGATGCGGTCAATGAGAGGTCCCGAGATCCTGCCGCGATAGCGCGCAACCTGGTCGGCCGAGCAGCGGCATCGGCCGTTAGGGTGCCCGAGATAGCCGCACGGGCACGGGTTCATAGCTGCCATCAGCTGGAATCGCGCGGGGAACTCCGCCTGGCGCGCAGCGCGGGAGACGCTGATACGACCCGACTCAAGAGGCTCGCGCAGTACTTCGAGCACCCTTCGGTCGAACTCCGGCAGCTCGTCGAGAAACAGCACGCCATGCATCGCCATCGAAATCTCGCCCGGGCGCGGTTGGCTGCCGCCTCCGACCAGCGCGACGGCGGAGGCGGTGTGATGCGGCGCGCGGAAGGGTCGATGGCGCCAGCGCGAGAGGTCAAAGCCCGCTGATCCCAGCGACTGCATGGCGGCGCTGGCGAGCGCCTCCTGCTGCGTCATGGGCGGCAGGATCCCCGGGAGCCGTTCGGCAAGCATGGTCTTCCCGGTCCCCGGCGGCCCGACCATCAACATGCTGTGCCCGCCCGCCGCAGCAATCTCGAGCGCGCGCTTGGCGTGGGCCTGTCCCTTGACGTCCTGCAGGTCCGGATAGCGTTCGTCCGTGACGGCATGGCTCGCCTGACAGCGAGTGAGCGGCACCCGTCCGGCGAGATGGGCGCACACCTCCAGCAGCGAGCCGGCGGCGTAGACCGTCGCGCGTTCTACCATCGCCGCCTCGCGCGCGCTGCCGGAGGGAAGCACGAAGGCCCTGCCCTCGCGCGCGGCCGTGAGTGCCATCGCGAGGGCCCCGCGAACGGGACGCAGTTCGCCTGTCAGCGCGAGCTCGCCCGCGAACTCGCAATGGGCGAGACGTTCCGCGGGAACCTGCCCCGAGGCGGCGAGAATTCCGAGCGCGATCGGCAGATCGAAACGGCCCGACTCTTTGGGCAGATCGGCGGGCGCGAGGTTGACCGTGATGCGCCGCGCCGGAAATTCGAAACGCGCGTTCTGCAGGGCCGCACGCACCCGGTCCTTGGCTTCCCGGACCTCCGTTTCGGGAAGCCCGACGATGGTGAAGTTTGGCAAACCGTTGCCAAGATGCGTTTCCACTGTGACGAGCGGCGCCTCCACCCCGGCCAGCGCGCGGCTGTAGACAACGGCAAGCGACATCGCTCCTCCCTCGCGGGGCCTCTACGCTGTAACGCGCGAGGCAGGCCGCGGGAGTACTGCGGGAGGCGTGATGGGTGATCGGTGATGGGTGATGAGTGCCGGTAGACTGGGCCGTGCCGGTCACGGGTCACGGGTCAACTGCTTTTCGAGCTCGGCGAGCTTGGCCTCGAGCTCAGCGAGCTTGGCCCGTGTGCGCGCCAGAACCTCGCGCTGCACGTCGAATTCCTCGCGGCTCACCAGATCGAGGCGGCTGAAGGTGCTCGAGAGCAGCGCGCGGAGGTTCTTTTCCAGATCCCTCGCGGGGCTCTGCGCCAGTATGTCTTTCATCCTCCGATCGATTTCCTCGAAGAGCTTGGTCTCTGCCACCGCGGCACCTTGCGAAGGGGGCGACCGGTCGATTCTCCCATAGCGCGGCCGGGGGTCGCGCGACGGTGGATGACGCGCTCCTGCAATGGATTAATCGGTTGAACATAGGAATCGCCTGCTCGGCACTCTCACAGTGCGCTTGATCTCGAAGGCGCATCAAAACGGTGCGCTTGCTGTTACGTCCTCTCGATAGGAATGATTTAAGTGATTGTTATTCAACAACAAAGCTTTTGGCATGGTCCGTGCTGAAGCCGCAGGCGGCTTATTGCAGTTTTGTTCAATCAGGAAAGGATCGACGATGATCAAGAACGCACTCACGGCGGGTTTCGTTGTGGCGGCGCTGGGCTCGGGCCTGGCCCAGGCACAGGAATCCGCATCGCCACATACCATCACCGGCAACGTCGGGCTCTTCAGCCAGTACATCTTCCGCGGCCTGACCCAGACGAATCGGGATCCCGCTGTCCAGGGCGGCTTCGATTACTCTCATTCCAGCGGGCTCTACCTCGGCACCTGGGCGTCGAACATCAGCTGGCTGACGGACTCCCAGTCAGTCACCGGCTACACCAGTTCGAGCCTGGAGTGGGATTTCTACGGCGGATTCCGCAACACGATCGGCAAGAGCGACTTCGGGTACGACGTCGGGTTGCTCTACTACTGGTACCCGGGCACGCATAACACCACCGTAGCCCCGGGTTCTGTAAAGGCCGACACCTTTGAAATATACGGGGCTCTTTCCTGGAAATGGCTCTCGGCCAAGCTTTCGTACGCGCTCAGTGATGATGTGTTCGGGGTCGCGAACGCGGACGGCACCTATTATCTCGATTTCACCGCCAGCTATCCCGTTCCGAACACGAAGCTGAGCCTGGTGGCGCATTACGGCATTCAGAAGTTCACAGGGGACGCCGCGCCCGGGTTCAGCAATGACGCCAATGCTTCCTATGACGACTGGAAGCTCGGCGTGAGCTACGCGTTGCCCAAGGATTTCACGATCGGCGCTTTCTACACCGATACGAGCATGGATGCGACTCAGGAGCTTTTCTATACCAACTCCGAAGGTCGCAGGGTCGGCGACAGCACGTTCACGGTCTACATCACGAAGACCTTCTAAGGGCAAGCGGCACGAGGCAGGGCTTGCCCCGCCTCTTCAACACGGGGAACAGCAATGAAACTAGTTACGGCAATCATCAAGCCGTTCAAGCTCGACGACGTTCGTGAGGCGCTTTCCGGAATCGGCGTGACCGGGATCACCGTCACCGAGGTCAAGGGATTCGGGCGGCAGAAGGGGCACACCGAGCTCTACCGCGGCGCCGAATACGTGGTGGACTTCCTGCCCAAGGTGAAGATCGAGGCCGCGATCAAGAGCGAGCTGCTCGAGCAGGTGATCGAGGCCATCGAGAAATCCGCCAATACCGGCAAGATCGGCGACGGCAAGATCTTCGTCTTCGAGCTGGAGCAGGTCATCCGCATCCGCACCGGCGAGACCGGCGCGGCGGCGCTATAAGAAGGGAGCACATGACATGAAGCGATTACTCACTATCCTTGCGCTCTTCGGCGCTCTGAGCCTCGCCGTCTCGCCGGCGGCCGCCCAGGACAAGCCCGCCGAGGCACCGGCCGCAACGGCACCCGCAGCCGCTCCGGCCGCTCCCGCGCCTGCACCGGAGGTCAAGAAACTCGACAGCGGAAGCACCGCCTGGATGATCACCGCCACCGTGCTCGTCATTCTCATGACTATCCCCGGCCTTGCGCTCTTCTACGGGGGGCTTGTACGGGCGAAGAACATGCTCTCGGTGCTGATGCAGGTGTTCGTGACCGTCTCACTGGTCTCGATTCTCTGGGCGATCTACGGCTACAGCCTGGCGTTCACGGAGGGCTCGTTCAATTCCGTCATCGGGGGACTAAGCAAGGCTTTCCTCTCCGGCATCAAGCCCGACAGCCTGAACGGCGTCATCCCGGAATACGTGTTCGTCGTCTTCCAGCTCACGTTCGCGGCCATCACGCCGGCCCTCATCGTCGGCGGCTTCGCCGAGCGCATCAAGTTCTCGGCGGTGCTGTGGTTCATGGCGCTGTGGCTCACGTTCTGCTACGTGCCGATCGCGCACATGGTCTGGGGCGGCGGTTTTCTCGCCGGGCTCGGCGCCAAGGACTTCGCGGGCGGAACCGTCGTTCACATCAACGCGGGCATCGCCGCACTGGTCGGCTGCATGGTGCTCGGCAAGCGCATCGGCTACGGCCGCGAGGCGATGCCGCCGCACAACCTGACGCTCACCATGGTCGGTGCATCGCTGCTGTGGGTGGGCTGGTTCGGCTTCAACGTGGGCAGCGAGCTCGCCGCCGACGGCATCGCCGGAATGGTTCTCGCCAATACGCAGTTTGCCACCGCCGCCGCGGTGCTCGGCTGGATGTTCGCGGAGTGGATGGCGCGCGGCAAGCCGACGATGCTCGGCGCAGCATCCGGCGCCGTGGCCGGCCTCGTCGCGATCACGCCAGCCTGCGGCTTCGTTGGGCCCATGGGTTCGATCGTGCTCGGCGCAGCGGCTGGAGTGATCTGCTTCTGGGCCTGCTCGGGTCTCAAGAGGATGTTCGGCTACGACGATTCGCTCGACGTCTTCGGGGTGCATGCCATCGGCGGCATCATCGGCGCGCTTGGAACCGCCATCCTGATGTCCGCAGCGTTTGGCGGGGTCGGTTACGACAAGGACGTCACGATGGGCGGTCAGTTCATGACCCAGGCCATTGCCGTCGTAACCACGCTGGTCTGGACGGGAATCATCAGCTACATCCTCTACAAGGTGGTCGACATGATGGTCGGCCTGCGTGTCGCGGAAGAGAACGAGCGCGAAGGCCTCGACTCCACGCAGCACGGCGAGGTCGCCTACCACACGTAGAAAGTTCCTTCATGTGGCAATGGGGCGCCTGCGGGCGCCCCTTTTTTTTGGGAATGCGTGACCAGTGACCCGTGACCGGTGACCGGCGCTCGTCCACCGGAAGGCTGCTGGCGGGTTTGGTTATACTGCGCATTCCCAATCGCTGACGCCCCGGCTCCATGAAACTCGCGTTCGTCGCCGATCCCCTGGATTCGTTCAAGATCTACAAGGACACGACCTTCGCCATCATGCGCGAGGCCGCGGGGCGGGGC
>DASPGR010000301.1:0-7000 GCA_035620515.1 Burkholderiales bacterium | reverse complement strand
CATGGTGCGAATTTCGGGCGGCTTGCTGAGCTGAGTTTCGGCTGCAGCGTTTTGTTCGAGCCACTTCCTGGTTTCGGGGTCCTGCAGAACCGCCGTGATTTCGCGGTACAGGATTGCGGCACGGTCGCGGGGCACACCCGCGGGTGCGGCGATGCCCCACCACACGTACATCTCGTAGCCCGGGAAGCCCGCCTCGATGACGGTAGGAACATCGGGTACCGCAGCGTTTCGGTTTGCCGCGCCAACCGCCAGCATCTTGATGCGGCCCGCCCGCACGTGCCCCAGCACCTGGGTGATCGAGGTGAACATCACCAGCATGTTGCCGGCAATGACATCGATCATCGCGGGCCCGCCGCCCTTGTACGGCACGGGAACCATGTCGATCCCGGCGACCCTCTTGAAAAGCTCTCCGCCGAAATGATTGAACCCGCCTACGCCCGTGTGGGCGTAGTTGATGGCGCCCGGCTTGGCCTTCGCCTGTGACACGAGATCCTGCAGGGACTTGTAGCCCTTCGTCGGGTGCGTGACGATGGAGTTCGGCGACGACGCGATCATCGCGATCGGGTCGAATGACTTCTGAATGTCGTAGGGCAGCTTGCGCACCGAGGCATTGAGCACGAACGATGTGGAAATGATGAGAATCGTGTAGCCATCGGCGGACGCCTGGGAGGCAAGATCGGTTCCAATGATGCCGTTCGCGCCGCCACGGTTGTCGATCACCACCTGCTGGCCCATGCGTTGGCTCAGCTTGATTCCGATGTAGCGGGCGAGCACGTCGTTGCTGCCGCCCGGCGGGAACGGGATGATCCAGCGGATCGGCTTATTGGGGAAGTCGGCTGCGTGGACGGCGGGCAGAAAACCAGCCAGCAATCCCAGTGCGGCGAAAATCGAGCGGCTCGACAACTTCATTTTGGCCCTCCTCGGTTAGGCGGTGCGTTGGCGGTAGCTTCTTCTTTTGGCGCGAAAAGTATATTCCGTACCGTGGCCCACTTCAAAACATGCCGCCATGGTGTCGATCGAATCGAAAACGGGCGCCGTAAGGTGTTGGGGCACGCGGCCCGGGCGGGGCCTGGGAGCTTTCACCTGATGGGATTCAGGAGCAATTCACCGTCTTTCACTTGCCCCCGCCCATGACCGCACTCGCGGGATTCCGGCGCGCTTGACGGTCGGAGGCCGTTCGGATACGGTTAACCGCTGATTTCACAAACGAAGACCGGTCAGGGGAGGCCGGCTACCAGGATTACAAACGCCCCGAACTGAGGAGACCAATATGACACTGCAACATGCGCGGCGAATCCCAGCTGCTATTCTTGCCGCGATATTCCTGTCCGCACTTTTCGCGTCTCTCGGAATCACTGAACGCGCCGCGATTGCGCAGGACAAGCCGAAGCCCGTGGTGCTGCGCTTCGTGGCCGACCTGCCGCCGCCGCCGCACCCGGCGGGGCTCGCCATGAAGTACTTCGCCGAGCGGCTGCCGAAGGTCATTCCGGGCAGCGAGGCGCGTCTCTACTATGCCGGTGCGCTCTACACCATACCCGAGGCCTTCGAAGCGATGCGCCAGGGGAACCTCGAGCTCACCTGGATGCAGATCGGCAAGGCGGCGCCGGTCGAGCCCTTCATGATGACCGTGGTCGGGCCGGGAGTTCTCACGACGGTCGGCGCGGTCGACTCGCTGGAACAAACCGAGACCTACCAGAAGCTGGTGGAGCGCCTTGAGAAGCGGCAGCACATCAAGGTTTTCGGCGTCGGGCACATGAGTTTCGGCATGGGCATTGGAGGCCGGAACAAGCGCTTCGCGAAGCCCGCGGATTTCGAAGGCCGCAAGCTGCGCAGCATGGGACCGGTCGAGAACGCTTCGCTCCTCGCCTGGAAGGCATCTCCCGTCGTCATGGGGTTCGGCGAAGTTCCGAGCGCGCTCGAGTCCGGCGTGATCGATGGCCTGATGACGAGCATCGGCGGCTGGTCGCGGATCCGTGAGCAGGCGCCTTACTACACCATGGGCGGCGCCGGCGCCTTCATTGGCGATTACTACATGATCAGCGCGAGCCAGCGCTGGTGGCGGCGCTTGACGCCGGCGACCCAGAAGGCGATCGAGCAGGTCATCGCGGACACCATCAAGATCCAGAAAGAGTACAACTGGTGCGTGGACAAGATGAGCTACGACAAGTACGGCACCAAGGATCTCTCCAAGCCGGGGATCTACTGGATGACCCCGGATGAAGTGGAGAAGCTGGCGGGAGCCGCGGGGGACAAGCCGGCCCAGTACGTGAAGAGCAAGACACCGAAAGAGGCGAACGCCTGGGTCGACAGTTTCGTCAAGGAAGGCCGCGAGCTCTCGAAGAAGAACCCGCCCGGGTCGTCCTGGATCGAGAAGGTTGACTGCTCGAAGTACGCGTCGGTCATCATCATCAAGTAATGCAACGCGCCTGCCGGACCGCATCCGGCAGGCGCTTCAAGAACAACGAGCCGCTCGCGGCCACCCCGCGCGGCGGGACCTGAAAAGGGGCTGGTCATGGAACGGGCCTATGCGATCTGGCGCGCGTTCCAGGACCGTTTCCTGAGGTACGCGGCGGCGTTGCTCCTCCTCGGGTGCACGCTGCTCGCGATCCTGGAGGTCGTGCGGCGCTACGTATTCGGCGTCTCCTTCGAATGGCAGCAGGACGCCGTCACCTTTTTCACCCTGAGCGGCGTTTTTCTCTACTTCGGGATCGCGCAGCGGCGCGAGCAGCACCTCACCGTGACCCTGTTTCTCGAGTTGATGGACAAGATGGGGCCGCGCGTGCGCTATGTCGCGGAGATCACCCGGCTGATCGTTCTCGGTTTCTCCATGCTGTTCCTTCTGGCCGTAGTGTGGTGGGGCATCCCCGAAGTGCTCGAAAGCCAGGAGTTCGACACGCGGACCGAGAGTCTCCAGTTTCCGATGGCGCCGTTCCTGTGGGTGCTGCTCGTCGGTTTCGCCTTCATGGCAGTGTCCCTGTTTTTCCAGATCTACCGGGAGTTCCAGAAGCTGCGGGGCCGTACCGTGCTGGTAGAGCCGCCGGAACCGGGCGGGATGCCGCATTGACGCACTGATTCGAGAAGAAAAGGGAGCGGATGTACCTCGTCGGAATCATCGCCCTCGTGCTCCTCGTGCTGAGCGTGCCGATCGGCATCGCGCTCTCCGCTGCGAGCGCGGTCTACATCTACATCGATCCCCTGCTCGACCCGACCGTCATCTTCCGCGCCTTCTTCAATTTCATCGGGCGCTACTCATTGATGGCGATCCCGCTTTTCATCTTTGCGGGATTCCTGATGGAGCGCACCGGTCTCATCGCCCAGCTCTTCCGCTTCGCGGATTCGCTGGTCGGGTGGATGCCGGGCGGATTCGGAATTGCGACCGTGCTTGCCTGCGTCATGTTTGCCGCGATCTCGGGATCGAGTGTCGCCATGGCAGCGGCCATGAGCATCATCGCGATTCCGGAGATGCTGAAGCGCGGCTACCCTCCGTGGCTCGCATCCGGCATCGTGGCGGCAAGCGGAGGCATCGCCATGCTCATTCCGCCGAGCATCATCCTGATTCTCTACGGAATCGTGACCGAGACCTCGATCGTGCGGCTGTTCTTCGCCGGCGTCGTGCCGGGCCTCTGCCTCGCCGTCAGCAACGTCATCGCGATGCTGGTGCTGGCATGGTGGCTGAAACTGCCGCGCGGCAAGCTCAATCTGCGCGAGGCGGCCCGCTCGGGCAAGCTTGCGCTCCCGGCGCTCGGCATGCCGGTGGTGATCCTGGGCGGCCTCTATGGGGGGCTCTTCACCCCGACGGAAGCCGCCGCAGCCGCCTGCGCCTATGCGCTGCTCTACGGGCTCATCACAGGCCGCATGCAGTTCATCAAGGAGCTGCTCCCGACCACTTGCCGCGCGCTGAACCTGACCGCCGTCGTGCTGTTCCTCGTGGGCAGCGTGGGGGTGTTCCAGTTCCTGGCGGCAAACCTCTACTGGCCGCAGAAGGTAACGGAAGCGGTGGTTGCCATGGGATTGACCCCGCTTGCCTTCATCTTCGCGTTCATGCTCGCCGCGCTCTTTCTGGGCATGTTCCTCGACGGAATTGCGATCGTGCTGCTGACGATGCCGGTCGTCTTCCCGGTCGCGGACGCGCTCAAGATCGATCCGGTCCATCTTGGCATCATGCTCACGATCGCCGTGGAAATGAGCGTGGTGACCCCGCCTGTCGGACTCAACCTCTTTGCGGTCAGCAGCACCTCGAAGATACCGATCGCCCAGGTCACGAAAGGCGCCATGCCGTTCTTCTCGACGGACGCCATCGTGCTGCTGCTCGTGATCTTCTTCCCGGCCCTGGCGCTCTGGCTGCCGGATCAGCTCATCTTCGACGTGTTCAAGTAGTCGCGCTGCTCCCGCAAAAGCCTGGCCCGGTGGCGCGGCCGCGGGAACTCAGCTGATGCGGTCGGGGATCACCCGGCGGATGTCGCGCGACATCTTGACGGCCGTCTCGAGGCCGCGGTAGTAGCCCGGGAGGTAGGAGATTTCCTTGTAGCCGAGCGTGCGGTAGAACGTGCGCGCGGCGAAGTTGTTGACCCGCAGCTCGAGGTTGATGGTCATGATACCGGCCGTCAGCGCGGTGTCTTCCAGCCACGCCATCAGCTGACGCCCGATCCCGCAGCGCTGGTGCGAGGGCTTTACCGCGAGGAGGCTCAGGTGCCCCGCGGTATCGCCGTACTCCATGATGGCGAAACCGACCAGGTTTTCCTTCACCCCCGCCACGAGGACGTTGGTGTTCCGGGCCCGCACCGCGCTTGCGACGCGCTCCGGGGGCCACGACCAGCCGCGCAGGCCGACCTCGATCAGGTAGCGCGACATCACCGCAATCTCGTACGCGTCTGCGGGAACGGCGAGGCGGAAGACCGGTGTACCCATGTGAGAGGAATGTTTGCAGATGCTTTTATAACGCGCCGGAACGCAAGTGGCAACTGCCACAAGTCCCGCGCGGCGGAAGTTGTTCCAGGATAGGGACGCGGAAGGCGTGCTATCGTGAATAAGGAACTTTTGGCAAAGCGGAACAACTGCCGATGAACACCGATCAACGCGCACAGCCATGACGATCGTCGACGCGCTCATCGTGGCGGCCTTCCTCGTCTATGTCGTCGTCGTGGGCCTGCGCGACCGGGGCGCGGCGGGAACGGGCCCCGAGCAGTATTTCCTTGCGGGGCGGAGTCTCAACGGCTGGCAGGCCGGCATCAGCATGGCCGCGACGCAGTTCGCGGCGGACACCCCGCTCCTCGTGACCGGCCTCGTCGCGGTCGGCGGGATCTTCGCCTTGTGGCGGCTCTGGATCTACGCAATCGCCTTTCTTCTCATGGCCTTCGTGCTGGCCGCCTGCTGGCGGCGCTCGGGGGTGCTGACCGACGCGGAGTTCGCGGAGCTGCGCTATGGCGGACGCGGCGCGGCGCTCCTGCGGATCTTCAAAGCGCTCTACTTCGGCACCGTCTTCAACTGCTTTGCCCTGGCAATCGTCCTCCTCGCCGCGACCCGGATCGCGGAGCCCTTCCTCCTGTGGAACGAGTGGCTGCCCGGCGCGGTGTTCAAGCTGATCGAGGCCGTTGTCTGGGACATCGGATTTGCTCCCACGACAGTTCCCGCGGGCGACCCCCTGTACTGGACGAAGGCCGCGAACAACACCATCTCGGTCGTCTTCATCGCGCTCATCACCCTTTTCTACTCGACCCTGGGCGGGCTGCGCAGCGTCGTCAAGACGGACGTCGTCCAGTTCGCCATCATGATGGTTGCAAGCCTGATCTACGCGGCCGTCGTTGTGCGGGCGGCGGGGGGCCTCGGGGCGATGGTCGAGAGGCTCGGCGACGCGTTCGGCGCCTCGGGACCGGGGATCAAGGCGACGCAGCTCCTCGCGTTCACCCCCTCGATGGCGCATGACGTGGGCGCGCTGCTGCTCGCCGTCGTCGGCCTGCAGTGGCTGATCCAGGTGAATGCCGATGGCACCGGCTATCTCGCGCAACGCGCCATGGCGTGCCGCAACGATCACGAGGCCCGCCGCGCGGCGGTCGTGTTCACCTTCGCGCAGGTGCTGGTCCGGAGCCTCATCTGGCTGCCGATCGCAATCGGGCTGCTTCTCCTCTTCCCCCCGCAGGGTGCGCCCGGGAGCGAGGCCTATGTCGCCGAGCGCGAGGCGACGTTCGTGCGCGGCATTGCCGAGACGCTGCCCGCGGGAGTGAAGGGCCTGATGCTCACGGGAATGATCGCGGCGCTTGCGTCGACAGTCGACACGCACCTCAACTGGGGCGCCTCATACTGGACGAATGACATCTATCAGCGCTTCATATGCCGTGCGCTTCGCCGGCAGCCGACGGCGCGCGAGCTGGTGTGGGTCGCGCGGATTTCGAACGTGCTGATACTGGCCATCGCGCTCGTGATCATGGCGCAGCTCGATTCCATCAAGGTCGCCTGGGAGTCGAGCCTGCTTCTCGGCGCGGGCGTTGGTATCGTGCTCGTGCTGCGCTGGCTTTGGTGGCGGATGACGGCGTGGGGCGAGCTTACGGCGATTGCGGGCTCCGCGCTGCTCGTGCCCATCGTGCTGATCTACATTCCTGAAAACCTGGCGGGGCTGCGCATGCTCGTGGTTGCCGCCGGCTCGACCGTGGCGGCGGTGGCCGCCTCGCTCTGGGTTCAGCCGGTATCCGCGCGCACGCTGGTCGAGTTCTACAGGCAGGTGCAGCCGCCGGGGTTCTGGGCCCCGGTGGCACGCGCGGCGGGGGAGGATGTGCACGCTCCGCTCACAGAACTGGAGCGCGGGATAGCGGCCGTGGCGCTCGCGTCCTTGTCGGTTTTTTGCCTGCTGATCGGCCTCGGAACGTGGCTGCTGCAGGCCACACCTCCGGCCTGGCTGCCCGAGCGCACCGCCTGGATTGTGCTCAACCTGGCGGTCGGAGCGGCGCTGGTGCCGCTATGGGTGCACCTCGGATTTCGCGGGCTCCTCGGAGAACGCGAAAAGTAG
>DASPGR010000300.1:0-13642 GCA_035620515.1 Burkholderiales bacterium | reverse complement strand
CGCGCCGCGCCTTCGACCCCGGCGTCGCTCCAGACGAGCGTGTCCTCGGGGGGCGAGGTGAACATCATGAAGAAGCGCGCGATGTCGGCGCCGTAACGGTCGATCAGCTCCTGCGGATCCACGCCGTTGTTCTTCGACTTCGACATGGTTCCGACGCCGCCGGACTCCACCGGCTTGCCATCCGCCCTGAGAAGCGCGGTCTGCATGCCGGCCGCGTCCGTGCTGACCTCGACCTCGGAAGGGTTGTAGAACACGGCGCGCCCGGACTCCGCCTTGCGGAAGAAGATGTCGTTCAGCACCATCCCCTGGGTAAGAAGGTTCCGAAAAGGCTCGTCGACTTTGACGAGACCAAGATCGCGCATCACTTTCGTCCAGAAGCGCGAATAGAGCAGATGAAGAATGGCGTGCTCGATCCCGCCGATGTACTGGTCGACCGGCAGCCAGTAGGCAACGCGCTGATCGACCATCCGCGCGGCAGCGTCGGGGCACGCGAAGCGGAGGTAGTACCACGAGGAATCGACGAACGTGTCCATCGTGTCCGTCTCGCGCTGCGCGGCCCCGCCACACCGCGGGCAGCGGGTCTCGACGAAATCCGCGCGTTTCTTGAGCGGGTTGCCGGTGCCGTCGGGCACGCAGTCTTCGGGCAGCACGACGGGAAGGTCGGCGTCCGGCACCGGCACATCGCCGCATCCCGGGCAGTGGATGATCGGGATCGGCGTTCCCCAGTAGCGCTGGCGCGAGATGCCCCAGTCGCGCAGGCGATAGAGCACCTGCTTCTCCCCGAGGCCATTCGCCGACAGATCGGCCGCGATGGCATCGACCGCTTCCCCGTAGGGCAGTCCGTCGTAGCGTCCCGAATTGACGCAGACGCCGTTCTCCTTGTCGGCGTACCAGTCCTGCCAGGCGTCGATGCTGAAGGTCTTGCCCGGAATCGCGATGACCTGCGGAATCGGCAGCTCGTACTTCTTAGCGAAATGAAAGTCACGCTCGTCGTGAGCCGGCACGCCCATGACGGCGCCTTCGCCGTAGCCCATGAGCACGTAATTTCCGATCCAGACCTCTACCTTCGTCCCCGTGAGGGGATGCGTGACGAGAAAGCCTGTCGGGACACCCTTCTTCTCCATCGTCGCAAGGTCGGCCTCCATCACCGGGCCGCGCTTGCACTCCTCGATGAAAGACCGCAGCCTGGCCCTGCTCGCGGCGAGCATCCCGGCGAGGGGATGCTCTGCGGCGATCGCGACGAAGGTGACGCCCATGATCGTGTCGGCGCGCGTCGTGAAAACCTTGAGCTGCCCCTTGAGCGGGTAAGAGGCGCCTTTCTGAGCGCGCGCGGCGGGCGCCTTCCCGTCTTTCCAGCTTTTCGGGTCCGACCAGTCGTAGGGAAACCCGAAATTGACGCCATAGCTCTTGCCGATCCAGTTCGCCTGCATCGCCCTGACGCGCTCGGGCCAGCCCTCGAGGCTCTGGAGCGCGTCGAGGAGCTCGTCCGCGTAGCGCGTGATCGCCATGTAGTACATCGGGATCTCGCGTTTTTCCACCGGCGCGCCGGTGCGCCAGCCGCGGCCGTCGATGACCTGCTCGTTTGCGAGCACCGTCTGGTCGACCGGGTCCCAGTTGACGATTCCCGTCGTCTTGTAGACGAGCCCTTTCTCGAGCATCCGCAGGAACAGCCACTGGTTCCACTTGTAATAGGCGGGGTCGCAGGTCGCGAGCTCGCGCGACCAGTCGATCGCGAAGCCGAGCGACTGCAGCTGCCTCCGCATGTAGGCAATGTTGTCGTAGGTCCACTTCGCGGGCGGCACTCCGTTCTGCATGGCCGCGTTCTCCGCGGGCAGCCCGAAGGCGTCCCAGCCCATGGGCTGCAGCACGTTGCGGCCCTTCATCCGGTAGTAGCGCGTGAGCACGTCGCCGATGGTGTAGTTGCGCACGTGGCCCATGTGCAGCTTCCCCGAGGGATAGGGGAACATGGACAGGCAGTAATACTTGGGCTTCTCCGGCGCCTCCATCGCACGAAAGGCGCCGCCCGCTTCCCAGTCGCGCTGGGCTTCTCGCTCGACGGCGTGCGGATCGTATTTTTGCTGCATGAGCGGGCGTGAACAAAGCGGAAATTATAACCGCATCGGCCCGCGGGCCCGCTGTCCTATAATCGGCGCTGGATCTCCGGTTCCGATGTCCCCAGGATTTCTTTCCGGTCTCAACGAGCGGCAACTCGAGGCGGTGACGCTCCCGCATCAGTCCGCGCTCGTCCTCGCGGGCGCGGGCAGCGGCAAGACGCGCGTGCTCACGACGCGCGCGGCGTGGCTCATCCAGACCGGTCAGGCAAGCCCCATGGGACTCATGGCGGTGACCTTCACCAACAAGGCCGCGAAGGAGATGCTCGCGCGGATCTCCGCGATGCTGCCGATCAACACGCGCGGAATGTGGGTCGGAACGTTCCACGGCCTCTGCAACCGGATGCTGCGCGCGCATTTCCGCGAAGCGAACCTGCCGCAGCTCTTCCAGATTCTCGATACCCAGGACCAGCTCTCCGTCATCAAGCGGCTGTTGAAGGGCCTGAACGCCGACGAGGAACGGTTCCCCCCGCGCCAGGTGCAGTGGTTCATCGCGGCGAACAAGGAGGAGGGGCTGCGCGCGCCGGATGTCGAGGCGCATGACGAGTACACGCGGCGCATGAAGGAAATCTACGCGGCCTACGACGAGCTGTGCCAGCGCGAGGGCGTGGTCGATTTCGCGGAGCTCCTGCTGCGCTCATACGAGCTGCTGTCGCGCAGCGAAGTGCTGCGCGGGCACTACGGCGAGCGGTTCCGGCACATCCTGGTCGACGAGTTCCAGGACACCAATCGGCTGCAATACCGCTGGCTGAAACAGCTCGCGGGACCGGAGAGCGCCCTCTTCGCGGTGGGTGATGACGACCAGTCGATCTACGCGTTCCGCGGGGCCTCTGCGGCCAACATGCAGGAGCTCCAGCGCGACTTTGCGATCGAGCGCCTGATCAAGCTCGAGCAGAACTACCGCTCGCACGGCCACATTCTCGATGCCGCCAACGCGTTGATCGGCCATAACCGCAGGCGCCTGGGCAAGAACCTCTGGACGGCGGAGGCGAGGGGCGAGCCGCTCAGGGTGTTCGAGGCGCCGACCGACCTCGACGAGGCCGCCTTTATCGTGGACGAGGTGCGGGCCCTGCGCGCCGACGGCATCGCGCTCGACGATATCGCGGTCCTTTACCGCTCCAATGCCCAGTCCCGCGTGATCGAGCACGCGCTCTTCAAGGCGGGAACGCCGTATCGCGTCTACGGGGGCCTGCGATTCTTCGAGCGCCAGGAGGTGAAGCACGCGCTTGCGTATTTGAGGCTCGTCGCCAACCCGGACGATGACGGAGCGCTGATGCGCATCATCAACTTTCCTGCGCGCGGGATCGGGAACCGCACCCTGGAGCAATTGCAGGACAGCGCCAGGGAGCGCGGGGTCAGCTTATGGGGGGCCGCTCTCCTCAAGGCAGAAGGCAGAGGGCAGAAGGCAGAAGCGAATGCCGGCGAAGTCGCAAACCCGTCACCCATCACCCATCACCCATCACCGGGGAAGGGGATTCCCGCATTCGTGGCCCTTATTGAAAAGATGCGGGAAGCGACGAAGGGCTTGCCGTTGCCGGAGACCATCGAGCAGGTAGTCGAGACGAGCGGCCTGAGAGCGCATTACAAGGCGGAAAAGGAAGGGGCGGACCGTCTCGAGAACCTGTCCGAGCTCATCAACGCGGCGACGCTCTTCGTTGCCGAGCGCGACGTTCAGCCTGCAGGCGAGGCAATCGGCGCCGATGAGCCGGACGAGTTGACCGCGTTTCTCGCCCACGCGGCGCTCGAAGCCGGCGAGCACCAGGCGCAGGCCGGAACGCGGGCGCTGCAGCTCATGACAGTTCACTCGGCAAAGGGCCTCGAGTTTCACAGCGTCTTCGTGAGCGGACTCGAGGAGGGGCTCTTCCCGCACGAGAACAGCCTGACCGAGGCCGACGGCATCGAGGAGGAGCGACGGTTGATGTACGTGGCGCTCACCCGGGCGCGGCGCAGGCTCTATCTGTCGCTTGCGCAGAGCCGGATGCTCCACGGGCAGACGCGTTACGGAATCGCCTCGCGCTTTTTCCAGGAGATTCCCGACGCGCTGATGAAGCGCGTTAGTGCAAGGCTCGGGGCTCGTAGTTCAGAGTTCGGGGCTCGAAGCCCGGAACTCAGGGCCGCGGGAGCAGCCGCTTCGAGGGTGAACACGGTACCCGGAATCCCGGGCTCCGAAGCGGCGACCGCGTTGCGTGTCGGCCAAAGCGTGGTGCATCCCACCTTCGGCACCGGCGTCATCGTCAACGCGGAAGGGCGCGGCCCGGAGGCGCTTGTCCAGGTCAATTTCCGCAGCGGCGGGCTGAAATGGCTCATGCTGGAGTACGCGCGCCTTGCACCTACCCCCACCCCTTCCCCCTCCCCCTGAGAGGGAGTGGAAACATCACGAAGCCGCGCGCTCGGGGTAGAGGTCCTCGTAGCTCGCGTAGATCGAAGGCACCAGCACCGGAGCGATCATCCACAGGCCGGCGTCGTAGAAGCCCAGCCTGAAACCCAAGGGCACGAGCACGACGAGCGCCGCAAGTATCGCGAGCCCGTAGACCGACATCGGCAGGACGTTGCGCAGGCAGGCGAGAAAGCTCGACTTCAACGCGGCCCAGGGCCGCGCGTCGTGAAAGAACGTGAGCAGCGGTGCAAACCAGAGCGCCATCAATAATGGCAGGGAGAGCGCGGTGCCCACCAGCGCCGCCTGGGTGACCGATCCCGCGGCCGCCTGCAGCTTCTCGGCCTGCTCGGGCGTGGGCGCCGCATTCTTGCCGAGCGTTTCCGCGATCGCGGTGAAGGCCTCTCCGCCGAGGTGCGCCACGATCATGAGAATCAGCAGGTTCCCCACCAGGTAGACGCCGCCCAGCGTCACGAGATGGGCCGCATTCCTGCGGAAGCCGCTCAGCAGATGCATGAATTCCAGCCGGCGGCCCTGCGTGAGCGCGCGGCACCCGTCCATGAGCCCCGCGACGAAAACCGGCATCAGGAGCACTGCGACCAGCGCGAGGACGGGCACGTAGTTCACGACCTTCAGCGCGATGAACAGCACGAGGAGCACGCCGATCCACTGTGCCGGGCTCTTGCGGAAGATCCGCACGCCGCCGACGATCCACGCCCAGCCTTGCGCCGCGGCGACGCTGCGGGCTTGCATGTTTTGATGGGGCAATTGGGGAGCCAAAGGATTCCGGGGGCGCCGCTGCTCGGTCTGCCGATTATAGCGGCTCAATGTGCGAGCTGAGGCAGATCGCGCTCGCGTTCGACGTGGCTCGAGAGTATGCGGCGGAAATGATTGGGATCCTTGGCATGCGTCAGCTCGCCCGCGCGCGGCAGGTAGAAGTCGTAGAGCCGCGACACCCAGAAACGCAGCGCAGCCGCACGCAGCATGACGGGCCACGCGCCGCGCTCGATCGCGGTGAAGGGACGGACGCGGCCATAGGCCTCAAGCAGCGCCCCGGTGCGGGCGGCGTTCAAAGTGCCGGCCGGCTCCACGCACCAGTCGTTCACGGCAACCGCAACATCGTAGAGCAGGCGATCGGTGCAGGCAAAGTAGAAGTCGATGACACCGGAGAGGCGCCCGTCCTCCCACAGCACGTTGTCACGGAAGAGGTCGGCATGAATCGGCCCCAGCGGCAGGTCCTCGAGGCGATAAAGCGCCTGGAAGCGCACCTCTTCCCGGTAGAGCGCCGCGTCCTCCGCTCCCAGGAAAGGCAGTATCTCGGGCATTACGGATTTCCACCAGCGCGGGCCGCGCGGATTGTCCATTTTTCCCGTGTACGACTCACCGGCGCGATGGATATCTGCAAGCACGCCTCCCACCCGGGCACAGTGCTCCACGTTCGGCTCTGCGATGTCGCGACCCGCGAGAAAGCGCACCAGCGCAGCAGGTTTTCCATTGAGCTCCCTCAGGAAATCGCCTTTGCGATCGCGCACCGGCTTGGCGCTGGGCACGCCGCGATCGGCGAGATGATCCATGAGTCCCAGGTAGAAGGGCAGCTCCGCCAGCGTGAGCTTCTCGAACAGGGTGAGCACGAAGCGGTCCCGGCTCGTCGTCACGAAGTAGTTGGTGTTCTCGATCCCGGCGGCAATGCCCTCATGGGAGACGAGGCTGCCAGCGTCGTAGCGCTCGAGCCACGCGGCGAGCTCGTCCGCCGATACGGGAGTAAAGACCGACATGCCGGTGAATGGTAAACGGTGCCCCCGGAACGCAAAAGCCCCCGTTCGGGGGCTCGCGCAGTCGCTATCCGGCCTGCGCCGGGGTCAGAAAGAGAATATGACCCACATCGGCGGCCGCACGTCGGTGCCGAGGTCGTCCTGGCGGTCGAAGACGCCGTCGCCCTGGCGGTCGACGAGATAGTACGGAGTGCCGTGCGGCGGGGTCACCTTGACCATGTAGAGGCGGCCGTTGATGCGGTACTCCTCGACGGTGTCCTCGCCGCGCTTGCGGATCGTCACCTGCGGCTCGAGCGCCGGATCCGGCTCGTAGCCCGGCGGCGGGGGAGGCGGTTCGGGCAGCGGCTGGAGCGCAGGAGGCTTCGACTGGGCATCGGCCTGTGCCCAGACCAGTGGCGAAAACGCGAGAAGCAGCGCGGCAGCGAGCAGGCGCAGGAACATGGCAGGGACCTTTCCATTCATTATGGGTCCTGCTTCGGCGGTTTTAAAGATCCGGGCGTGAAACGGAGGCCGTGGCGCGACGCGTTGTCGCATTTTCAGCGAAGGTATCAGGTTAGACTTTGTGCACTGGGTCGCGTTCCCTGACGGGAGGCGCGGTCTGACATAATGCCCGAAAATGAAAACGCTGCTGCTGGTCGACGGTTCCTCGTATCTCTACCGCGCGTTTCACGCGCTTCAGCGTGCCGACCTTCGCAGTGAAAAGGGAGAGCCGACCGGCGCGATCTACGGCGTTCTCAACATGCTGCGCCGGCTGCACAAGGAGACGCGCGCGGATTATAGCGCCTGCGTGTTCGACGCAAAAGGCAAGACCTTCCGCGATGAGCTCTATTCCGAGTACAAGGCGAACCGCCCGCCAATGCCGGACGATCTTGCCGTGCAGATCGCGCCGCTCAAGGAAGCCATCGCCGCACTCGGCTGGCCGCTGCTCGAGATCGAGGGGGTGGAGGCGGATGACGTGATCGGCACGCTCGCGAAACAGGCCGAGCGCGACGGCGTGCGTGTCATCATCGCGAGCGGCGACAAGGACCTCACGCAACTCGTGAACCCCGCCATCACGATCGAGAACGCCGATCCGAGGACCGGAGACCGCGAGATCCTCGATGAAGGCGGCGTCGAGCGGAAGTTCGGCGTGAAACCGGAGCGGATCATCGACTACCTGACGCTCATCGGCGACAGCGTCGACAATGTCCCGGGCGTGGCTAAAGTCGGCCCGAAAACGGCGGTCAAGTGGCTCGAGCAGTACGGCAACCTCGACAACATCGTACGGCACGCATCGGCGATCGGCGGCGTGGTGGGCGAGAACCTGCGAAACGCGCTCGACTGGCTGCCGAGGGCGCGTGAGCTGCTGACCATCAAGTGTGACGTGAAGTTGCCCGTCGCCGCATCCGACCTTGCGGCGAAGGAGCGCGATGTCGCGAAGTTGAGGGAGCTTTTCCGCCGCTTCGGCTTCAAGTCCTGGATGCGCGAACTTGAAAATGCCGAGGCTGAGGCAGGAGGCGAAAGGCCGCAGACGCAAGACGCAACCCCTTCGCGGTCATCGCCTGGCACCCCGCGAAACTACGAAACCATTCTTACCGAGAAAGACCTGGAGGCGTGGCTTGCAAGAATCGAGAGCGCGGAACTCGTTTCCGTGGATACCGAAACAACGAGTCTCGATCCGATGCAGGCCGAGCTTGTCGGCGTCTCGTTCGCGATTGACCCGGGGCACGCCGCGTACGTGCCGCTGGCGCATCGCTACGCGGACGCTCCGCGCCAGCTCGACCGCGAGACGGCGCTCGCCCGGCTCAAGCCCTGGCTCGAGAATCCGGCTCGCGCGAAGCTCGGGCAGCACGCCAAGTACGACATGCACGTCCTGGCCAATTACGGCGTGCGGCTCGAAGGCCTCGCGCACGACACGCTGCTCGAGTCCTACGTGCTGGAGAGCCACCGCCCGCACGACATGGACAGCCTCGCGGAGCGTCACCTGGGCGTGAAGACGATCACCTACGACGAGGTGACGGGAAAGGGAGCAAGCCGGATCGGCTTCGAGCAGGTGGCGGTCGAGCGCGCGACGGAGTATGCGGCGGAAGATGCGGACGTGACGCTTCAGCTGCATCGCGTGCTCTATCCGGGAATCGAGGCCGACGCCAAGCTCGCCCGCATCTACCGCGAGTTCGAAATCCCGCTCGTTCCGGTCCTCTACGCGATGGAGCGCAAGGGCGTGCTCCTGGATCCCGCATTGCTGCGCGAGCTCTCGCGCGAGTTCGGCACGAAGATGCTGGAGATCGAGGCGAAGGCACACGAGCTCGCGGGCCAGCCGTTCAATCTCAATTCTCCAAAGCAGATCCAGGAACTTCTGTTCGAGCAGCACAAGCTCCCGGTCGTAAAAAAAACACCGAGCGGGGCGCCATCGACGGATGAGGACGTGCTCGGGGAGCTCGCGCTCGACCATCCGCTGCCGAAGCTGATCCTCGACTATCGGGGTCTCGCCAAGCTCAAGTCCACCTACACGGACAAGCTGGCCGAGATGATCAACGCGGCGACCGGACGCGTTCACACCAACTACGGCCAGGCGGTCGCCGTGACGGGGCGCCTCGCAAGCAACGATCCCAATCTGCAGAACATCCCCGTGCGCACGGCCGAAGGACGCCGCATCCGCGAAGCCTTCATAGCGCCGCCGGGCAGCCACATCGTGTCCGCCGACTACTCGCAGATCGAGCTGCGGATCATGGCGCACATCTCGCAGGACGCGAGCCTCCTGAAAGCTTTTGCCGCCGGCGAGGACATACACCGCGCGACCGCGGCCGAGATCTTCGGCATGCCGCCGGGCGAGCTTGGTCCCGAGCAGCGCCGCTACGCAAAAGTGATCAACTTCGGCCTGATCTACGGCATGTCAGCGTTCGGGCTCGCCCGCCAGCTCGGCATCGAGCGCGGTGCCGCCCAGCAGTACATGGACCGGTACTTCGCGCGCTACCCCGGTGTCGCCGACTACATGCGGCGCACGCGCGAAGCCGCGCGCGAGAACGGCTTCGTCGAGACGGTCTTTGGCCGCAGGCTGTGGCTGCCCGAGATCCGCAGCAGCAACCCCGCGCGGCGGCAGGGCGCGGAGCGCGCGGCAATCAACGCGCCGATGCAGGGCACGGCCGCCGATCTCATCAAGATGGCGATGATCGCGGTCGACCGCTGGCTCGCGGAGAACCGGCTCGGGACGCGGCTCATCATGCAGGTGCACGACGAGCTGGTCCTGGAGGTGCCCGATGCGGAGC
Source organism: Burkholderiales bacterium (assembly GCA_035620515.1). Lineage (GTDB taxonomy): Bacteria > Pseudomonadota > Gammaproteobacteria > Burkholderiales > SG8-41 > SG8-41. Next base: position 4,140 of record DASPGR010000300.1, on the reverse strand, counting down.
TCGAGACCGTCAGGGGGGAGCTTCCCGCCATCATGGGGGGCGTGGCCGAGCTCTCGGTCGCCTTGGCCGTCGATGTCGGCGCTGGGCCGAACTGGGACAAGGCCCACTGACCGGAGTGAGCCGACGCCGGCGCCGACGGGGGGCTGTTACCGGATGCTTCCGAAAACCTTCCTCACGATGTCGCTCGTGGCGCTGACGGGGTCGCGGCGGAATTTCTTTTCCTGCTCGCCGATCATGACATAGAGCCCGTCGAGCGCCTTCTTGGTCACATAGTTTTCAACCGTTGCCTCGTCCTTTTCGACGAGCCCGAACGATGCGCCCTGTCCGGCGAGCGAGTTGTACTGCTGGGCAAGCCCGACGCGATCCGTAACCTTCTTCACGATCGGAAGAAATCGCACGCTCAGCTGCGCCTGGGTGGTGCGGCGGAAGTATTCCGTCGCCGCGGTGTCTCCGCCCGTGAGAATGCCTTTGGCGTCCTGCACCGACATTTTTTTTACGGCATCGACCAGAAGCGCCTTGGCTTCCGGCACCGCCGCCTCGGCCGCGCGGTTCATCGCAAGCACCAGCTCGTCGGCCTCCCTCTGCTTGCCCATGAAACGCAGCGCTCCCTCGACCTTCTGGATCGACTTCGGCAGCGGAATCTTCACCTGCGGATTGCCGAAGTAGCCGTTTTCCTTGCCGAGCAGCGACACCGCGGCGCCAGAGCCGTCGGTCAGCGCCTGCTTGAGGCCGTCGATCGCCTCGGTGTTGGTGATCGATGCGAGCTGCGCCGCCGCCGGTACGCTGGTGAGGGCGAGCGCAAGAATGCTTAGCAGAATTCGACTCATAATTTCCCCTCGGTCAACGCTAGGCGACGCCGGCCTCGTGCGCCTGCTGGTCGGCGTGATAGGAGGAACGCACCAGCGGGCCGCACGCCGCATGCACGAATCCCAGCTCGCTCGCGATACGCGCGTAGTTCTCGAAAACCGCCGGCTCGACGTAGCGCGCCACCGGCAGATGATGCGCGGACGGCTGGAGATACTGCCCGATCGTCAGCATCTCGACCGCATGGGCGCGAAGATCGCGCATGACGCCGACGATTTCCCCGTCCGTTTCCCCGAGGCCCACCATGAGCCCCGACTTGGTGGGGATTCCCGGAAAGCGCCGCTTGAACTCGGCGAGCAGCGTGAGCGAATGGGTATAGTCGGCGCCGGGACGCGCTTGCCTGTAGAGGCGCGGCACTGTTTCGAGATTGTGGTTCATCACATCCGGAACGGCGGTCGACAGCCTCTCAAGCGCGGACTCCAACCGGCCCCGGAAATCGGGCACCAGCATCTCGATCCGGGTGCCGGGCGAATACGCGCGCACTGCGCGGATACAGTCGGCAAAGTGCTGCGCGCCGCCGTCACGCAGGTCGTCACGGTCCACGCTCGTTATCACCACGTAGCGCAGTTTCAGCGCCTCGATCGTGCGGGCGAGGTTGACCGGCTCATCGGCATCGGGCGGCAGCGGCTTGCCGTGCGCGACGTCGCAGAACGGGCAGCGGCGCGTGCACAGGTCGCCCAGGATCATGAAGGTCGCAGTCCCCTTGCCGAAGCATTCGCCGATATTGGGGCAGGTCGCCTCCTCGCACACCGTATGCAACCGGTGCTCGCGCAGAATTTTCTTGATCTCGTGAAAGCGCTGGCCGTGACCAAGCCTGACGCGAATCCAGTCGGGCTTGGCAAGCCGCTCGCCCGGCGCCACCTTGATCGGGATGCGCGCGGTCTTCGCTTCGCCTTTCTGCTTGACGCCCGACTCACTCATGGCAGGAGACTCAGGAGATGTTCGACCAGCTCTTCGCCCAGGCGTTCGGCCGAGTCCGGGATTCCGAGATCGCGTGCCTGGGTGACGGCAAGCCCGGGGTAGCCGCAGGGATCGACCGCGTGAAATGGCGAGAGATCCATGTCGACGTTGAAGGCGAGCCCGTGGTAGCAGCAGCCGTTCTTGACGCGCAATCCGAGCGCGGCGATCTTGGATCCCTTGACGTAGACGCCCGGCGCGTCGGCGTGTCCTTCGGCCGCAACGCCGTGCGCGGCAAGGAGCCCGACCACGGCGCGCTCCATGATCCGCACCAGCGGCCTTACGGTCAGGCCGCGTCGCCGCATATCGAGCAGCAGATACACCACGATCTGGCCGGGTCCGTGATAGGTAATCTGGCCGCCGCGGTCGACCTTGATGACGGGAATCGAACTGGCATCCCGCGGGAGATGCTCACTGCGGCCGGCAACACCCAGCGTGTAGACCGGCAGGTGTCCGAGCAGCCAGATCTCGTCCAGGGTGTCCGCAGTCCGCGCTGCGGTGAACTCGCGCATGGCGCGCCAGGTCGGCTCGTAATCCACCGTGCCGAGCCGGCGCACGCGGGGCGGGGGCAGAGTAAGCCCTGGGGCGATCACAACGTCCGCCGCGACCGCCGGCATTGTGGCGGCTTCAAATTGCGCCTTAAAAGGTGGTGCGTTCATGGGTCCGGGCGGGCGGGGTACACTCGCGCCATGCGGTCAGTTTACCGGTTGCAGGCCGATCGGAGAAACGCGAGGAAAATGCCGCGACTTCATGCACCGTCGCGCTGGTGCCGCCCGGTGCCGGGAGTGGTTGGTATCGCCGGAGCGCTCGTTGGCGGCATGCTCGTCACGGCGCAGGTCGTGGCACAACAGGCGTCCGGTGACTACGCGACCGATCTGGGCGTTGTATATGCAGGATACCAGCGGATCATCGCGCTGAAAGAGGCCTGCGATGAGGCGGTGCCCGAGACCCGCCCCGCCAACGACAGGGCATTTGCCGCGTGGCAGAAGCGCCACGCGGAGCTTCTCGCCGAGCTGAAGCGTCGAGTGACAGCGATGATACGTCGTGCATCCAGGGACGAGCAGGAATATACGCGCAACCTCGGCAAGTACGAAGGAGCGATCCTCTTCAGCCGCGAGGAGCAGAAGATATCGTTCCTCACGGCCGGCTCCGATGCCCTGCGGGCACAGTGCCAGCGCGCGCCCGAGCTGCTGAAGGGCCCCGAAGGCGATCTCGCCGTGGTCTTTGCGAGCGAGCTCGAAACGATTCGCAAGCGAAAATGAGCGCCCACATAAACGCAACGCCAAGCCGGATCCTGATCGCACGCGGCGCAGCGGCCGCATTGCTGTAGAATTGCGCGGCGAGAGCATTGCAAGGGAGATGGCAAATGGGCAAGGGCGATCAACGTACGCGCCGCGGCAAGCTCTTCCGCGGCAGCCACGGCAAGACCCGACCGGGCAAGCGCAAGAAGAAGAAACCCGGTTCTAAAGCACCATGACGACCATGGGGTGGTCGCAGAGCTCGCGGTAGAGGCCGTCGAGCTGATCCCGCGAAGTGGCACGTATGACGCAGGTGATGCTGAGGTAGCGGCCGCGCTTGCTGGTTTTCATCTCCATGCTCGCGCCGTCGAACTCCGGAGCGTGGCGCCGCACGATCTCGAGAACCGCCTGGGCAAAGCCCGCCTGCGTGCTGCCCAGAACCTTGATCGGAAAATCGCAGGGATACTCGAGAGGCGAGGTTTCCATTACCCGTTTCGCACGCCGCTCCCGTGCTCGAAGCGGGATCAGGCCGCTTGACGCATGATCCTGCGCTTGAACTCCTGAAACGCGCCGTGGATGACCTTGAAGACCGGGCCCGGCTTCCCGCTACCCACCGGCCGGCCGTCGAGGGTCGTGACCGCAAGCACTTCCTTTGACGAGGAGGTGAGCCACAGCTCGTCCGCGCTGCGCACTTCGTCCTCCGAAATCTCGCGCACCTCGACCGGCACCTTGCTCGCTGCCGCCAGCTCGAGCACGACATCATAGGTAATCCCCGGCAGCACGAGATGATTCTTGGGCGGCGCAAGGAGCGCTCCCGCCCTCACGGCGAAGACGTTGCTCGACGATCCCTCCGTCAGGTAGCCGTCCCGGAACATCACGACCTCATCGGCGCCGGCATCGACGGAGCGCTGGCGCAGCAGGCAGTTTGCCAGGAGCGAGATGACCTTCACGTCGCAACGCAGCCAGCGGAAATCCGTGGCCGTGACGGCCGAGCCTCCTTTCTCCACGAGCTCGCGCGACGGGGTGGCGAGCGGACTGCTCATCATGAATACCGTCGGTGCGACTGCCTTGGGGAATGCGT
>DASPGR010000299.1:0-8294 GCA_035620515.1 Burkholderiales bacterium | reverse complement strand
CGCCGCCACCCGCCCGATCAGCTCGTGGATCCGTGCCGCGGCATCGCGGCCGGCTTCCTCCCCCGCGTCGATGTTCTCTTCCTTGTGGTCGAAGTCGAGCATTCGCGTGCGCACGGTGCGCGGGGTGATGACGATGTCGGCAGCACCGAGCTCTTCGGAGAGCAGCTCATAGCGCGACCGGCGACGGTGCTCGTTGCTGACCGGCCGCATCGAGTAGCCCGCCTGCGCGAACCAGGACACATCGACCGCAATCACGATGTCCGCGCCCATGGCGCGCGCGAGCTTCACGGGCACGGGGCAGGTCAGCCCCCCGTCGATGTATTCCTCGCCATTGATCACCGGCGGAATGAAGAGATCGGGCACGCTCGCGGACGCGCGCACGGCGACCCCAGTGTTGCCGTGGTTGAACACCGTCATGCGGCGGTTCTTCGCTTCGGTCGCCACCAGCGCGAAGCGCCTGGGCAGCGCCTCGATCGGCTTGTCATCGACGAGCCGATTGACGAAGTTCTGCAAGGCCTCGCCCCTGACCCAGCCTTTCCCGATGATCACGAAATCGACGATATCCTCGCGCTCCATCGTGAGTGCGATGTGCCGCAGCTCGCCGCCCCGGTGCCCGGCCGCGTAGAGCGCAGCCACCACCGCGCCGGAGCTCGCCCCCGTGACGATGTCGACCTCGATGCCCGAATCCTCCAGCGCCTTGATGACGCCGACGTGCGCAAAGCCGCGCGCCCCGCCGCCCCCGAGCGCAAGCGCAACGAGCGGCCGGTCCGACTGGAGCGGAGCGATCGTGGCCTGACGCGGTGCGCCCTCCCCGTTGAATTCGCTGGGCAGCAGCGCGCAGGCCGCGGTGATCGCGGCCGCGAAGAGTATCGTGGCCAGGCGGCGCATGACGCCGGACATTGTAATTCAGCCGGCCGTCAGAATGTTGCTTTCAGGGGTCAAAACGGACAGAATGTTGCACCCCAAATTCGGCAGCATCTGTCTCGGGGAAACAAAGGGAGGATTTCAATGAGAATCTGGAAACTTGTGACAGCAACCCTGGCGTTTGCAGGCGTGAGTGGCATTGCGCCCGCCGCCGATCCGATGAGTTACCCCAACCGCCCGATTCGCGTGATCGTGCCCAACACGCCGGGCAGCTCGGTCGACACCCTGACCCGCATCGTCACGAACCGGCTCACCACGGACATCGGCCAGCAGCTCGTGATCGACAACCGCGCGGGGGCCGGCGGCATCATCGGCATGGAAATCGCGAAGAACGCGAATGCGGACGGGCATACGCTGATCGCGGCGACCACGGCAGCATCAACCATCGCGCGGCTCCTGGTCAAGAAACCCACCTTCGACCCGATCAAGGACTACGAGTCGGTCGTGCAGTTCGGCGTGACACTCAATGTGCTGGTGGTGAATCCGAAGCTCCCGATCAAATCGGTCAAGGAGCTCATTGATTACGCCAAGAGCGGGAAGCAGCCGTTCAACATGGCGTCCGCCGGCGTCGGCTCGCAAAGCCACCTCTCGGGTGCGTACTTCCAGCAGCAGGCGGGCATCGATTCACTGCACGTTCCGTACAAGGGCGGTGGACCGTCGTCCGCGTCGGTCGCAGCGGGCGAATCGCAGTGGACGCTGATACCCTCGGCGGCGGCGATGGTGCACGTCAACGCCGGACGCATGCGCGCGATCGGACAGACGTTGCCCAAACCGACGCCGTTGCTCCCCGGAATTCCGCCGATTTCCGACACGATTCCCGGCTTCAGCTACACCGGGTGGATGGGCTTCTTTGCGCCGAAGGGGACGCCCGCGCCGATCGTCGAGAAGGTCCGTGCAGCCGTCGCGAAGACGATGCAGGCGCCCGACGTCAAGAAGGGAATGGCCTTCCAGGCGACGGAGATCGTGGTCGCAGGGCCCGCGCAGTTCCGCAAGGTCGTCGCGGAGTCGATGGAGCAGAACGCGAAGCTCGTTAAAACGCTCAAACTGTCGGCCAACTGATTCGAAATTTTCGGCAGCAATGAAAAGGCGGCCCCGGCCGCCTTTTCTGTTTGATTCGTGACCCGTGACCCGTGATTGGCGAACAGCAGTATGATCGATTCGCCATTCGCCATTCGCCATTAGAGGAGCCCCCATGTTGCTGGACGATATGACCGAGCGCGGCCTGCCCGAGGAAACGCGCATGATGCGGGACGTCACCCGCAAGTTCGTGAATGAGCACGTGATCCCGTTTGTGCGCCAGAACTGGCAGCAGGAGTGGACCATGAAGCCCGAGGGCCGGCTGCCGCCGCGAATCCTCGAGGTGGCGCACGAGATCGGCATACGCACGCTGGGAATTCCGGAGGAGTTCGGCGGAACACCGCTTGATCCGAAGACGGAGGTCCAGACCTTCGCGGTCATCTCGGAAGAGATCTCGCGCGGGGACTGCGGGCTCTCCGACAAGATGGTGCAGATCTGGAAGGTGTCGGTGCTCCTGCGCAATCTCGCGCCGCGCCACCTTCAGGAGCTGTGGTTCCCGCGCATCGCCGAGGACCCGTCCTTCCTGCTCGCGCACTGCCTGACCGAGCCGCGCGGCGCCTCGGATCGCTGGCTGCCCTACAACGTTCCGGAGGCCGCCATGAACACGAAGGCCGTGCTGAAAGGCGACAAGTGGGTGATCAACGGGCGGAAGCAATTCATCAGCAACGGCTACGACGCGAAGCTCTACGTCGTCTACGCCAACACCAACACCAAGGTCGGCATGCTCCAGGGCACCTCGAGCTTCCTCGTCCCGCGCGACACGCCCGGCCTTACCGTCCAGCGCTGCAACGAGACGCTGGGCGGGCGCTTTATGAACAACGGGGAGATCGTGTTCGAGGACATGGCCGTGCCCAAGGACCACCTCCTGGTCGAGGGCGCGGCGCTCTCCAAGGCCGGCGTCTACTTCCGGCCCGGGAAGATCATCCAGGGCTCGAAGAACCTGGGCGTCGCGGTCGCCGCGTTCGAGAAGACCGCCGACTACGTGCAGACCTACGTGCAGGGCGGACGCATCCTCATCAAGCATCAGGCCACGGCAATCCGGCTCGCCGAAATGGCCACCAGGATCTGCGCGGTGCGCGGGCTGCTGCGCGAGGCCTCACGCGCCGTCGACGAGAACTCGCCCGAGGCCGACCTGCTCTGCAATGTCGTGAAGCTCTACGCCTCGGAAGCGGTGCTCGAGGTGTGCAAGCATGCGATGGAACTGCACGGCGGAAACGGCACGATGCTGGACTTCGGCATCGAGAAGCTCTACCGCGATGCCTCGATGTTCCTGCACATGGACGGCACCGTGGACGTCACCAAGTTCAAGATCGTGAAGGCGCTCTTTCCCGACACGGCCGGGAAATACGCCGGCCCCGAGAACTGATACTGCGTGTCAGGAGCTGGAGGTGCGGCGCGCGTGCCATTTCTCCGTGCGGCCTCCGCTGCGGACAGTCCCCTCGATCACGTCGCCGCGCACCCGGCCGAAGTAGGCCGCGTCGCCGATGTTGAAACGGATCTCGTCGCCGTTCAGGCGGCCGCCGGAGACGGGCGTCAGCCGGTCCGCCCTCTTGAGCCTGCCGAAGACCATCTGGAATTTCTGATTGAGCGAGAGCTCTGCATCGCCAAACCGCCACGTGCCCTCGACCTTGGCCGGCACGATCCAGAGATAGGCAGTGCAGTAGGATTCGCAGCCCTCTTCCCTGGGCACCGATGACGTCTCGTCAGGCTGCCAATCCTCCATCGTGAACGAATTGGAAACCACGCGGGTGCCGGGCTTCATGTCGAGGATCTTCGGCCGCAGCTTGATGTTGATGTCGGGCAGAAGGAACATGGTAAGAACCGTGGCGTCCGAGAAATCGGTCTTGAAAAGGTCCGCCTGCCGGAATTGCGCCATCTCCGATACTTTTTCCTTCTCGGCGTTGCGCTTCGATAACGCGACCATCTTGGGGTTGTACTCGATGCCCAGAGCGCGCGCGCCGCGCTTGGCGGCAGTGATGACCGTGCGCCCGTCGCCCGAGCCGAGATCGACGACGTAGTCCTGCGGTGTCACCTTGGCCATGTCGAGCATCTTGTCGACCAGTGCCTGGGGAGTCGGGACCCAGATGACGTCCTTGCCCTCCTGCCCCACTTCGGGCTGGTAACCCTCCGACGCCTTGTCCTGCGCGCCGCTGCCGGCGGCGATGAACGAAAGAACCAGCGCCGCGGCCAGGCGGCGCAGAAGAATCGGGGTGCTCATGTGTTTCTCCTGGTAGAGCTCGTTTTCGAGGGGCGCAGTATACCGTAGCTCAGGGGGGTGGAAGGAAGGCTAGGCGGCCAGGGTGTCGGCCAGAAGCTTCAGCGCCGCGGCGGCAAAGGCGTGCATGTTGGCGATGCGGTCGCTCTCGCCGGTTCGCACCACCAGTGCACGTTGTCGCAATCCGACGACAGCAACCACGGCATGTCCGGCCGGATCACCGTAGCGGTTTCCCGCCGGCCCGGCCGCCCCGCTCTCGCCCACGCCCCAGCTCGTGTTGTAGCGCTTCTGCACCGACCGCGCAGCGAGCAGCGTGAATTCCTCGGTCGCTCCGTTGATCTTCGCCAGCTCCTCCGCGCGCAGACCGGAGAGATGAAGGAGGACCGGTCGCGTATAGTTGACGGCCCCTCCGACGTAGTAGGCGGATGCCCCGGGCACCGCGAGAAGCGCCGCAGAGATGAGCCCCCCGGCCGACGACTCGGCGACGGCAACCGTTTCCTTCCGCGCCTTGAGCAGCGACGCCGCCCGCTCCGCGTGCGGCATGAGATCCTTCAGTGTCATATCCCCCTCCCTACCGGCAACGCGTCACCCGCCGGTGGTCACGGACTCCCCGATGAACTGCAGCCGCGCCAGGTGAGCGTAAAGCCCGCTCGCGCGCAGCAGCTCGCCATGCGTGCCGACGGCATGGATCCGGCCCCGGTCCATGACGATGATGCGGTCCGCGTGCCGCACCGTCGCCAGCCGGTGCGCGATCACGAGCGTCGTGCGCCCGCGCGCGAGGCGCTCGAGCGCGGCGGCGACCTGGCGCTCGCTCTCGGAATCGAGCGAGCTCGTCGCCTCGTCGAGCAGCAGAATCGGGCGGTCCGCGAGAAGCGCTCGCGCGATCGAGATGCGCTGGCGCTGGCCGCCCGAGAGCTTGACGCCGCGCTCGCCGAGGTCCGTGTCAAATTCCTGCGGCAGGCGCTCGATGAACTCGAGCGCGTGCGCCGCTCCACACGCTTCGCGCACTTCGTCGAGCGATGCGCCGGGACGCCCGAAGCGCACGTTCTCGGTCACGCTCGCGGCAAAAATGACCGGGTCCTGCGGCACGAGCGCGACAGATCGCCGCAGGTCCCGGGGATCGCAGTGCCGAATGTCGGCGCCGTCGACCAGGATGCGGCCCGTGAGCGGGTCGTAGAAGCGCAGAATCAGCGCAAAGAGCGTCGATTTGCCTGCACCCGACGGCCCGACCAGCGCAACGCGCTCGCCCGGCCCGATCGAGAATGCGATGGGACCGACCGCCGTGACCTCGGGCCGGCTCGGGTAGGCGAAGACCACCTCGTCGAAGCGTATCGCACCGGCGACGCGCGGCGGGAGCTTTATGACCGGGGGCACAGCAGCAAGTCCTGCCGGGGTATCAAGCAGCTCCATCAGGCGCTCGGTCGCGCCGGCCGCACGCTGGATCTCGCCCCAGACTTCCGACACCGTGCCCGCGCCGCTTGCCACGATGGCGGCATAGAACACGAAAGCGGAAAGCTCTCCGGCGGTCAGCCGCCCGGCGAGGACATCGTGCCCGCCGATCCAGAGGATCACACCCACCGCGCAGAATGCGATCAGCATGACAAGCGCGATCAGCCAGGCCTTGACGCCCACGCGGTGCACGCCCGCGGCGTACGCCGCCTCGGTCGCCTCCGAGAATCGCTCGCGCGTGCGCTCCTCGTTCCCGTAGGCCTGCACGGTGCGGATCTCGTGAAACGATTCGTCCACATGGGATGAGACGTCGGCCACACGGTCCTGATTGAGGCGGGAGAGGCGGCGCACGCGCCGGCCGAGCAGCAGGATGGGGATCAGCGTCGCGGGCACTCCCAGCACGATGAGCGCCGCAAGCTTGGGACTGGTCGTGAAAAGCAGCACGAGCGCCCCGATCATCATGAGCCCGTTGCGCAGGAACATGGAGAAACCGAAACCGATCACCTGCCTGATCTGCTCGCTGTCGTTGGTGAGGCGCGAGGAGAGCTCTCCGGTGCGCGAGGAATCGAAGAACGCCGGAGAAAGGGAAAGCACGTGCGCAAACACGGCCTGCCGCAGGTCGGCGATCACGCGCTCGCCCGTGCTCATCATGAGGTAGAACCGCGCCCAGGTCGCGCACGAGAGCACGACGGCGATTGCGACCATTCCGACCAGCGCGGCATTGAGGAATTGCTGGTCTCCGCTGCCGAAGCCGGCATCCACCACGTGGCGCAGCCCCTGGCCCAGCACCAGCACGGAGCCGGCCGCCACCATCAGCGCAACGAGCGCACAGGAAATCCGCCAGCGGTAGGGATAGAGAAACCGCCCGAGGCGCGCGAGATAGACGAGATCGCCCTTGGGCGGCGATACAAAGGACGGAACGAGGGCCACGCGCCTATCGTAGCACTATGAAGGACGAGGGATGAAGGACGAAGAACGCGCGATTCACTTGCCGTTTTGCTTCAGCACTTCGTAGGCGATGTGGTGTGCCTGGATCGCCGCCGGGAAGCCGGCATAGATCGCGAGGAGCAGCAGCACTTCCCGTATCTCCTCCGCCGTGCATCCGTTGGCGAGCGCGCCCTGCACGTGGACGCGGAATTCAGCCGGGCGATTGAGCGCCGCGTTCATCGCCAGCACAGCGAGGCTCTTCATCTTCGGCGGGAGCGCGTCCCTGCTCCACACGTCGCCATAGGCGTAGGCGTTGATCATGCGCCCGAGCGGCGCCCCGAACTCGCCCAGCGCATTGCTGCGCTGATCGATCGCCTCGTTCCCGAAGATCTTGCGCCGGAGCTTCTCCCCGCGTTCGTGCAGTTCCTGGGTGTCCATGATTCCATCTCCTGTCTGTCGTGAATTGCCGGATCCCGGCAGGCGTCGCTGCGAGCGCTCATGATCTCACGAACGCCCAGGGCGCCATTCAACATGCCTGCGCCTTGCGGGAAGCCGCGGATCGGGGGCCGATTTGATGCCGGCCAGCACGTGGACTAACATGAAGTTTGCAGTTCCTTTCGATCAGGTGTGCCAACCGGCGGGAGGTCAACATGGCGGCGAGGAAAAAAGCGAAATCCCGGCGAAAAGCGAAGACGAAGGCAAAGCGCAGGAAGGCGCCGGCCCGCAAACGGACGGTGCGGCGCAAGGCGGCGAAGCCGAGCAAAAGGGCCGTCGCGAGACGTAAACCAGCCAGGAAGCGTGCACGCGCAGCGGTTCGCAAGCCGCGCGCGGCCCGTCCGGCTCGCGTTGCTCCGGTGGAAACGCTTCCCGGCGAGCGTATCGGCGTGGTGACGCACTATTTCAGCCACCTGTCGGTGGCGGTGCTCACGCTCGATCCTGGCGCCAAGCTGCGCGTGGGAGACCGCATTCACATCAAGGGCCACACCACCGACTTCGGGCAGCGGGTGGATTCACTGCAGGTGGAACATCAGCCGGTGATGGAAGTCGGCCCGAACGATGATTTCGGCATCAAGGTGATCGACCACGCGCGCGAGCACGACATCGTCTACAGGGTGCTGTAGCGGACCGCCTCAGACCGGCTCGATCAGTGCCGGCTCGTCGTTGCGGATGTTGTTGACACGAGTGCTCACGGGGTACGCGCGCATCTCCTCGGCCGGAAACGGCACGAGCAGCTTGGCGAGCGCTTCCGCGTCATCGTTTTTCGGGTCGAGCCAGGCATCGTAGTCGCGCTCGTGCAGAACGACCGGCATCCGGTCGTGCAGCGCGCGCATCATCTCGTTGGCACCCGTGGTGAGTATCGCGTAGCTCTCAATGGGCTCGGCGCCGTCCCGGCCCGGCCAGTGCTCGTGCAGCCCCGCGGCCGCGAAGATTTCCGCATTGAGCAGCCGCACGTAATGCGGCACCTTGCGGCCGGCGCTCTTCTGCCACTCGTAAAAACCGCACATCGGCACGAGACAGCGGCGGCGCCGGAACGCCACGCGGAACGCGGGTTTTTCCGCAATCGTTTCCGAACGCGCGTTGATCATGCGCGCGCCAATCGCAGGGTCCTTCGCCCAGGAGGGCACGAGCCCCCAACGCAGGAGGCGAAGCTCGCGGCCGCCGCCGGCAGTTGAGCGCAGAACGGGCAGGTTCTGCGTCGGCG
>DASPGR010000298.1:0-4123 GCA_035620515.1 Burkholderiales bacterium | reverse complement strand
CTGATTCTGCACCTCGTCAGCATCTCCGCGCTGCCCGAGCGCGACAAGCTCTTCGGCACCAAGCCCGCGTACACACGCGATCAGTTTGTCGGCATCGCGCGGCTGACCGCAGATCCGCCCATGCTGGTGGTGCATCCGTCGCTGCCGGTGAAGAACCTCAAGGAGTTCGTGACGCTGGCGCGGCAGCGGCCCGGGGACATGATCTTCTCGTCCTCGGGGCTCTATGGGGCGTCCCACGTCCCGTACGAGATGTTCCTGCAGGCGGCAAAGCTCAAGATGCGGCACCTGCCGACGACGGGCGGAGCCCCGGCGATGACTGCCGTGCTCGGCGGTCACGCCGTCTCGTGGGCTTGTCCGCCCAATATCGCGGCACCGCACCTCACCGCCGGCAGGGTGCGCTCCTACGCCCAGTGGGGCGCGAAGCGGATCGCCGCCTTCCCGGAGGTGCCGACGTTCATGGAACAGGGCTACAACATCGAGTACTACCTGTGGGGTGGACTCTTCGCGCCGAGCGCCATTTCACCGCAGGTATCGGAAACCCTGCGAGGCGCGGTGCGCGCGGCTACCCGCGATCCGCAGTTCATCAAGGGCATGCAGAAGATCCGGACGCCTATCGCGTACATGGATGCCGATGAATTCAAGGTGTTCTGGGACCAGGATGCCGAGAAGCTGGCGGCGGTGATCAAGCGCATCGGAAAGGTCGCCAACTAGCCGCTACACGCTGTTTTTCCACGAGGAGGAAACCATGAAAATGAACAAAGTCTTCTGTGCCGTTGCCTTGTTTGCCGTGGCCTTCACTGCCTGGGCGCAGGATTTCCCCTCCCGGCCCATTACGCTCATCGTCCCGTTTCCGCCGGGGGGCGTCGCCGATCTGACCGGCAGGCCGATCGCGGCGGCGATGGAAAAGGTGCTGAACCAGCCGATTGCGCCGGTCAACCGTTCGGGGGCGGGCGGGAAGGTCGGATACGCCGCCGCCGCCAATTCGAAGGCCGACGGCTACACGATGCTGATCGCGCTCTCGAGCGTGTCGATCTTTCCGGAGGTCGACAAGCTCTTTGAGCTGAAGCCGGCGTACGAGATGGACCAGCTGGTGCCGATCGCGCTGCTCTCGGCCGACCCGACGATTCTCGTCGTGCATCCGTCGCTTCCGGTGAAGACAGCGAAGGAATTCGTGGCCCTGGCAAAGAAGAACCCGAACGAGATCGGATTCTCCTCCTCGGGCATCTACGGCACGCTCCATATCGCGATGGAGATGGTGATCTACTCGGCGAAGATCAAGCTGCGTCACGTTCCCTTCGCGGGCGGCGGCCCGGCCATCAACGCGCTGCTTGGCGGGCACGTTGCGGCGCTCTCCTCCGGTCCCGCAGCGGCGATCCGGCATCTGCGCGCGGGCAAGCTGCGCGCGCTGGCCAACTGGGGCGATCAGCGTCTTGCCGCGCTGCCCGATCTGCCGACGTGGAAGGAGCTGGGCTACAAGGACGTCGAGTTCTATATCTGGGCGGGGCTCATGGTACCGGCCGGCACGCCCCCCGAGGCAGTGAAGGCCCTGCGCGATGCCGCGCGCAAGGGCGCACAGGATGCAGGCTTCAAGAAGACCATGGCCAAGCTCGAGACGCCGATCCGCTACCTCGACGCGCCCGATTTCCAGAAATTCTGGGACCAGGACGCGAAGCGGCTCGCAGTGACGGTTCGCCGCGTGGGGAAGGTCCAGAAGTAGCGACGGCAGGGTGAGACCGCAAATCCGCGGTCACCACATTGGAGCGCATGACAGACAACGCGACTGAGGAAAAGCGCGGGCTGCGCAGCGACCAGTTTTCCGGCCTGATGCTGCTCGCGCTCGCCGCCTACGTCGGCTGGGCGAACCGTGAATACCCGTTGGGTACCCTGTCGTACCCCGGGCCCGGCTACATGCCGCTCATCCTTGCGGTCTTCCTCGGGGTTTTGGGGCTATTGATCGCGCTCGGCGGCGCCCGCTCCGTGCGGCTGGCGGCGATAAAATGGCCCGAGGCGACGCGGGCCGCGGTCATCGTCGCGGCCTGCGTCGTTGCGACGCTATCGCTCGAGCGCCTGGGCTATCGCATCACCGTCATCGTGCTCCTCGTCTTCTTCCTCGGCGTGGTCGAGCGCAAGAAGCCGCTGCCGGTGGCGCTGGTCGCGCTCGGTTTCGGCTTCGGGTCGCAGTACGTCGTAGGCGATCTCCTCCTCGTGCCGCTGCCGAGGAGCCCCTGGGGCTTCTAGCGCATGGGTGAGACGGTAGAAGGACTGCTGCTCGGCTTTTCGGTCGCGCTCACGCCGTCCATCCTCGTCTACGCCTTTGCCGGCTGCATCATAGGAACGCTGGTCGGCATGATGCCCGGGCTCGGGCCGCTTGCCGGGATCAGCCTGCTCCTGCCGGCGACGTTCGGACTCAACCCGATCGTCGCGATCGTGCTGCTCGCGGGCGTCTACTACGGAGCGATGTACGGCGGATCGACAACCTCGATCCTGATGCGCATCCCGGGCGAAGCCGCTTCGGTCATGACGTGCGTGGACGGCTACGCCATGACCCTCAACGGGCGCGCCGGGCCGGCGCTCGCGATCGCGGCAATCGGCTCTTTCGTCGCGGGAACGTTCGGCGTGATCGGGCTGATGCTCCTCGCGCCGACGCTTGCTGCGTTCGCGCTTCGGTTCGGGCCGCCGGAATACACGGCGCTGCTGCTGATGGGACTCTTCATCCTCGCCTACATGAGCGGGGGCTCGATGCTCAAGACGCTCGCCATGGCCGCCCTGGGACTGTTGCTCGGCATGATCGGAATCGACCAGATGAGCGGGTTCACGCGCTTCACGTACGGCGTGGTGGAGCTCGGCGACGGGATCAGCATCGTGCCCGTCGCGGTGGGCCTTTTCGGGGTGTCCGAGATCCTGCTCACGGCCGGTCGGGAGGAGCCGCCCAAGGTCCAGAGACCGAAATTGCGCGAGCTCATACCTTCGCGCGAGGAGTTCCGGCGCTCCATCGCGCCGATCGGCCGCGGCAGCCTCCTCGGTTTTCTCATCGGGGTGATTCCCGGCTCGGCGCACATCATTTCGTCGTTCGTGTCCTACGGAATCGAGCGGCGCCTGTCGAGGCATCCCGAGCGCTTCGGCCACGGCGCGATCGAAGGCGTCGCCGGCCCGGAATCCGCGAACAATGCCGCTTCGAGCGGCGCTTTCGTGCCGATGCTGGCATTGGGCATTCCGACGAGCCCGATCACCGCCGTCATGATTGCCGCGATCATGGTGCACGGTATCGAGCCGGGGCCGCTCCTGATCGTGAACCAGCCGGAGCTCTTCTGGGGCTTCATCGCCAGCATGTACGTGGGCAACGTGGTGCTCCTGATACTCAACCTGCCGATGGTGGGCCTCTTCGTCAACCTGCTGCGCATTCCGTACGCCTACCTCTACCCGTGCATCCTTGCCTTCTGCATTCTCGGCTGCTACTCCGTGAACAACAGCATGATCGACGTCTGGATCATGCTCGTCATGGGCGCCGTCGGTTACGCTTTGCGCAAGTTCGACTATGACCTGGCGCCCGTCGCGCTCGGCCTCGTGCTCTCGCCGATGCTGGAGCTCTCGCTGGGGCAGTCGCTCGCGATGAGCGCCGGCGACTACGCGATCTTCCTTGAGCGTCCCATTGCAACCACCATGCTCGCCCTGGGCCTCATTCTCTTCGCGTTCGCGATCAAACCGATCATCTTCAGCGGCCGCAAGGACTGGCGTGCGAACGTGGGTCTCGAGCGCGAGCAAAGCTAGCCCGCCGGATGCGGCGGGCTGGGCGAAATCGAAGGTCGAAAATCGAAAGGCGAAAAAAGCGAAAGGCGAGGAGGACACGATCTGGCGGACTTTCCTCCGCCTTCCTCCTTTCGCCTTCCGCCCTGGTTTTTCATGCGGTCTCCGTCGCTAACGTTCCTGGTCTGCGTGCTGCTCGCTGCGCAGTCGTTCGGCACCATGGCGACGATGACGCTGCCTGCCGTCGCCCCCAAGGTCGCCGAGACTTATGGTATCGATTCATCCCTGATTGGATACCAGATCAGCATCCTCGCAGCGGCGATGCTGGTATCGCTCACGCTGGGCAGTCAGCTTGCGGTACGTTGGGGGCCGTGTCGCG
>DASPGR010000297.1:0-2221 GCA_035620515.1 Burkholderiales bacterium | reverse complement strand
AAGTAGTGCGGCATTTTTAACATGTGGCAACCAAAGACACGGGAATTTACTGCGCGCATGGGAGCCTTGAGGGAATTGCGTGCATTCATCGAGGGCGTGTGCCGCGAGGCCGCGATTGCCCGAAACGACACGCTGCGCATTGCGCTTGTCGCAGAGGAGTTGTTCACGAACAGCGTGAAGCACGGCTATGGCGGCGACAGTGCAAAGCAGGTGTGGCTGACGCTTGGCCCCGAAGGCGGCGCTCTCCGGCTGGTCTACGAGGACGCAGCGCCACCCTATGATCCTTTTGCCGGCGCGGCGCGTCCCCGCCTGGAGGCGCCGGTGGATTCGCGCGCCGTTGGCGGCCTCGGCGTCCTGCTGATCGCGCGATTCTCGCGCAGCCACGAATACACCCGCGCCGGTGACCGCAATCGCATCAGCCTCACACTGCCCCTGACCGGCCCCAGCTAGCGCCTGCAGTTTGCAATGAGGCGGCGATTGGAGTAACGTCACCCGCTCGACGTTAGGGGTCTCGCCCGGCGTTTCACCGGGCGAGTGAGAGAAACCCTCCGAACCTGATGCGGGTCATGCCGCCGTAGGGAAGCGTCGCGCGATACCCCTCCGCGCTCGCTCCCGTGGCATTCCCAAGGAGCGCAGTATGGCAGCAGCCAATCCCAAGTTCATCGCGGCCGCGGCACGGATAGACGACGGCGCCGTTCAACCCCTGCCGAATTCACGCAAGGTCTATGTCACGGGCTCGCGCCCGGACCTCCGCGTCCCGATGCGTGAAGTGAGCCAGGCCGACACGCCGGCGTCGTTTGGCGCCGAGAAGAACCCGCCGATTTTCATCTACGACACGTCGGGGCCTTATACCGATCCCGCGGTCGCGATCGACATCCGCCGAGGCCTGCCGGCGCTTCGCGCGCAATGGATCGCCGAGCGCGGTGACACCGAGGAGCTGCCCGGGCCCACCTCGTCCTACGGGCGCGACCGGCTCTCGGATCCGAAGCTGATGTCCCTGCGCTTCGAGCTCAAGCGGCGGCCCCTGCGGGCGAGACCGGGATTGAACGTGACGCAGATGCATTACGCCCGCCGCGGGATGGTGACGCCTGAGATGGAATTCATCGCGATCCGTGAGAACCAGCGGAGAGATGCGCTCGCCGAGCTTCTGTGCCGTCAGCATCCGGGGGAGGCCTTCGGCGCCTCGCTGCCCAAGGCGATCACGCCGGAATTCGTGCGCGACGAGGTCGCGCGCGGACGGGCGATCATCCCGTCCAACATCAATCACCCCGAATCCGAGCCGATGATCATCGGGCGCAATTTCCTGGTGAAGATCAACGCGAACATCGGCAATTCGGCGCTGTCATCCGGGATCCAGGAAGAAGTCGAGAAGATGACGTGGGCGACGCGCTGGGGCGCAGACACCGTGATGGATCTCTCCACGGGCAGGAACATTCACGAGACGCGCGAGTGGATCGTGCGCAATTCGCCGGTGCCGATCGGCACCGTGCCGATCTACCAGGCGCTGGAGAAGGTCAACGGCAAGGCCGAAGAGCTCACCTGGGAGATCTACCGGGACACGCTGATCGAGCAATGCGAGCAGGGCGTTGATTACTTCACCGTGCACGCGGGCGTGCGCCTCCCCTACATCCCGCTTACGGCCAAGCGCATGACGGGCATCGTCTCGCGCGGCGGCTCCATCATGGCGAAGTGGTGCCTCGCTCACCACCAGGAAAGCTTCCTCTACACGCGCTTCGAGGAAATCTGCGAGATCCTCAAAGCCTACGATGTCGCGTTCTCGCTCGGCGACGGGCTGCGCCCGGGCTCAATCTACGACGCGAACGATGAAGCGCAGATCGCGGAGTTGAAGACGCTCGGCGAGCTGACGGACATCGCTTGGAAGCACGACGTGCAGGTGATGATCGAAGGGCCGGGCCATGTTCCGATGCAGCTCATCAAGGAGAACATGGACCTGCAGTTGAAGTACTGCCGCGAGGCGCCGTTCTACACGCTGGGACCGTTGACCACCGACATCGCGCCCGGCTACGACCACATCACGAGCGCGATCGGCGCGGCGATGATCGGCTGGTTCGGCACCGCCATGCTGTGCTACGTCACGCCCAAGGAGCACCTCGGGCTGCCCGACCGCGACGACGTGAAGGACGGGATCGTCGCCTACAAGATCGCCGCGCACGCAGCAGACCTCGCCAAGGGGCACCCGGGCGCGCAGATCCGCGACAAT
>DASPGR010000296.1:0-7691 GCA_035620515.1 Burkholderiales bacterium | reverse complement strand
CAAGAACAGGTTCCTGACACCTTATACCAGCGGGAGTAGAACGTGGGCCGGACGATCCGGTCCCACGTGCAGGGTCACGTCGCCGCCGAAGACGGCGGCTGGCCGGTCGCGCGGATCATCGTGACGGAAAGGTCCGACGCCGGTAAACACGGCGTTCAGATTGCCCAGGCCCTGTGCCGCGCCGCCCGGCCATTCGTAGTCACGCCCGCGAACGGTGAGAGCGATGCGATATCCCTTGGGCACGGCAATGCAGGTCGGCCACACTTCGATGTCGAGCTCGTAGATTTCTCCCGGCTTCAACTTCTGGATTTCATCGTGGGTGTGATAAGGCCGGTACGGCAACGTGAGCTTCCTGTCGAGCTTGCGATGCGAGGCGCGCAGCCAGCCTTGCGCGACCGGCGTGTGCGGGTCGAGCGCGCCCTGAAAGGTGATTTCCCTCAAATCGGGCGCGAAAACGCGCAGCACGAGAAAGAGGTCGGCATCCTCCGTCGCCGAGGACACCCAGAGTTTCGCCGCAATGGGCCCGGTAATCTCCGTCTCGCGCTCGAGCGGGGCGGTGAGAAACGTGACGCCATCGGAGAAGCCGCCGTAGGTAACGCTTGCCGCTGACCGCGGCGCATCGGTTTTCAGCGTGAGGCCTTCGGGATGGACGTGGTATTTCGTCCACTGCGTGCGCGCGAGCGGCCACTCGCTCTCGTGGCGCTCGACGAACTTCTCGCCCGGATGGCGCACCTGCAGCACCACCCTGGGCTGTTTCGACCACCCGGTATCGTCGCCCTTCAGGAAATGGCCGAAAAAACGTTTCTGGATTGCGAGCCCGTAATTCGTGTAGAAATGGGTCCAGTGCTCGATGCCGTGCACCTCGAGCCACTTCTCGCTCGACGCCGCGCGCACGAACCCCTCGAAGTTACCGCGCGGATGAAGGCCCTGGCCGCCCCAGTTGGCTGACGAGAGGAGCGGTACTTTCACCTTCGACCAGTCGGGCATGCGCGAGTGCCAGTACTCATCGCTCGCCAGCGGGTTCGCGTAGCAGTCAGCAGCAAAATCCCGTCGTGTCGCGCCCAGTTCCTCTTCGCGCAACGTCTCGGGCCCCGATACCCAGTCACCGTTCATGCGGCTGCGATAGCCGCGGGTGCCCTGCCCGTGCTGGACGGTAATCACCTGCTTCGGAAACCAGGTGTCCGCAAACGTGCAGTAAATACCGCCGTGGTGGCTCAGGTCGCGGTAGTAGTCCGCGGCGCCTTCCCAGATGCAGATCGCCGACAGGTGCGGCGGCTGCAGCGACGCGACCTGCCACTGGTTCATCGCGTAATAGGAGATGCCGTTCAGCCCCACTTTCCCGCTGGACCAGTGCTGCTTCGCCGCCCACTCGATGCAGTGGTAGAAATCCTGGGCTTCGCGGAGCGACCACAGGTCGAGGAGGCCGGGCGAGCGCGCCGCACCGCGCGAATCTACGCGCACGACGACGTAGCCGTCCGGCACCCACTTTTCCGGATCGACAACTTCCCAGTTCTGGTACTTGTTGGTGGAGCCGGTCGGCACGTCAGGGTGCAGCTCGCACATGCGCCGCCACTGCGTGACGTAGAGGTCCTCGAAATGCAGCCACTTGCCGTACGGCCCGTAGGTGAGGATGACCGGGTATCTCCCATCCTCGATCGGCCGGTAGACGTCGGCGCGCAGAATCACGCCGTCCTCCATCGCGACCGGCGCGTCCCAATCGATCCGCATGCCGTCGCGGATCTCGCTTACTTCCCGATAGTCCAATCGCACTCCTTGCGCAATGGCGTATGCGGAAATGGACCGTCGTCCATTTCCGCAACCATCAACTACCAACCTTCTGAGGCTGGCCGGTCTTGGCCGACTTGACGACGGCCTCGAAGACGGCGACGCCGTGGATGATCTGGTCGTGAGTGACCGGGTACGGGGCCTTCTTTTGCACCGCGGCCGCAAACGCCTCCATCACCGCCTTCGGCAGATTGACGCCTTTGTGCTCGATGACCTCGGGCTTCGCAGTCGCGTGCGGACCGCCGGCGGCCACCGGCATGAAGCGGAAGGTGTCGAGGCCCGGGCGCGCCGTGTCGGCAATGCCGTTTTTTCCGAAGACCGCAATGCAGTAGCTCGCCGCGCTCGCCAGCGTGCAGTAGCTCGTCGAGATCACGCCGCTCTTGTGCTTCATGGTGAAGACCGTCGTATCGTCGACCAGCGGCGCCGCGCGGCGGGCGTTGATGCAATACACCTCCTCCACCTCGCCGCAGAGGTCTATGAAGGCGTCAACGAGGTGCACACCGAGGCCCGTCATGGCGCCGGCCGGCGTCTCTTCAGGGTTCACCCGCCACGATTCCTTGGGCAGGGCGAGCCCGCTGGGTGTCGAAACCTCGCCGACGCAGAAGGAAATCGGTCCCAGGCTGCCGTCCCGCACGCGCTTGCGAATCTCGCCGACGGACGGGTGAAAGCGCCGCTGAAAATCGACGGCGAGCACAACGCCCGCCTTTTTGACCGCTTCAATCGCCGCGCGGGCACTCGCCGCAGTGAGCGTAAAAGGCTTTTCCATGCAGATGTGCTTGCCCGCCTGCGCGGCGCGCCTGACGTGCTCCTCGTGAAGGCTGTGGGGCGTGGTGTAGACGACTGCGTCGATCTTCGGATCCTTGAGAATGTCGTCAAGGTCGTTGCGCAGCTCGATCTTCTTGTCCCGGCAGAAATCCTCCGCCTTGGCGCGCGTGCGCGTGTTGGCGGCAACGAATGTGATCTGGTCGCTCTTCCCTTGAACGTTGTCAACGATGGTCTTGCCCCACCATCCCAGGCCGATGATTGCAGCTCGAAGCATGTTCCCTCCTCGCGGTTTAACTTGCGTGAAAACTAGTTGATGCCCGTCGCCGCAAAAATCTTCTTCGCTTCATCCGAGGCGAGGCTTCTGGCGAGCGCCCGGGCGGCTTCCGGCGCTTTAGCTGTGGCAGCTGCATCGTAGCTCGTCATGTTCTGGATCGCGTCGGGTAACGGCGCTGCAAGCTGCACTGCACAGCCCTTGTCTATCATCACCATCAGTTCCGAGATCTGCGCGAGCCCGACGGCGGCCGTGGGGTGGTCCGCGACGTACTGCATCACCGCGGAGCCCGAGTCCACCACCACCACTTTGCGTCCGAGCGGCTTGGTCAGTGCGAGTCTCTCGAGGAGCTTCGCCGCGTAGAGCCCGCTCGATGCCCGGTTATGGACCACGGCGGACGCCGCGAGCATCACTTTCTTGAAAGCATCGGTGTTGGAGAGGTTCGGCTTCGCCGCGCTCGCGTGGATCACGACGCCCATGCGCGAGCGGCCGACAAATCCGCGGCTCTCGGCCGCGAGTCTTCCCGCCTTGGCGAACTCGTCCATGATCGCGGGCGGCGCGACGATCACGTCCGCCGCCTCCCCGGCCTCGATGCGCTTGCGCACCTCCGGTCCCGTTGCGAATTCGACGGTCACCCGGGCGCCGCTTTCGCGTCCGAATTCCTCGGCGATCCGCGCGACGCCGCTCTTGACCGCGCCTGCGCTCAGCACTTTCAGCGGGACACCGGGGCTTTTATCCTCAGAAGCCATCTCTGTTCTCTGGTTGGGTGCTGCGTGAGCGGTGACCGGTTCAGAACGTTGGAAGCAGGGAGGGTGGAAAGCCTAGCAGACGGCCCATGCCCGCACAACCAACCGGGTTGGGCGCTTCAACTCGATATGCTATTCTGCGCGGGCAGGCCACTGATGCGCGAAGGGCTTCCGCCACGCGCCCCAAATCCAGGAATTGAAGGAGGATGTACATGACCCAGGCACCACGCATTCGCGGCGTGCTCTCTCCGGTCGTCACCCCGTTCAGGAAGGACTTGAGCCCCGACCCCGAGCGGCTGATCGCACAATGCAAATGGCTGCTCACCCAGAACTGCGGCCTCGCCGTCTTCGGCACCAACAGCGAGGCGAATTCGCTCTCCGTGAACGAGCGCATCGCGCTGCTTGATGCGCTGCTCGCGGCCGACGTCGATCCCGCCCGGATGATGCCCGGTACCGGCTGCTGCGCGCTGACGGACACGGTGCGGCTGACCGAGCACGCGGTCAAGGCAGGCTGCGCAGGCGTTTTGATGCTGCCGCCTTTCTACTACAAGGACGTGTCCGAGGACGGGCTCTATCGCAGTTTCTCGGAGGTGATCGAGCGGGTCGGGGATTCGCGGCTTCGGGTCTACCTCTATCACATCCCGCCCATTGCGGTCGTCGGCATCAAGCCGGGACTCGTCGAGCGGCTGATGAAGCAGTACCCGACGGCCATCGCCGGGATGAAGGACTCATCCGGTGACTGGAACAACACCAAGATGATGCTCGATGCGTTCGCAAGATCGGGCTTCGACGTATTTGCCGGGAGCGAGTCCTTTCTGCTTGCCAACATGAAGAACGGCGGCGCCGGCTGCATCTCCGCCACTGCCAACGTGAATCCGGCGGCGATTGACAGGCTCTACGGCGAATGGCGCGGCCCCAATGCGGAAGTACAGCAGCAGGCACTCGACGTGGTGCGCAAGACCGTCGGACAGTACGTGATGATCCCCGCCCTGAAAGCGGTGATCGCGCACTACACCAACGAGCCCGAATGGGCGACGGTGCGCCCGCCGCTCACCGAGCTCACCGCGGCGCAGGCGAAGAACGTGATCGACGGTCTCAAGAAGCTCGACTTCGACATGCCTGGAATTGGGCGCGCGCAGGCGAAGGCCGCCTGACCGGCAGGGATGAGCAAGCAACCCGCCAAGGCCGCTGCAGCGGACGCGCCAGCGTGCGCCCCGCCGGATTTCAACCCGCGCATGCCGGTATTGCGCCTGCCGCCGCACGCGTGCGACACGCACGCCCATATCATGGGGCCGAAGGAAAAGTTCGCGTACGCTCCCGAGCGCGTGTACACGCCGCCCGATTGCCTGCTGCCGGACTATCTCTACATGCTCGACCGGCTGGGCGTCGAGCGCGCCGTGCTCGTGCAGCCGAGCGTCTATGGCACCGACAACACGGTGATGCTCGACGCGATGAAGACGGCGGGCGACCGTTTCCGTGGCGTCGCGGTGGTCGAGGATGATATCGAGGACGATGAGCTGAAGCAGCTCGACGCCGCCGGCGTCCGCGGCGTGCGCGTCAACATCGTCGATGTGAAGGATCAAAAGAGCGGCTCACTGCCGCTCGCGAAGCTGCGCAAACTGGCCGAGCGCATTCAACCGCTGGGCTGGCACATGGAATTCCTGATGCACGCGGACGAGTTTCCGGACCTCGACAAGTCTTTCGCTGACTTCCCCGTCGCGATCGTGCTCGGCCATCTCGGCTACATGAAGACCGAGAAGGGGCTGGAGGATCCGGGGTTCCAGGCGCTCCTTCGTCTCGCGAAGCTGGGCCGCTGCTGGGTGAAGCTGACCGGCCCTTACCGCATCGCCGCGGGTCCGTTGCCCTATTCCGACGTGACGCCGTTTGCGCATGCTCTGCTCGAAGCCGCTCCGGAGCAGCTTCTCTGGGGAACCGACTGGCCGCACGTCATGCTGAAGGGCTCGATGCCGAACGACGGCGCGCTGGCCGATCTGCTCTCGACCTGGATACCGGATCCGAGCCTGCGCTCGAAGGTGCTGGTGCACAACCCGGCGCGGCTTTACCGCTTCTGATCGGAGTTCATGACGGGTCTGCTCACTTGAGCAGGCCGATTTCGCGCATGTACTTGAGCACGCCGGGATGAATGAGGTCCCTCGTCGGGGCGGCGGCGAGCGTGTTCTCGAGCGTGGATTCCTTGGCCTGGTCGAGCTTCGCGGAAAGTTTCTGCTGGCCCTTGTGCAGCGCCCGCGCGAGCCGGTAGGCCACATCATCCGGCAACGATGCACGGCAGAGCACGAAGGGCCACGAGCCGACGGAATTGACCGGTCCCTGCTGTCCGGGATAACTGCCGGCGGGCATGGTGGTCTGCTTGAGAAACGAGTGCTTCGCCTGGATGCGCTTGATTTCCTCGGCGCTCGGCGCGACAAAGCGGCCGCCAGCCGGCCCCTTGGCGATCGCCATGAAAGGCGGCCAGCCAACGCCCCCGCCCCACATTGCAGCCGCGCGTCCGTCGAGCACCATCGGGGGGCCGTCCCCGGCCTTCTCGAGCAGGTGCGCATCGAAATCCTTTTTCATGTCGAGCCCGAGACCGTCCATGACGTAGCGGGCAAGGACGATGAAGCCGGAGCTCCCGGCGCCCCAGGCGATGGACTTGCCTTTGAGATCGGTGATGCTCCGGTACGGACTGTCGGCCTTGACCATAAACATCCCGGCCTGCGAATAGGTGGCGTTGATGATGCGAATGTTGGACGCCTTGGGCCGGCCCAGACCGTTGACCGCCTCATAGGTCACTTCACCGGTGACGAGGCCGATGTCGATCTTGTCCTGGTCGAGCGAGACCACGTTTTCGTTGCTGCCCTTGGTGTTGATCGGCTCGATCGCGAGCGTCGGGTCCGTTTCGTTCAGGACCTCCGCGTACGGCCAGCCATAGGCGGGGAATCCGCCGCCCGGAGTCGCCGTTCCCAGAACAACTTTCGTTTTTTCCTGCTGAGCCATTAATCACCCCTCCTCGTGAATCGCAGTTCTTGAACCGCGAATCGTAACATCGCCGCCCGGCTGCCTTCTCATCACCCATCACTGCGGCGAGCTGCGAAGCTCCACGCCATTGGCCTCCTCCCAATAACGCGCGACCTCGGTCTGGTCGTGGTTTGTACCAACCTTTTCCGCCGCCGCCGACCAGAGTTCCAGCACGCGCTCCGCAAGCGGCGCAAAGGCGCCGGCCGCGCGCGCGGTATCGACCGCGATTCTCACGTCCTTGGCGATGAAACCCATCGCCATGCCCGTGCCGAAGCGCCGCGTCAGGACGTGCGGCACTACTTTCTTCTCGACCGGGTGATTGCGCCCGGCGCACATCGTCGTGAGCGCGTCGGCCATGAGCTTGGGCTCCAAGCCGTAGCGCTTGCCCACGGTCATCGCTTCGATGACGTTGATGAGCGCGCACGCGTTGACATAGTTGGCGAGCGCCTTCAACGCGTGCGCCGATCCCACCGTGCCGCACGCGATGATGTTCCGCCCCATCGCCTTCAGGACGGGTTCGAGCCGCTTCACCACGGCGGCATCCCCGCCCACCATGATGTCGAGCGTCGCGTCCTTCGCGAACACGACGCCGCCCATCACCGGCGCATCGACCATGCCGATTCCGCGCGGCTCGAGCGCCTCGGCGAGCGAGCGCGTCGCAGCCGGGTTGCAGGTGCTCATGTCGACCACGACAGCGCCTCTGGGAATCGCGGCGGCAACGCAGTTCTCCGAGCCTTCGCCCAACACGACCTTGCGCACGACCTTGTCGTCGGGAAGCATGGTGATCACCGCATCCGCCTGCTGCGCGACCTCCACCAGGGACGCCGCGCTCTTCCCGCCGTGCTGCGCAGTGAACGCCTTCATCGCGTCCGGGCGCGCATCGAACACCGTGACGTCAAACCCGGCCCTGACGAGATGCCCGGCCATGGGATTGCCCATGTTTCCAACACCGATGAAACCAATCTTCTTTATCGAGTCCATGTCTTCTTCCCCAACTCCTTACCAGACGGCGCCGCGGGCACTGATGGGCCAGAGGTCCTCGACCACCCCGCGGCGGACACAGACGAAATGGTCATATAGATTGACCGTCGGATCGCAGTGTCCGGGGA
>DASPGR010000295.1:0-2983 GCA_035620515.1 Burkholderiales bacterium | reverse complement strand
AGTGGTATAGGCGACGGAGCCGTTGATGGTGCCCGCCTGCAGCGCGTCACTGTTGGTCTTGGGATCGATCTGCACGTGGCGGAACTTGTAGCCGAGCGCCTTGTAGATACGCTGGAAGTTCAACCAGTTCATGAAACCGGCTGTGGTGAAGAATACCGGCTTGCCGCTGAAGTCCTTCCAGCACTTGTACTGGCCGGCCTGCTTGGCCGACGTCGCCATGAATGACTCCATCGGGTAGGCGTACCACGTGTGCACCAGCTTCGACTTCGCGGGTTTGTAGTTCTTGAACCCGCCCTCGCCGCCATAGAGCTGGGTCATGCCGACATCGGCCGTGTAGCCGATCTCGCCATCGCCATCCATCGTGGCCTTCATGGCGCCGGTGGTCGAGGGATACGGATTGACGGTGACGGTGTACTCGCCGCCCAGCGCGTCCTCGAGACTCTTCACCATCGCAGCGGCAACCTTGTAGCCGTAGGAATCGACGCTGGAGGTGGCCCACCGGATCGATTTACGCTGTTGCGCATTTGCGCCTTCGACGGGCAGCAAGGCGAGGCCAGACATAACTGCAGTCGCAGCCAGCGCGACGAGATAACGTGATCGTTTCATTTCCATGGATGCTTCCTCTCAGTGCATTGGATTGAAGCGCCCGCACCATTTTCCCGGAGCACCGGAATCGCTCCCGGAGTCCGCTCCTCGCCCGAGCGGGCATTTGCGGTCTTGTAGTTGCCGCAATTTGAGCGCGGCGGTAACCGCAATGTCAACATTCGGCGTCAACGCTCGCGAAGATCGAGCCGCCTCTCAGCAGGCGACGTCCCGGCGCGATCCCGCAGAACCGGCAGCCGCGTAGGGCTGCCACCTCGGCCGCAGCGCCGCTTCGCCCTGGGCTGCCTGAAACGCGCAGTCAACGCCTATTCCCGGCGCCCATGCGACCTCCCGCCCGCAGAACACCAGGGGCAGGCGATCACGCAGCCACGGTGCGACGCCTCCTTCCTGCAGCAGGTTCTTCAGGCTTCGCCTCGGGCGATGGCAATCCGGCCGCAGGGATTCCCCTCCGTGGCGTACCCGCACCATTACGGGAGCGCGGCCCAGCCGGGCAATGCTGATGCCCTTCCCCCGTGTGCGTTCCATGAAGAGCACGCCGCCCAGATCGGCAAGCTCCATTTTTCGCTCCCCTCGCCAGGCGCGCGCAAAGCTTCGATCGAGCGGATGCAAAGCCAGCACGACATGGAGTCGTCCCCGGAAGCGCCGGAGCGTTGCGCCATCCAGCTCGATCACGACCCTCGCATCCTCACGCGCCGTCAACGCCTGCCTTAGCGCTTCATCCAGGCGTTCAGTGCCCGGCAAAACCGTTCCGCGGCTCACCAGGAAAGATCGCAGCAGGTTGCGCGCGCGGGGGGACGACAGCCGGCGCAGCGCGTCGACGGCGAGCGTGCCGTCCGCGATAAACCCGGCCCCGTCCTGCAAAGCGAGCTCGTCAAGCAGCCCGCTTGCCTCGGCCAGGTGGCGTGCAGCACGCGCCACCGTTGATCGGTACGCCGGGAAGCCCTGGGCAACCACCGGCAGCACCCGGTGGCGCAGGAAGTTTCTGCGAATATCGGTGTTGGCATTGCTCTCGTCCTCGATCCATTCCAGGCGACGCGCGTGCGCGTATGCCAGGATCTCGGCACGCGTCACATCGAGGAGCGGCCGCAATATGGCCGGTGATGGGTGACGGGTGATGGGTGATGGGCAAGGCCCGCTCGGGCTCTGAATGCCTTTCGTCTTTCGTCTTTCGTCTTTTGCCTTCCGGACGAGCGGCATCGCCGCGAGTCCTTTGACACCTGCTCCGCGCAGGAGCTGAAGCAACAGCGTCTCGACCTGGTCATCCTGATGCTGGGCGAGAACGATGAAGTCTGCCCGCTGACGGTTGAACACGGAGTAGCGCGCCGCCCGCGCGGTGGCTTCCACACTCTCGCCCCGCGGCACGACAACCCTGGTGCTCGCAAAGGGGATTTTCCTGGCCTGGCACTGGCCGCGGCAGAACTTCTCCCACGAATTGGCGTTGGGGCTCAACTGATGGTTGATATGCAAAGCGGATACTTTCACGCGCAAGCGGGGGGCGACGCGCTGCAGGCAGTCGAGCAGCACGATGGAATCGACACCACCGCTCAGGCCTACGACGAGCCTTGCGCCCGGCGAGACGAGCGTCGAGAGGCGCGCGCGGATGCGCCCGGCCAGATCGGGGGAACGCGCACTACTTCTGCTCGACTTCCCTGAACTTGCCATGGCCGACCAGCCGGTCGAAGCGCCGCTCGAGCAGCTTGTCGAGGGGAACGTCCTTCAACTGCCGCCAGGTATCCTGCAACGCCTTCTTGAGGCTCTGCAACATGCTTTCGTAGTCGCGGTGCGCTCCGCCCAACGGCTCGTTGACGACCTTGTCGACGAGGCTCAGGGTCTTGAGCCTTGCCGCTGTGATGCCCAGGGTCTCGGCCGCCTGCTCCGCGTAATCGGCGCTTTTCCACAGGATCGACGCGCAGCCCTCGGGCGAGATGACCGAGTAGGTCGCGTACTGGAGCATGAGCAGCGCATCTCCCACGGCGATCGCAAGCGCGCCGCCGGAACCGCCCTCCCCGATCACTGTGCAAACGACCGGCGTGCGCAGCTCGGCCATCGCGCAGAGGTTGCGCCCGATCGCCTCGGACTGCCCCCGCTCCTCGGCACCGACGCCGGGATATGCGCCCGGCGTGTCGATGAAGCTGAAGACAGGAAGGCCGAAGCGCTCGGCGAGCTTCATGATGCGCATCGCTTTGCGGAAACCCTCGGGCCGCGGCATGCCGAAGTTGCGGAAGATTTTGTCCTTCGTGTCGCGTCCTTTCTGGTGCCCGACGACCACGCACGGCTCGCCGTTCAGCCGCGCGAGCCCGCCTACGATCGCCGGATCATCGGCAAAATTGCGATCGCCATGCAGCTCCTCGAAATCGGTGAAGAGCCCCTGGATGTAGTC
>DASPGR010000294.1:0-10711 GCA_035620515.1 Burkholderiales bacterium | reverse complement strand
CAACGTGATCCAGGGCGCGCGCCTTGTGGGCGCCAACATGATCGTGGGCGTCGACACCAACCCCGGGAAGCGCGCCCTTGCCGAGAAATTCGGCATGACCCACTTCGTGAACGCGAAGGAGGCCGGTGCTGATCTGGTAGCCCACCTCGTCAATCTGACGAAGGGCGGCGCGGACTACAGCTTCGAGTGCATCGGCAACGTCGACGTGATGCGCCAGGCGCTCGAGTGCTGCCACAAGGGATGGGGCGTCTCCGTCATCATCGGTGTCGCGGGCGCGGGGCAGGAGATCCGCACGCGTCCATTTCAGCTCGTCACGGGCCGGGTATGGAAGGGAACGGCGTTCGGCGGCGCGAAAGGCCGGCGCGATGTGCCGAGGATCGTGGACTGGTACATGGACAAGAGAATCAACATCGACGATCTCATCACGCACACGCTGAAGCTGGAGGAGATCAACAAGGGCTTCGACCTGATGCGGGAGGGAAAGTCGATCCGCAGCGTGGTGGTGTTCTAGTTTCGTTCATTGAACCGCCAAGACGTCGGAACCGGAAAAGGTGTCTGACACCTTTTCACTGTTTGTAATCGGGGTAGAGCTTCTCCACCAGCGCCATCGCAGCGACCCAGTCGCGGCTCTTCGAGTCGTAGACGCCGATGCGCCCGAATTTTCGCGCGCGCTCCTCGCACACTTCCGGGGGAGGCACGATGAGCTCTGCGCGTCCCGTGAGCGCGCCCACCTGCGCGCGGCAGGCGAGCTCGAAGAAATGGTGATAGATGTAGGCCTCGGGCAGCGTCGTGCCGCACACCAGCGCGCCGTGGTTCTCGAGGATCATGACCCATCGGTCGCCGAGCGCTTCGGCCACACGGTCGCTGCCCTGCCGCGTCGTGTCGTCGACTTCGTTCGGATAATAGGCAATGCGGTCGTAGAAGCGCATCGCCTGCTGCGTGATGGGCAAGAGCCCGCACTTCTGCGCGGACACCGCGAGATTGGCCGGCGAGTGGGTGTGGATCGCCGCCTGGATCGCGGGGCGCGCCTTCATGACCGCAGCGTGCAGGTTGTAGGCCGCCGGGCTCGCCTTGTAGGGGGACTCCATCACCTGCTTTCCGTCGATGTCGTACTTGACGAGGCTCGACGCCGTCACCTGCTCCATGAACTGGTTGTCGGGTTTCACCAGGAAATGCCGCGGCTCGCCGGGCACGCGCGCCGAGATGTGGTTGTAGGTCATGTCGACAAAGACGAAATGCGCGGTCAGCCGGTGCGCGGCCGCGAGCTCGCAGCGCAGCTGCCACTCCTCCGCGCTCACCCGGTCGCGCACCTTGCGCACACGTCCCGCTTTCACGCCCGTCGGTCTTTTCGGCATGTCGCGTTCCTCCCGCCGTACTATAACCCTCCCGCCGGCGCTCCAAGGTTAAAATGCGGTATGTTTCCGCCGCTTCTCTCGGAGCTTCCCTACCAGCCGGACAGCGCGCGCCTTTTCGAGGCGATCGCCGATTCTCCGTGGGCGGTGTTCCTGGACAGCGGGCGGCATTATCCCGCCCAGTCGCGCTACGACATCCTTTCCGCCGAGCCCCACGTGCGGCTCGTGACGCGCGGGCCGCTCACCGAGATCTACGCCGATACGATCGAGCTCTCGCGCGAGGATCCCTTCGCGCTCGTCCGGCGCGTGCTCGCAGCTGATCCCTCGTGCGCGGGCGCCTTGCCTTTCTGCGGCGGCGCGATCGGCTATTTCGGCTACGACCTTGCGCGCCGCCTCGAGCAGCTCCCGGCGCTCGCCGAGGACGCCGAGCGCATTCCGGAGATGGCGATCGGCATCTACGACTGGGCTGTGGTGGTCGACCATCGCGAGCGGCGCTCCTGGCTCGTCGGCCAGGGACGGGACTCGGAAACGGATCTCAAATGGGACAGCCTGCTCGAGCGTTTCCACAGGGCGCCGGCCGAGAAGTCACGCGCGCCCTTCCGAATCGTGACGCCGGTGACGTCGAACCTCACGCACGAGCAGTACGCGCGCGCGTTCCGGCGCATCCGCGGCTACATTCACGACGGCGATTGCTACCAGGTCAATCTGGCCCAGCGCTTTGCGGCCAGCGCCAATGGAGACCCCTGGCTCGCGTACCAGGCGCTGCGGGTGATCAATCCGGCCCCGTTTTCCGCCTACTTCACTACGCCCTACGCGCAGATTCTCTGTGCGTCGCCGGAGCGCTTCCTCAAGGTCGAAGAAGGCCGCGTCGAGACGAAGCCGATCAAGGGCACGCGCCCGCGCGCGGGGCATCCCCGGCTCGATGCCGAGCGCTCTGAGGCGCTGCGGCTCTCGGAGAAGGACCGCGCGGAGAATGTGATGATCGTCGATCTCCTGCGTAACGATCTCTCGAAGAACTGCGCTCCCGGCACGGTGAAGGTGCCGCGGCTCTTCGAGGTGGAGAGCTTCCCCACGGTGCACCACCTGGTGAGCACCGTGACGGGCGAGCTGCGCGAGGGGCGCGACGCGCTCGATCTCCTGCGCGGCTCTTTCCCCGGCGGCTCCATTACCGGCGCGCCGAAGCTCCGCGCGATGCAGATCATCGAGGAGCTGGAGCCGCAGCGGCGCGGCGTCTACTGCGGCGCGATCGGCTATATCGGGTTCGACGGCCGCATGGATCTCAACATCGCGATCCGCACGCTCGTCTACGCGGGCGGCGTCGTGCGCTTCTGGGCCGGTGGCGGAGTCGTCGCCGATTCCCAGCTCGAGGACGAGTATCAGGAAACCTTTGACAAGGCGGCGGCGATGCTGAGGCTGCTTCAGCAAAGTGCCGCGACGCCGCGCGAGGCCTGAAACACACGAGGGTGACGAGTCCCCACCACATCGTCGTCGTCGGCGGCGGCGCCGGCGGGCTCGAGCTCGCCACGCGCCTGGGCGACACGCTTGGACGCAGGCGGCGCGCGCGCATCACGCTGATCGACCGCTCGCGCACGCATCTCTGGAAGCCGCTCCTGCACGAAGTGGCCGCCGGCACCATGGACATGGACCACCATGCGCTCGATTACCTTGCGCAGGCGCGCTGGCACCACTTCCAGTTCCAGCTGGGCAGCATGGAAGCGCTCGATCGCGCCCGGCGCGTGGTGGCCGTTGCCCCGACCCTCGATGAGGAGGGGGGCGAGCTGATACCCCGGCGCGAGATCGAATATGACACGCTCGTCATCGCGGTCGGAAGCCGCACCAACGACTTCGGAACGCCCGGCGCGCGAGAGTTCGCCATCAGTCTCGATACGCCTGAAGAGGCGCGGCGCTTTCATCGGCGCCTGATCGACGCCTGCATACGCGCCAATGCCCAGCACCATGCGCTGCGGCCCGAGCAGCTCAATGTCGCGATCATCGGTGCCGGCGCAACGGGCGTCGAGCTGGCCGCGGAGCTGCACAACTCGACGCGCGAGCTGGTTGCCTACGGTCTCGAGAGGATCAATCCGGAACGGGATGTCAAGCTGACGCTGATCGAAGCCGCGCCCCGCATCCTCCCCGCGGTCCCGAAGCGCGTGTCGGACGCGGCGGAGAAATTGCTGCGCGGACTGAACGTCAGCGTGCTGACCGGGGAGCGCGTGACCGAGATCGCGCCGGATGGAGTGCTGACCGCCGGCGCACGAAAAATTCCGGCGGAGCTCACGGTGTGGGCGGCGGGCATCAAAGCTCCCGATTTCCTGAAAGAGATCGGCGGCCTCGAGACGAACCGGTCGAACCAGCTCGTCGTGCTCGAGACGCTCCAGACGACGCGTGACCCGGACGTCTTCGCGCTGGGCGACTGCGCGTGCTGCCCGTGGCCGGGGCGCGAGGGTTGCGTTCCGCCGCGGGCGCAGGCGGCGCACCAGCAGGCCATGCATCTCGCGAAGATGATGAAGCGGCGTCTCGCGGGCGCGCCGTTGCGTCCCTACCGCTACAGGGATTTCGGCTCGCTCGTGTCTCTGGGCGATTACTCGACCGTGGGAAACCTGATGGGGCGGTTGCTTGGCGGCAGCATCTTCATCGAGGGGCTCTTTGCGCGCCTGATGTACGTCTCGCTCTACAACCTGCACCTCTACGCGCTTCACGGCTTCGCCAAGACTTTCTTCGACACGCTCGCACGGCTCATCACGCGCCGCACCGAGCCCCGGGTGAAGCTGCACTAACGTGCAGAACCAGTCAGGGACGAGGGCCGAGGTCGTTGCGTGTTAACATCGGCAACATCGATTCGTGGAGCGCAATGTGGCGACTATTGAGCTGACAAAAGAGAACTTCGAGGAGACGGTTACCGGAAATCAGATGGTGATCGTTGACTTCTGGGCGTCGTGGTGCGCTCCGTGCATGGGATTTGCGCCGGTGTTCGAGTCGGCGTCCGAGAAGCATCCCGACATCGTATTTGCCAAGGTCAATGCAGACGAACAGCAGGAGCTCGCCGGCGAGTTCAGCATCCGGTCGATCCCGTTCATCATGCTGCTGCGTGAGAACGTCATCGTATTTGCGCAAGCCGGGGCGCTTCCGCGCGAGGGCCTGGAAAGTGTCATCGAGCAGGCGCGCGCCCTCGACATGGCGAAAGTCCACCAGGAAGTCGCCGAGGAGCGGGCTGCCCAGGGTCAGTAGCCGCAGTCGAATCTTTTCCCTACCGCGCGGTCTCAGAGAGGGTAGACTTTCCGTCTTTTCCGCGCGTTGGCGCTCGTTGGCGGTTTCATGAAGCGGCTGGTTCTTCTCCTCGTTGCCGTTGCCGTTCTGGTGGGCGGGGGACTCTATTGGAAGCGCTCGACAGCGCCGTCGGCCGCGCCCAACGTGGCGGGCCCCGGCAAGGGTGAGCCGAGGGGCCTCCCGGTCAAGGCGGGAACTGTGCGCACCGGCACGATTACCGAGGAAGTAAGCGCTGTCGGCACGCTGCTCGCGAATGAATCGGTCATGATCCGGCCGGAGCGCGACGGGCGGATCGCGCAGATCCATTTTGCCGAAGGACAGCTCGTCAAGAAGGGGACGAAGCTCGTGTCGCTGGACGCCTCGGAAACGGAGGCGCAACTCGCGGCGGCCCGGGCAGAAGCGACGCTCAACCGCAACCGCCTGAAGCGCGCGGAGGAGTTGAAGGACAAGAACTTCATCAGCGCCGAGGCGCTCGACGTTGCGCGCGAGAACCTCAACCAGTCGGTCGCGCGCCAGGAGGAAGTGAAGTCGCGGCTCGAGAAGATGACGATCCTCGCGCCGTTCGAAGGCGTGGCGGGGCTGCGGCAGGTGAGCCCCGGCGCCTACGTCAAGGCGGGACAGGACATCGCGCGGCTCGAGGGCATTGGCACTCTCAAGCTCGATTTTCGAGTGCCGGAACTCTACCTCGGCCGGATCCGTTCCAATCAACAGGTCCAGGTCCGCGTCGACGCCTTCCTGGGCGAGACGTTCCATGGTGCCATCTATGCGGTCGAGCCGTCAGTGGACGAGCAGACGCGCACAGTTCTCCTGCGCGCCCTGGTTCCGAATCCCGACGTGCGGCTGAAGCCCGGGATGTTTGCGCGGGTATTGCTCGTGCTCGGCACGCGGGAGAACGCGCTCATCGTGCCCGAGCAGGCGATCGTGCCCCGGGGAAACGACAACTACGTCTTTCGCATCGTCGAAGGCAAGGCGGCGCTCGCCAAGGTCGAGCTCGGCGCGCGGCGCATGGGCGAAGTCGAGATCACCAAGGGCCTTGCCGCCGGCGATCACATTGTCGTCGACGGGCAACTGAAGCTGAAACCCGGCGTGCCGGTCAAGATCCTGTCTGACAAACCGGAAAATGCTTCACCGCCAGGGCGCCAAGAGGCTGGTGAAGGCGGAAGCGCTAATTGAATGAATCGTCCTGGCGGTTAGATGTTCCTGCCTGAGCTCTGCATAAAGCGCCCCGTCCTTGCGACGGTGATGAGCCTCCTCATCGTGCTGGTGGGCGTCATCTCGTTCCTGCGGCTGACGGTGCGCGAGTACCCGAAGATCGATTCTCCGGTCGTCTCCGTGCGCACCGTCTACAAGGGCGCGAGCCCGCAGGTGATCGAGAGCCAGGTCACGCAGCCGCTCGAGGACAGCATCTCCGGAATCGAGGGCGTGAAGACGTTGAAGTCGGTAAGCCGCGAGGAGGTGAGCCAGATCACGGTTGAATTCGTCTCGAACCGCGATCCGGACGCCGCGGCGAACGATGTGCGAGACCGTGTCTCCCGCGCGAGGGGCAGGCTGCCCGACGAGGTCGAGGAGCCGATCATCGCCAAGGTGGAGGCCGACGCGCAGGCGATCATGTGGCTGCGGCTTTTCTCGGACCGCGCGAGCGCCCTCGAGATTTCGGACTACGCGGACCGCTACGTCGCCGATCGCTTGAAGACGCTGACCGGCGTTGCGAGCGTCATCATCGGCGGCGAGCGCCGCTACGCGATGCGCATCTGGCTCGACCGCGAGCGGCTCGCCGCCTACGCGCTGACGCCGCAGGACGTGGAAGACGCGCTGCGCCGGCAGAACGTGGAAGTGCCCGCCGGCCGCATCGAGAGCCGCCAACGGGAGTTCACGGTGCTTTCGGAGTCGGATCTGCGGACACCTGAGCAGTTCAACGCGCTCATCATCCGGGAGGTCAACAACTACCCGGTGCGCTTGAAGGATGTCGGGCGCGCCGAGATCGGCCCGCAGGACGAGCGCAACATCGTGCGGGTCGACGGCAAGCCGGCGGTCGGGCTCGGCGTGGTCAAGCAATCGACCGCGAATACGCTGGCCGTCGCGCAGGCCGTCAAGAACGAGCTGCCGAAAATCCGCGAGAGCCTCCCCCCCGGCATGGACATCGGGGTGGCATTCGACGTGTCGGTGTTCATCGAGCGCTCCATCCAGTCGGTCTACACGGTGATGGCCGAGGCGTTGACGCTCGTGGTGCTGGTGATCTTCTTCTTCCTGCGCTCGGGACGCGCGACGCTGATCCCGTTCGTGACGATTCCCGTGTCGCTGGTGGGCGCCTTCTTCCTCATCTGGCTCATGGGGTTCTCCATCAACGTGCTGACCCTCCTCGGCATTGTGCTCTCGATCGGGCTCGTCGTGGACGATGCGATCGTGGTGCTGGAGAACATCCATCGCCATATCGAGGAGGGCATGAAACCCCTGCAGGCGGCGTTCAGGGGCGCCCGGGAAATTTCCTTCGCGGTGGTCGCCATGACCATCACGTTGGCGGCAGTATTTGCGCCGCTTGCTTTCTCGACCGGCAACACGGGGAAGCTTCTGACCGAGTTCGCGCTGACGGTCGCCTCGGCGGTCGTGGTCTCGGGTTTCGTCGCGCTCACGCTCACGCCCATGATGTGCTCGAAGCTGTTGCGCCACCAGCCGTCCCACGGGCGGATCTACAATGCGCTCGAGGGCTTCTTCGACGGGTTGTCGTCGGGCTACCGCCGCGCGCTCGCCTGGAGCCTCACGCACCGGCCGGTGATCATCGCGGGGTTCATTGCCGTCGCGATCGGCGGAGGCGTCTTGTTCAAAGCCCTGAAATCCGAGCTCTCGCCGCTCGAGGACCGCGGATTCTTCCTCGGCGTCATGGTTGCGCCCGAAGGCGCGACCATGGACTACACCGACGGCTACGCGAGAATCTGGGAGGAGATCTACAGCCAGGTGCCCGAGATCACCTCGTACTTTGTCGTGGTGGCGCCGGGCCTCGAGCGACCCAATCCCGTGAATTTCGCGCTCTCCTTCGTGCGTCTCAAGGACTGGAGCGAGCGGAGCCGCTCGACGCAGGAGATCACGGCGTCGATTGCGCCGAAGATGTTCTCGATGATGCCCGGAGTCATGGCGTTCCCGATCAATCCGCCCTCTCTCGGGCAGAGCTTCCGCAATCCTCCCGTGCAGTTCGTCGTGCAGGGCACCTCCTACGACGAGCTTGATCGCGTCGTGGAGGCGCTGATGGAGAAGGCCCGCTCGTTCCCCGGGCTTGCAAATGTCGATTCCGATCTCAAGCTCAACAAGCCGCAGCTCTCGGTCGACATCAAGCGTGACAAGGCGGCCGCGGTCGGCGTGCAGGTGGAGAACATCGGACGCACGCTCGAGACGCTCCTGGGCGGGCGCCAGGTGACCCGCTTCAAGCGCGAGAGCAAGCAGTACGACGTGATCGTGAAGCTGGAAGACAAGGACCGGCGCGAGCCGAACGATCTCACCTCGATTTACGTGCGTGGAAACGACGGGCGCCTGAATCAGCTCGCGAATCTCGTGACGGTCACGGAGACGGTCGCGCCCAAGGAGCTCAACCACTTCAACCGGCTGCGCGCGGCGATCATCTCTGCGCGCGTAGACCCGCCCTATACGCTCGAGGAAGCGCTCGATTTCCTCGAGAAGACCGCGGGAGAGGTGCTGCCGCCGCAGTTCCAGACCGCGCTCGACGGGCAGTCGCGCGAATTCAGGGAGTCCGGCCAGGAGCTCTGGGTGGTCTTCGCGCTCGCGCTCGCGTTCATCTACCTCGTGCTCGCCGCGCAGTTCGAGAGCTTCCGCAGTCCCCTCGTCATCATGCTGACGGTGCCGCTCGCGATCACCGGCGCGCTCGCGACGATGACGCTGACGGGGGTCTCGCTCAACGTCTACAGCCAGATCGGGCTCGTCATGCTGATCGGCCTCATTACGAAGAACGGGATTCTCATCGTCGATTTCGCGAACCAGCTGCGTGATCGCGGCGAGGAGAAGCTGAAGGCGGTAGCGGACGCCTCCGCACTCCGGCTGCGGCCGATTCTCATGACGAGCGCCGCGACCGTATTGGGCGCAGTTCCGTTGGCGACTGCAACCGGCGCCGGGGCCGAATCACGTACGGCAATCGGCTGGGTGATCGTGGGCGGCGTCGCGATTGGAACCCTTTTCACGCTCTTCGTCATCCCGGTCGCCTATACCTACATCGTCGGCGAGCGCATACGCATCGTCGAGGAAGGTGC
Source organism: Burkholderiales bacterium (assembly GCA_035620515.1). Classification (GTDB taxonomy): domain Bacteria; phylum Pseudomonadota; class Gammaproteobacteria; order Burkholderiales; family SG8-41; genus SG8-41. Next base: position 1,839 of record DASPGR010000294.1, on the reverse strand, counting down.
GGGCGGGGCGGCCGCCGCACCGCCCGGCGCCCCGGCCGCCAAGGCGTGAGCGGCCCTCATCCTTGATTGTCGTGGGTTCATCCCCATATCTGGCGAATGAACGCGCCAGTCCCATCCTGGCTCGCTGCCGTTTCCCAGCTTGATCAGCCATCAAGCGAGCCGAATCCCATAAGCAATGAAGGGTCTTCCACCGACCGTGACCTGCTTGACGCCTATTCGCGCGCAGTGACCGCCACGGTCGATGCCGTGGGGCCGGCTGTCGTGCGTCTCGACGTGCGGCGCCGGGTTCGCGCGCGCGATGCGCAGGGTCGTGAAGCCGTGCAGGAGATCGGGGGCAGTGGTTCCGGTTTCATCTTTACGCCGGACGGTCTCATCATCACCAACAGCCACGTCGTGTCGGGAGCGGTCGGCATCGAGGCGGCGTTGAACGACGGGCAGCGTTTTCACGCGGACCTCATCGGCGACGATCCGGACACGGACCTTGCCGTGGTGCGCGTCGCCGGGCACAAGCTTCCCGCGGTCAACCTCGGTGAGTCGAGGGGACTTCGCGTGGGTCAGCTCGTCGTTGCTATCGGAAATCCTTACGGCTTCCAGTGCACGGTTACGGCCGGCGTCGTATCGGCGCTCGGGCGCTCGCTGCGCTCGCAGAACGGCCGATTGATGGACGACGTCATTCAGACCGATGCGGCGCTCAATCCCGGAAATTCGGGCGGACCGCTCGTGTCATCGCGTGGGGACGTGATCGGGGTCAATACGGCTGTGATCCTTCCCGCGCAGGGCATCTGCTTCGCAACCGCGATCGACACGGCGAAAGTGACGATCGCGCAGCTTCTCAGGCACGGGCGCGTGCGGCGCGCGCGTCTCGGCGTCGCCGGCCAGAATATCGTTTTGCCACGCCGCATGGTGAGGCACCACGATCTCGCGCGCGGCGAGGCGCTCCAGGTCGCATCGGTCGAGGGCAGCGGCCCTGCCGCAGTTGCTGGCGTCGAGCCCGGCGACATCATCGTCGGATTTGCCGGTCACCCGGTCGCAGGCTTTGATGACCTGCACCGCTACCTGACGGAAGAGAAGCTGGGCGAGATCGTGCCCCTGACCGTGCTTCGGCGCGGACGGCGCCTGACGCTGCACGTCCGGCCGGTGGAGGCCTGAGGAATCCCAAGCAAAGGAGACAGAAATGCTGACAGTAAGAAAGGCGCAAGAGCGAGGCCACGCCAACCACGGCTGGCTCGACACCTGGCACACGTTTTCATTTGCTGATTACTACAACCCGCGCGAGATGGGCTTCGGGCCGCTGCGCGTCATCAACGACGACAAGGTCCAGCCCGGCATGGGCTTCGGCACGCATGGCCATCGCGACATGGAGATCATCACCTATGTGCTGGAGGGCGCGCTCGAGCACAAGGACAGCATGGGCAACGGGTCGATCATCCGCCCGGGCAACGTGCAGCGCATGAGCGCGGGCACGGGCGTGCAGCACAGCGAGTTCAACCCCTCGCGCGAGGAGCTCGTGCACCTGCTCCAGATCTGGATCGAGCCCAGCGTGGCAGGGGTCAAGCCGAGCTACGAGGAAAAGGAGTTTGGCGTTCAGGACAAGAAGGGAAAGCTGCGGCTCATCGCTTCGCCCGACGGACGCGAGGGCTCGGTGACGATCCACCAGGACGCATTCGTCTACGCCGGCATATTTGACGCAGGCGACTCGGTGCGGCAGCCCCTCGAGAATGGACGGCGCGCCTACGTGCACGTCGCGCGCGGTGCCGTCACTGTCAACGGCGAGAAACTCAAAGCGGGCGACGGCGCCAAGATCGCCGGCGCAGCCGAGGTCACGCTGAGCGACGGCAA
>DASPGR010000293.1:0-6222 GCA_035620515.1 Burkholderiales bacterium | reverse complement strand
GGCGGGCAGCGTCACGTTGCGCGAGGCCATGGATCCGGCCTTTCCCAGCATCAGGGTCGACGCCGACCAGGAGCACGCAGCCTCGCTCGCGCTCCATCACGGCGTGGATGCGCTGCCGGTCGTGGACCGCGAAGGCCGCCTCGCCGGCGTCATGCCCACGCAGGCGCTCATGCAGGTGCTGCGCCGCGAACACGTCGAGGACCTGCACCGGCTGGCAGGGATCCGGCGCGAAACGGTGAAGGCGCGCCACGCGATCGAGGATCCACCCATGCGCCGCGCCCGCCACCGGCTGCCGTGGCTGATCGTCGGCCTCGCCGGCGGCGCGGTCGCCACCGCCGCAATGGCGGGCTTCGAGGCGACGCTGGAGAGAATGGTCGCGGTCGCGTTTTTCGTGCCGGGCCTGGTCTACATCGCGGACGCGATCGGCACCCAGAGCGAGGCGATTGCGGTGCGCGGACTGTCGCTCACGCGGGCCGGCATCGGGCACCTGCTCGCCGGGGAGCTGCGCACCGGCATGCTGATCGGCGCGGCCCTGGGCGTGATCGCCTACCTGCCCATCCTGCTGGTGTTCGGCGACGTGCGGCTGGCGGCGGCGGTCTCGACCTCCATCTTCATCGCCGGCAGCGTCGCGGCCGCAATCGGGATCGGGCTGCCCTGGCTGCTCGCGCGGCGCGGCATCGACCCGGCCTACGGCAGCGGCCCGGTGGCAACGGTGATTCAAGATATCCTGACCATCGTGGTCTACTTCGCCATCCTGCAAGCATTCGGAATCTAGCGTTTCCGGCCTGAGCAGCGAGGAGGCAAAGCGGCGGCTCACTGCCGAAGGACCGAACGACCTGCCGGACGCGGAGGCGAGAGCGCTGCTGCTCGAGCTGCCGGGTATCGGGCCGTGGACCGCCGATTACGTGCTGCTCCGCGGGCTTGGCCGGCTCGACATCGTTCCTTCCGGAGACGTGGGCGCTGCGCACACGCTCGGTCGGATTCTCGGGCGTGTCATCGACCCGCCGGCTGCAGTGCGGTTCGCCGCGCGTTTCGCTCCGATGCGAGGGATGCTTTACTTCTGCATGCTCGGCTATGTGCTCGGCGCGCCCCGATGACGGCGTTTCAGCTATTCCCGTAAACCGGGATAGCCGCGCCGTGAATGACTTTCGCATCGTCGCTGCACAAAAAGAGAATCACGCGCGCAATGTCCTCGGGCTTCGGCCACTTCGCGAAGTCTGCCTTGGGCATCGCCCGCCGGTTGGGTTCCGTATCGATGATGCTCGGAAGAATCGAGTTCACCCGCACTCCGGTACCTTTGAGCTCCGCGGCCAGCGAATCCAGCAATGCAACCGCCGCCGCCTTGGAAGCCGCGTACGCCGCCGCGCCGCCGGGGTGATCGAGCGCCGCCTTCGCGGAGACGTTCACGATTGCGCCGCGTCCCTGTTTCAGCATCACCCCTACCGCCGCGCGCGAGAGCGTGTAACCCGAACGCAAATTCAACGCGAGCATCCGGTCGAGGACGTCCGTCTCCAGCTCCCACAACTTCACGCCGCCCGTGTACCCGCCCACTGTATTCACCAGGACGTCGAGCCTGCGGTGCTGCGCGAGGATGCTATCGACAAGCTGGCTCACTGGAGTTTCGTCGGTGACATCGGTACGGTGTCCTTCGAGCCGTGAGCCGCCGGCGTCCGCTGCATTCCTCAAGAGATCGAATTCTTCCTGCTTCCGATAGGTGACAACCACTTGCGCGCCTTCCTTCTGGAACGCGAGACTGACCGCGCGCCCCAATCCGCCGGTGCCGCCCGCCACCAATGCGACGCGTCCCGAGAATCTCGCACTCATTCCATTACCTCCGGCGTTCGATTCCTCAATCGATCTTGTGCAGCGCCGTGCCTTTGTGCGCTGCGATGTGGTCGGACTTGTCGCTCCTGATCTCGTATTGCGGTTCGTCCTTGCTGGCGTGGTGCGTGTATCCCTTGTAATCGAAATCTTTTGTGTGAACCTTGACGATCCTGCCGCTCACGTGCCCGGCCTCCGAGTTCCAGCGCACGTGATCGCCGACTTTGAATTTTGCAGTCATGCTGGCTCGCCTCCAGTCGCGAGTCGCTCTGCACGCTCGGCGATCGTCCGCTCAAATTCTACTTCAGCGCGCAGCCTCTCGAGATCCCCGTGGGTCACGGCGACTGCCAGCTTTCTGCCGCGGCGCAGATAGGTGATCGTGCAGTCGCGCGCCTCGAGCTGCCCCTCGATCTCGGCTTTGAGATCGGGTCCTTCGAGTTTCGTTTCTTCCTCGCTCATTCAAGCCTCCATGATGTGAATGAATCAGCGCGCGCCGGTCAGGGCGAGCGCTGCTCGCAGCATCTGATTCGCATAGCCCCATTCATTGTCATACCAGCTCATGATCTTGACCAGATCGCCGTCGATGACCTTGGTGAGCTCGAGATCGATGATGGAGGCGCGCGGATCGCCGACGATGTCGGACGAGACGAGCGGATCGCGCGACACGCCGAGCACACCGGCGTAGCGTTTCGATGCCGCTTCCTCGGCGAAAATGCGGTTGACCTCCTCGACGCTGGTCTTGCGCGAGACGAGGAACGTGAGGTCAGCGATCGAACCGACCGGAATCGGCGCCCGGATTGCGATTCCATCGAACCGGCCAACGTATTCAGGCAGCGCACGCGTCGTGGCGAGCGCGGCGCCGGTCGTGGCTGGAACCAGATTCGCGCCCGCGGCACGCCCGCGGCGAAAGCGCTTGCTCGGTCCATCGACGATCGACTGCGAAGAGGTGTAAGCATGCACGGTCGTCATCGCGGCCTTGCTGAATCCGATACGCCTGCCGATGACTTCGACGATCGGCGTGATGCAGTTGGTCGTGCAGCTCGCGCAGGAGATGATGCGGGACGTGCCACCGGGCACGTTTGCCCCATGGACGAGCGTCTCCACGTCTACATCTTTCGACGGTGCGGACAGCAAGACGAAGTGTGCGCCAGCCTGGACGTGCTTCTCCAGATCCTCGCGTCGCGTGAGCGCCCCGGTGCACTCGAATACGACCTCGATGCCGAGATCCTCCCACGGCAGCGCCGATGGGTCGCGGCTGCTCAGGGTCCGCAGCCTGTGGCCGGCGACGACCAGCTGGCCGTCCTCGACGGCTACGGGCTTCGGGTAGCGCCCGTACACCGTGTCGAAGCGCAACAGGTAGGCGAGATTTTCAACGTCCGCCAGATCGTTGATCGCCACGAGCTCGAGCGCGGGCTGATCGATGATCCCTTTCAGGATCGCGCGTCCGATTCGTCCCAGACCGTTGATGGCGACTCGTGTGCTCATTGCGTCCTGCAGGCGGCGCTCAGCAGCTGTTCAGGATCCCAACCGGCGTGTGCTCTGCGCGATCGATACGCGGCGATCGGTATGGGCAGCGACAACGGCACCAGCAACGGCAGGCTGTTACTTTGGCCGTCGATCATACCGTCGTAGGGTCCGGCTTCGCGGGGTCGATGCCGTACTTGCTGATCGCCTCGCTCACTCTTGACGGCGGAACCGCGTCGATGTCGGAAAGCGCCTTCATCGCGGCGACGGCCACGTAATGGCGGTCGACCTCGAAGAACTTGCGCAATTGCTCGCGTGTATCCGAGCGGCCGAATCCGTCGGTGCCGAGTGCGGCGACATGGCGGCCAGGAAGAAATGCGCAAATCTGATCGGAAAAAAGCTTGATGTAGTCTGTGGCCGCGATAACCGGCCCGTGGTGGTCCCCGAGGCAGGCCTGCAAGTGCGATACGCGCGGCTCTTGCTCCGGATGAAGCATGTTCCAACGCTTCACTGCCATTGCGTCGCGGCGCAGCTCGTTGAAACTCGTGACGCTCCAGATGTCGGCCGAGACACCGAAATCACGTTCGAGCAGTTCTGCAGCAGCAATCACTTCGCGCAGTATTGTTCCGCTGCCGAGCAGCTGGACTCTGAGGGAACCCTCGCGCTTCTCGCCTTCCCGCAGCAAGTACATGCCTTTCAGGATGTCTTTCTCCACACCTTCGGGCATCGCCGGATGCGCGTAATTCTCGTTCATCACGGTGATGTAGTAATAAACATCCTCCTGTTCCTGATACATCCTGCGCAGGCCGTCCTGAATGATCACGGCCAGCTCGTAGCCAAAAGCCGGATCGTACGAAATGCAGTTCGGTATCGTCGATGCAAGGATGTGACTGTGGCCATCTTCGTGCTGCAGGCCTTCACCATTCAGCGTGGTGCATCCTGCCGTGCCGCCGAGCAGAAAGCCCCGCGCGCGCATGTCGCCGGAGGCCCACGCCAGGTCGCCCACGCGCTGGAAGCCGAACATCGAGTAGAAGATGTAGAACGGGATCATCGGCTGACCGTGCGTGCTGTACGACGTCGCTGCCGCAATCCATGAAGACATCGCGCCTGCCTCGGTGATGCCTTCTTCGAGGATCTGGCCTTTCTTGTCCTCCTTGTAATACATCAACTGCTCTGAATCCTGGGGACTGTAGAGCTGGCCCACATGGGAATAAATACCGAGCTGACGGAACATGCCTTCCATGCCGAACGTGCGTGATTCGTCGGGGACGATAGGCACCACCAGCTTGCCTATTTTCTTGTCTCGGATGATCGTGTTCAGGATTCGCACGAAAGCCATGGTCGTCGAAATTTCACGGCCATCGGTCCCCTTCAACTGCGCCTCGAAAGCCGCGAGCTGTGGTACTTCGAGTGCTGCCGCTTTGCGCAGGCGCATTGGGAGCGGGCCGCCCATCGCTTCAATGCGGCTGCGCATGTATTTCATCTCGGGCTCATCATCGGCCGGACGGTAAAAGGGCACTTCCTCGAGTTGTTCGTCGGGTATAGGGACGTTGAAGCGATCCCGAAAAGCGCGGATCGACAACGTGCCCATCTTCTTCTGCTGGTGCGTGATGTTCTGACCCTCGCCGGATTCGCCCATGCCGTAGCCTTTGACCGTCTTCGCCAGAATAACGGTGGGTTGACCCTTGTGATGCATCGCAGCCGCATATGCGGCGTAGACCTTGTGCGGGTCGTGACCGCCGCGGTTCAGGCGCCAGATATCGTCGTCTGACATATGGGCCACCATGTCCAGGAGCTCAGGGTATTTCCCGAAGAAGTGTTTGCGCACGTAAGCGCCGTCGTTCGCCTTGAAGGCCTGGTACTCGCCGTCGACACATTCCTCCATGCGCTTCAGCAGCAGGCCTTTCGTGTCGCGCGCAAGGAGTGGATCCCAGTACGAACCCCAGATGACCTTGATAACATTCCAGCCGGCACCGCGAAAAATGGCTTCCAGCTCCTGGATGATCTTGCCGTTGCCGCGCACGGGACCATCGAGCCGCTGCAGGTTGCAGTTGATGACGAAGATCAGGTTGTCGAGCTGCTCGCGCGAGGCCAGCGAGATCGCGCCCAAACTCTCCGGCTCGTCCATCTCGCCGTCGCCGCAGAACACCCAGACCTTGCGGCCCTCGGTCTCGGCGATGCCACGGTTGTGCAGGTACTTCATGAAGCGCGCCTGGTAGATCCCCAGGATCGGGCCGAGCCCCATCGAGACCGTCGGGAACTGCCAGAAGTCGGGCATCAGCCAGGGGTGCGGGTAGGAGGACAGCCCGCCGTTGATCTCCTGGCGGAAGTTGTCGAGGTCGCGCTCGGTGAGCCGGCCCTCGAGATAGGCCCGGGCGTAGATGCCGGGCGCACAGTGGCCCTGGATGTAGACCAGATCGCCGCCGTGCTCCTCCGAGGGCGCGTGCCAGAAATGATTGAGCCCGACGTCGTAGAGGGTGGCCGAGGAGGCGAAGCTCGCGATGTGGCCGCCGACGTTGGTCGCCTTGTTGGCGCGCACCACGGTCGCGAGCGCGTTCCAGCGGGTGAAGCAGCGGATGCGCCATTCCAGGTGGTAGTCGCCCGGCGCCTTGACCTGCTGGGCGGCGGGGATCGTGTTGACGTAGGAGGTGTTGGCGGTGAACGGCAGATCGGTGCCGGCCTCGTGCGCGCGCTCGACCACGCGCTCGAGGATGAAGCGCAGGCGGTCCGGCCCCTCGAACTCGAGCACCGAGTCGAGCGACTCGATCCACTCGCGCGTCTCCGCCGGGTCGGCGTCCCCATTGATCCTGGCCTCCGCTGCCATGACGGCTGCTCCTCCTCCTACGGTTCTCGGTGGCTCGCCTCAGTCGGCCGCGTCCGCGAACACTGCGGGCGCCGCCCGGGCTTCGGTCAGCGCCGCGAGCGCCCGCGGCACCG
>DASPGR010000292.1:0-14856 GCA_035620515.1 Burkholderiales bacterium | reverse complement strand
TGGCTTATCGGCTGCCGGCTTCTCGGCCTGCGCCAGAACGAGCGCCGGGAACGCGCACAGCGCTGCAATCGCTGCAATATGGCGTATGGATATCATGTCCTGCCTCCTCTCTTTGGAGAGAGCCTCATCTTCGCACAAGTCCGGCGCTTCCCAGGAGCAAAAAGTCACATCTACCGGCGATCAAGCCTTGTTTTGAAGCATTTTTTCCACTCAGGGGCCGGCCAGGCTCACGACGTCGCCGACACGAATATCGCCCCCCGCGCCGCGAGTGAGCATGCCGACCGCGAACGTCGGCTCGTGCTGTCCGAATGCGCTCACCAGGATCTTCATGACGGGCAGGTCACGCTCGCCGGTTGCCGGGTTGGCGTGTGTGGCGAGACAGCGCACCTTCGGCTTGACGACGTCGAACTCGACGCTCCCAACGCGGATCGTGCGGCCCACCCAACCCTGCTCCGCCCACGCGTGCAGGCCCTCAATCACGATGTTCGTGCGGAAGCGCCCCTCGTCGAGCGTTTCGTCTCCGCTCGCAGCCGCCAGTGCGGCAAGGCTTTCGCGGGAGTGAAGCGTGACCTGGCCCGCTTCGCTGTCCTGGTAACGGGGACGCACGCCGTCTCCGACGAGCCGCAACGGGCAGCGCTCCGGGTGGCCGGCAAGGGGGTTCTCGTCCAGCGCGAGCACGTAGGCTTCCAGGGCGGCGGCGATACGCTTGCGACCACGGTCGTCCAGCGAATCCTCGGCCAGCAGCGCGCCTTCGCGCGCGAGCCGCAGGCGCATTGCGCGGTGATCGAGACGGACTTCGAGTCGCGCAAGCCCCGGGGTGTTGACCAGGGCCACGAACTCGTATTTCTTGCTCCAGGCTTCATCGGGCACTACGCAACTGGCAAAACGAAAGCCCAGTGCCCGGTCGCCGGCGATGCGCCCCTCTTCGAGCACGGTCAGCGTTTCGCATGCCTCGGGCGTGAGGCCTTTCACGGGATAGCGATAAAGCGCGACGACTCGCGGCACGTGGATCGATGCTCCGTCGGTTGGCAGGCGGTGAGAAGCGCGAGCGGGCGTGCACTCTCGATCAAGGACCGTCGTTGAGCAGCCGCTCGAGCGCCTCCCCGCGAAGGACGAACACGTATTCCAGGCCGTCCTCGGGGTCCACGTGCTCTGCCGCCTTCTCAAAGCCCAGTTTTCCGGCGAGAGAGATCGCAGGGCTGTTCTCAGGCTCGGTCGCCATCACGAAGTTCTCGACGCCATGCGCTGCCGCCGCCCATCGGACCATGCCCGTTATCGCTTCCACCGCGTAGCCCTGGCGCCGGTATGGCGTGTAGACGGCGTAGCCCAGCTCCACGCTGTCCGGGACAAACTTGCGGAGATAACGCGGGTTGGGCCGCGAGAAGAAACCGATATGGCCGACCATGGTCCCGGTGCGCGTATCCTCGATCGCCCTCAGCGACCACGGCGCGTACTCCGGGTCGGATTGCAGATCGCCAAGCCGCAGCGCCATGAGATTCTTTTCCCGCAGCCACTCGGCGTCGACCTTCATGCCGATGAGGCCTTCCGCAAGCGCCGCATCGTCGTCGTGGCAGGCGAGCAGAAAATCCTCGGACATGTAGCGCAGCTTGAGACGCGGTGTTTCGATCTCGTCCGACAAGGCGTTCTCCTTATACGTCGTGCGAGAGTGGCCCACACTCCGGCGCGGCGCGCGCTGCGGCGATGCCACGCTGGTGCGGTATTATCCCATCACTATGGCGACTGACAACCGGATCGCCAACCTCCTAAAAGGTTGGCGTTTTCTCTACCGCCGCGGTTTTATCGAGGGATTCGGGCATCTCAGCTACCGCCTGGACGATTCGGACCGCTTCGTCATCGTGCGGCATTCCGTTGGACCGAATGCGACAGCCGACGATCTGGTGGTGATGGACCTCGACGGACGCAAGCACGAGGGGCGCGGTGACCCGCCGGGCGAGTTTCCGATCCATTCCGAGATATACAAGGCGCGCGCGGACGTGATGAGCGTGGTGCATTACCACGGAATGTATTCGACGGCGTTCACGACCATCACGCAGGAGCTGAGACCGATCCACAGCGTCGGCACCATCTTCCACGAGGGTGTCCCGATCTACCCGGATCCCAAGCTCGTCCTGAACCGCGAGCGGGGAGCGGCGCTGGCGCGGACGCTCGCTTCGCATCGCGCGGTCCTGCTGCGGGCTCACGGCGCCGCGATCACGGGTCCGAGCATCGAGGACACGGTTTCGGCGACTTTTCTTTTCGAGGAGAACGCGCATCGCGCCAGCGTGTGCGCGACGCTCGGAAGACCGCGCTGGCTCGACAAGAAGACCGCACGCGAGGCCGGGGAGGAGCTGCTTCGAAACCGGGGGCCGTTTCGCAGGGTCTGGGCCCTCGTGGAGAGCGAGAGCGAAACGTAGGGCCGGTGCCGGGCGCAAGAGACGTCGGCCTTGATGCAGGGGCGCTCGATGCGTAGCATAGTACGCGCAGCACCCGAGCGCGTCCGGACTGATGCGCTCATCCCAAAGGCAAAGGAGTCTCGCCATGTGCTATGAATTCGAGCGGCTCTACTGGTTGCAACGCGCCGAGGAAATCCGGCGGGAGAAAGAAAAGGCCGAAAAATCATCAAGGACTGAAGAGAATAAAGTGCCGCCCACGCCGTCTGCGCCGGACACGGCTGTGGAACAGGGCGAGCCGGTCCCCGTCTAAGCAGTTTGGAGCGCGTGAGCGCGGCCGCGGGGTTATCGTGCAGCAGCTGCGCAGTTTCAACCCGATTGGAGGAGAGAACATGACGCTACGTATTGGCAGCAAGGCCCCCGATTTCACCGCCGAGACCACGGAGGGCAAGATCAAGTTTCACGACTGGATCGGTGACGGCTGGTGCGTCCTTTTTTCGCACCCGAAGGATTTCACGCCCGTGTGCACGACCGAGCTCGGCTACATGGCGGGAAAGCAGGCCGATTTCGCGAAGCGCAACTGCAAGATCATCGGTCTCAGCGTGGATCCCGTGGACGATCACAAGCGCTGGATCCAGGACATCAAGGATGCCACGGGGCATCTCCCCAACTATCCGATGATCGGGGATGTCGATCTCGCCGTGGCCAAGCTCTATGACATGCTACCGGAGAGCGCCGGCACGACAGCTAAGGGGCGAACGGCCGCGGACAATCAGACAGTGCGCACCGTCTACGTGATCGGGCCCGACAAGCTGATCAAGGCGATGATCTCGTATCCGATGAGCACGGGGCGCAATTTCGACGAGGTGCTGCGTCTCATCGACTCCGTCCAGCTGACGGCAAAACACAAGGTCGCAACGCCCGTGAACTGGAAGCAGGGAGAAGACGTGATTATCGTCCCGGCGGTATCGGACGAGGAGGCAAAGCAGAAATATCCGGGCGGCTGGAAATCCCCCAAGCCCTATCTGAGAATCGTTCCACAGCCCAAGGCGTAACAGCGGCGGCGCGGACGCCCGCGACCCAGCGGACCGGCCCTGGCTCCTCCTGGAGCCTTGGCCGGTTTTTTATTGCGGCTTGAGTCCCGCGGCCTTCGCCAGCTTCCCGATGATGTCCATCTGCTCCTTCACGAACCGGTCGAGCTCTTCCGGAGACGTGGGGGCCGCTTCCATGCCTATTGCGGTCAGGCGCTTCTGGATGTCGGGCATGGCGACGGCGCGCCGGATTTCGTTGTTCCATTTGTTGACGATTGCACGGGGGGTCTTGGACGGCGCAAAGATGGCGCCCCAGGAATCCCACTGAAAGCCCGGCAGGCCGGACTCGGCGATCGTCGGAACGTCCGGCAGCACGGTGATGCGCTTTGCGGTCGTGACGCCAAGCGCGCGAATCCTTCCGCTGCGCACCAGATTGGCGGAGCTCCCGAGCGGCGCCATGAAGAATTGAACGCGCCCCGCGATGACGTCGTTCAGCGACTCGGGGATTCCGCGGAACGGCACGTGCACCACGTCGATGCCCGCGCTGTGCTTGAACATCTCACCGGCGAAATGCGTGCCGCTGCCCGTGCCCGCGGAAGCGAAGTTGAGCGCGCCGGGCTTCGCCTTGGCGAGGTCGATCAGCTCCTTCACCGTCTTCGCGCTGAACGAGGCCGGCACCACCAGGAGATATGCCGCGTTGTACGAGACGGTCACTCCCGAGAAGTCCCTCTGGGTGTTGTAGGGGACCTTGCGGACGAACGGGCCGATCGTGTGCGCACCCGAGATCGACAGCAACGTATATCCGTCGGGCGTCGAGTCGGCGACGATCCTGGAGCCGATCATGCCGCCGGCACCGGGACGGTTGTCCACGACGACCTGCTGCCTGAAAGACTCGGTGAGCAGCGGCGAGATGAGTCGCGTGAAGATATCGGGCTGGCCGCCGGGCGTGAAGGGCACAACAATGCGAACGGGCCTGCTTGGAAAACCGGCCGCTGCATCGGCGCTGCGGGCCGGTTGCGCCGCGCCCGTGGCTGCAATGCAAGCGACGATGATCGATACGGCGCTGGTACTGATGCGCATGCTCATGCTGTTTCCCCCCTTTTAAGTACGATGCTCGTCGAGAAAGCTCTGCACCACCGCGTTGTACTCGTCCGCGTGGCGCCGGTACGAGTAATGGCCCCCCTCCCGGATCATGTAAAGCCGCGAGCCCTTGATGGCTGCGTGCAGATCTCTTGCGAAATAGCCCGGGACAGTTGTGTCGTCTTCGGTGCCGATGACGAGCGATGGCCGGTCAATCCTGCCGAGCTCGGTGAGCCGGTCGTGCTCGAGAGTCATTCGCAGCCGGCCGAGCAGCACGTCCACGGGGGCGATCGTTTTCTTCTGGCGCGCCTCGATCGCCTGGATTTTGTCCCAGTCATAGCGGAACTGGTTGGGACCGCAGGTCCAGACCGAGCTGAACTTGATGTACTCCTCGGGCCCGTAGCTCTCGGCGATGCGCATGCGCGAGGTTTGCACCCGCGTGATGTACTCGTCGGCCTTCGTCCAGGTGTTGGTAAAGATGCAGCAGAGCAGGCGTCGAGGGTGGTCGATCGCGAGGTTCTGGAGCACGCATCCCCCCGTCGAGGCGCCGGCAACATGGGCCTTTTCGATCCCGAGCGTATCGAGCAGGCGAACGGCGTCCTCGGCGATCAGGCGCGTGGAGTAGGCGTCCCTGGGCTTGTCGCTGTCGCCGGTGCCGCGGTGATCGAAGCGAATGCACCGGTACCGGCTCCGGAAGTGCGCAACCTGGAAGTCCCAGGCGTCCAGTATTCCCATGAGCCCGGGGATGAAGAGAAACGGCGTTCCGCTGCCTTCTTCCTCGTAGTTGAGATGAAGCGCTCCGACGTTGATGCGCGGCATTTTCCTGCTCCGACGGTATCCGGCCGCTCTCCCGTGGCGGGAATCGCGGCGTCCTCTTTCTCAGGCTGCGGCCGGGGACGGCGCTTCGGCGACCATCACGCAGTCGCGCCCTCCGCCTTTCGCGGCGTAGAGCGCCCGGTCGATTCGCCGCAGCCACTGATCGGAATCCTCGCCGGCCGCGATCTCGCCCACGCCAATGCTGATGGAGATCTTGCGACCGGGAAGGAACTCGGCCTCCGCGACCTCGCGCCGGAGCTTCTCTGCCACCTCGGCCGCACCGGTCTGCTTGACGTCGGGCAGGAGCACGAGGAATTCCTCGCCTCCGATCCGGAAGACGAGGTCAAGCTTGCGCAGCGAGCGATTCATCAGGGCAGCAATCTCTGCGAGCACGCGATCCCCGGCGCCGTGTCCGGCCTCGTCGTTGATGTTCTTGAAGTGATCGATGTCGACGAGAAGCAGCGAGGCGTCTGTGCCGTAGCGCTTGTGACGCTCAACAGCTTCTCCGAGCTCCCGATCCATGTGCCGGCGGTTGTAGGCGCCGGTCAGTGCGTCGGTGATCCCCAGTCTGCGCAGGCGCTCCTGCAGGCGCAGCACGATCCCGAGGAAGATGTTGGTGAATATCATCGTGAGAATCAGGGTCACGAAGAGCCTGACGGTAATGGACGGTCCCAGATACTGGTAGGCGAGGATGGTGACCATGATGACCAGCAGACCATTGATGACGTTGGCCGCCCAGCGGCTCGCGACGAACTGGAACAGCATCACGGCCGGATACGCCCACAACGCGCCGATCACTCCCTGGCGCGCAATCGTGATCCCCACCGCAAGGGAAACCGGAACGACGAGAATTGCCGGCGGAACAGGAGGCTTCCTGCCGCGGCGTATGGCGATGACGTCGACGGCGAAGACGACCACCAGGGCGAGCGAGGTGAGCCCGATGCCGTAGCGTTCCTGGACGAAGGCGTTGACGACAAACGGGACGAGGAGAATGACGGCGACGATCCCGAGCCGGTAAAAAATCCGGTCGCGGTACGCCGACAGCAGCACGGCCTCGCCGTTGTCGATGTCGCGATCCGGCGCTTCGGTCCGCGTCGCAGCCGGCGTCGACTCGATGTCCTGGTGCGGATGAATCGACTACCTCCGCTACGCGGCCGTGCTGAGCGCATCCTGCCGCCCCGTCCTCAGGAGATCCATCAGCCTGCGCGCCGACTTGAGCTCTTCCAGGCGCGATACCGCGCCGATCGTCTCCTCGATCCGCGTCTCTGTCAGCCGCCCCTTGGCGTAGGTTCGAAACTTTCCGGCGACCTGGTCGGGAGCCAGCGGATTCTCGTACGAGCCCCGCGGGTGATCGCAGCGGGACGACAGGGTCGATCCGTCGGTGAGCCGTGCCTCGACCACGGCCTGGGCTCCGGTCAGAGAGGGGTCGACGCTCATCTCCACTCGCTCTGCGGCGAACCTGCGCAAGCCCGGGTCTTCGTAGCGCGCCGGCTCGAACTGCGCAAGGGTAAGGGCGCGGTCGTGCAGGATAATCGCAGCAGCGTAGTGCGTGGAGAGCAGCGCCTCGAACTTGCCCTTGTAGTGCGGAAAGATCCCGTGCAGATCCATGGCGGCCTTGCCCATCGAAACGCGCACTTTCTCGACCCGCTCCGGAAAAAGCCCGTGCTTTTCGGTGAGATCGAACATGGCCGTGATCATGCCCTGGATTGTGGATGCGGATGGCCACGGGCGGAGCGCGATTCTCTCGAGCTCCCAGCGCTTGCCCAGCTCGGAGGTCGCATCGTCGGGCCGCCCGCCGTTGGTGTAGGTCGAGTAAAGGCCGCCATCGGGCGCGGTGAGAAACTCGCGCGTTGCGACGAAGCCCTGTTGGGCCAGGAGCGCGGCCATCAGGCCCGACAGCGCCCCGCGGCACTGGTGAAACTTGACCGTCGGAGTGCCCCAGGCGGCGAAGGTGCCGGCGGCCTGGCTGCCCGCAAGAGCAAAGGCCCTCGCCATCGCATCGTCATCGATTGCGAGCAGGCGTCCCACGGCCGCCGCAGCGCCAAACGGGCCGATGACGCCCGGGCCGTGCCAGCCGCGCCGGCGGAACTCGGCAAAATCCAGGCTGACGCCGATGCGGGTCATGATCTCACATCCCGCTGCAAGGGCGACGAGGAGCTCGCGGCCTGTGAGCCCGTCGCGCTCGGCGATCGCCAGCGCGGGAGGCACGACCTCGGGCGTGATGTGCGTGAGGGTCGCGCGGTGGACGTCGCACATGGTCACGGCCGTGATGAGATATCCGTTGAGGAGCGTGGCACCGGCGAGCGACAAGCGGTCACCGCCGATGACGCTCGACTCGCGCGACTGGCCGAGCGCCGCGGCGAGCGCCGTGACCTGGTGCGTCTCCTCGCCCTTGTCGCCGGCCAGCGCACAGGCGAGGGCATCCAGCAGCAGATTCTTGGTATGGACTCTGGCGCCCTCCGGTATCTGATCGTAGGTGAGGCCAGCTGCAAACCTGGCCAGAGTCCGCGTCACATCATCGACCATCCAAAACCTCCCCCAGATCAACGTCCGTCTTCCAGCGGCAAGCGCGACAGGGGCCCATGATAGGCCCGGCCCCGGAAAAAGAAAACGCTCCGGACGGGCGCCGCCTCAGATGAGTTTCTGCTCTCGCAGCGCCCTGATGATGACATCGGCAAATTCCCGCGTCGCCTGCCGCACGTTGGACGGCGCGAAGGATTCGGTGATGCCCGACCAGATGAGCTCTCCCTGTCGTGGGCTCCATAGATTCGTTTCGAGGGCGACGATGTCGTAGTCGTAGGCCTGAGCCGGCGCGTAAGGCACCCATGCCGAGGTGTAGTACCCGTGGAAATTACGATAGTAGCCCACCGCAGGGACGGCCCTGTAGTAACCTGGCGCGTAGTTCGTGCGACGTTCGATCCTCAGCAACCTCGTGATCAGTACGCCCTGGGCCCCGGCCTTTACGATTGCCGCGTCAAGCACAACGGCCTCTGCCGGGCCGTCCTGCGGGATGACGGTGTAACCGGGAATCGCGATGACCCCGACGCTTTGAAGCTTCGCGGAGAACTCGTCCTCGAAGATGCGTCGGATTCCCGTCTCTTCGCTGATTCCCATGACCAGCACGCTCCGAAGCGGGCCGCCCGTATACCCGGGGTCGCGCCAGACGCTGGTGAGCGTAGTGGAAGCACAGCCTGCGCCGCAGAGCAACAGGACAACGAGCAGCAATGTCGCCGCGCGCGTGAGTGCGTTCAGGCGGCAGTTCGCGCCCATCGCATATCGGCCAGGCCGTCTGCGTCCGTCGCTGTGATCGTGGTGCGCGCCACGCGGCGTGGCTTGTCGGCGGGCCACGGTCGCCCGCGGTGCAGCACGCAGCGGTTGTCCCACATGATGACGTCGCCCGGTTGCCAGCGGTGCAAATAGGTGTACTCGGCGGCGGTTGCGCGATCGATCAGATCGGCGATCAGGGCCCGCCCTTCTTCCTCGGGCATGCCCTCGATGGCATAGGTGTGCGATGCAAGGTAGAGCGAATCGCGTCCGTTGACCGGATTGCGCCACCGGATGCGCCAGCGTACGGGGGGCAGCGCCGTCTTCTCGCGGTCGGATGCAAGGTGCGGGGCGATCTTGCCGCGCGAATGCGCATAGTCGTGCCACGCGTAGGCTCCGGCGAGCCGGGCGCGCAGCGCCGCCGGCAGGCGCTCCCACGCACGCCGCAGCGACGCAAATTCGGTTTCGCCGCCGACGGGCGAGATCACACGGGCCGAGAGGACGGAAGCGAGCGCCGGTGGATCCTTGAAGCAGCTGTCGGTGTGCCAGAGCTGGTTCGCGCGGGCACGCAACGCTTCCTTGTGGTCGGGCGGCACGAGGCTGCCGTCAGGATCGATGTTCGTGAGAATGCTGAAGGGCGTGCCCTCGCCGCGCGAGGCCACCTTGGCCGTTTCCAGCGGGCCAAAGCGCCGGGAGTAGGCGATCTGCAGCTCGTCGGTCAGCGGCTGGTTCCGGAAAAGCAGCACCGAGTGCTCCTCGAACGCGGCGCGCACCGCGGCATAGGCATCGTCCCGTGCGGCGACATCGGCGAGGCCGACGCCCCGAATCTCCGCCGCGAAACCCGGCCCGAGCACTACGACTTCCACGCTGACCCTCCTGCCATCGTCTCGGCTGCGCCAATCGGCAGCCGGCGTCGCATATCCTCGCCATGCCGGCGGAACGCGATCCCCGGAATGATACTCTCCCGTCAGACCGATTCGTCGGGAATCCTCATGAGGTCATACTGGATACGCACGGCGGGGGAGAAGACAGTCCTCGAGCAACGGGATGTGCCGGTGCCCGAGCCCGGACCCGGAGAGATCGTCCTGCGCGTGCGCGCCACCGCGTTGAACCGCGGCGAGCTTATCGCGGGCAGCGTCATGCACAGCGGTGCGCCCAAGCTCGGCGGCACGGAGGCGGCAGGCGAGGTGCAGGCGGTGGGCAAAGGCGTGAGCGACTGGAAAGCAGGCGACCGCATCATGGGGCGGGTGCTCGGGCCCGGCCGCGGTGCGTTCGCCGAGTACACAGCCATGCAGGCCCACCAGGCGATGGCCGTGCCGGAGCGACTGTCGTGGGAGCAGGCCGCAGCCGTTTCCGTGAGCTTCCTCACCGCGTACGACGCCGTCATCGCCTATGGACATCTGCAACGCAGCGAATGGCTCCTCGTCATCGGCGCAACCTCGGGCGCGGGCGTGGCGAGCCTCCAGACCGGGAAGATGATCGGTGCGCGCGTCATCGGCACGTCCGGTTCCCGCGCCAAGCTGGAAAAGCTCAGGACGCTCGGGCTCGACGTCGGTGTGCCGACGCGGGCAGCAGATTTTGCGGCGACGGTGAGGGAGGCGACCGGGAGAGGCGCCGACGTCGCGGTCAACTGCGTTGGCGGATCGATGTTCGGAGAGTGCACACGCGCGCTCGCGTTCGGTGGGCGGCTCGCGACGGTCGGATACGTGGACGGCGTCTACAAGGTTGAGCTGGACCTGCAGGAGCTGCACGCCAATCGTCACGTGGTCTACGGCATCTCCAACAGCCGCCTCGACGATGCGGGCCGCGCCGCGACCGTGCGCGGCTTCGCGCGGGACGTCCTTCCCGCCATTGCGGATGGCCGCATTACTCCCGTCATCGACCGGGTGTTTCCGTTCGACGAGCTGCCCGCGGCAAAGGCCTACATGGAGTCCGACGCACAGGTGGGAAAGATCGTCGTGCGCGTCGCCTGAGCGGCGACGGCATGAGGCGAAAGGGCCGGCGAGGGCAGCCGTCTTACCGGAACCTCGCCGGCAGCTGCGCGGGCCGGCCGCCTGTGTGGCTTGGCTCTATCGCAAGCCGGAGGCCGGGGCGGACTGGAGGCGGGCCAAAGCGGGGCGCGCTGGCCGAATTACCCGGAATGTAGCCGCCCGTCCCCACTACCTGGCCCGCAATGGTGCCGGGCGGGATGTGGACCTGGGGGATGCGTTTGTGACGGCGGAAATGCGGACCGTAGCCGGCGACGGGCGCATAGGGATAGAAATCGGGGTAGAACTCGTCGCACCCCGCAGCGCGATATTCCGCGCAGGGATCGGAGGCCACGGGCACAAAGACGGGCGCCGAGTACTCGTATGGTGGAGGAGCAACGGGAGCGGAGGCGTTCGCGCCGATCTCATTGCTGCGCATCCGGAACGCGTCCACCGCGCGCGTCAACGCCGCATCCGGCGTGTAGACGGAGATATTGTTCTCCACCACCCCGACGCCGCGGGGCGCCGTCGCCCGAGCCGGCTGATGGTTGGAATAGTTCGTTACGCCACGCTCATCAACCCACTTGTAGATCTGCGCGCAGAAAGCAGGCAGCGGGGCGAGCGCAGCAGCGGCGACCACCACTCGGAGAATCATGCCCGTTGCCTTTGTCATGGACGGAGGAACCTCGACCCCATGATAGCAGCACGGCCTGGCCGCATTGGCAACAAATTGTAACCGGCTGATTCGCTGCCCCCGGCGACAAAACGCAGCTGAATGAAGCAGAAAGCGCCTGCACTCGTGCAACCTCCGCCTTTGCGGGTTTCTGGGATAATGAATATACAGTCCGGCAGGTAACGGAGGATAAAACGCCTATGAGCACCAGGGTCGGCAAGCTTGCCCAGACCTCATCGCTGCGCGATCGCGTGAGCGTGGAGGAGTGGGATACGCGAGTGAACCTCGCCGCGTGCTATCGCCTCGCTGCCCACTTTCGCATGACAGACATGATCTACACGCACATATCGGCGCGCGTGCCCGGGCCCGAGGAGCATTTCCTGATCAACGCCTTCGGCCTCCTTTGGGACGAGATCTCGGCCTCCACCCTGGTCAAGGTCACGCTGGACGGTGACACGGTGGAGGACCCGACGGGAAACGGCATCAATCGCGCCGGCTACGTCATACACAGTGCGGTGCACCGCGCGCGCCCCGACGTGAGTTGCGTCATCCACACCCATACCGCTGCGGGCATCGCGGTGTCGGCGCAGGAGCAGGGGTTGCTGCCCGTGTCCCAGCATGCGATGAGGTTCTGGAACACGCTTTCATACCACGACTACGAGGGGCTCGCGCTCGAGCTCGGCGAGCAGCAGCGCCTCGTGCGTGATCTCGGGGGAAACAAGGCCATGATTCTGCGCAATCACGGCCTGCTGACATGCGGGTCCTCCGTCTATGAAGCCTTTGATCTCATGTACTACCTGGAACGTGCCTGCCAGACGCAGATCAACGCGCTCACCGGAGGCGCCAAGCTGCGAGTTCCGCCGGCAGCCGTCGCGGAAAAGGTCGCGAGCCAGTTTCAGGGCCTGCCCTACAAGGCGAAGCGACCCGAGTGGAAGGCGCTGCTGCGGATGCTCGACAAGACCGATCCTTCCTACAAGAGCTAGAGTGAACGGAGACCCGTGACGGGTCACTGATCACCCATCACCCATCACTCGTCACGAACTACCGTGTAGAGGCGGGCCCGAGACCTTTGGCCCCGAACACGCGCGCAGAGGCGGGGGTGGTAAGGTGCTGAATCAGGGACCGCGCTGGCCCTGACTCTCGTGTGCCGGTGAGGATGCCGGCCTCGATCATGCTCGTCTGATTGATTTCGGCGGGCAATGGTCCTACGAACTGCGCGCCCGGGACGGAAAGCAGCTCACTTACCATTTGCACCGCCAGGTCGGCTTCTCCCGCGACGACGACTTCGGCGATGAGCCCGCCCGGCCTGATCCGGGCCTTGGCCTTGATCTGCTCGGCGATTCCCAGGCGCTCGATCAGCCCGGCGAAGTACATTCCACTCAGGCCCGAGGCGGTATACGCGACTGCCTTCGCATCCAGCAGCGCGCGCTTGAACGCGTCAACGGATCCGATATCAGGCTTCGGCGCCCCTTGCCGCACGGCAACGCCGATACTTGAGCTCGCGAGCGCGGCACGGCTTCCGGGAATCACCTTGCCCAGTTTCGCCAGCTCGTCGAGGCCGGCCGCGGTCGCAATGACCGCGTCGCCACGCTCGCCGCCACGGAGGAGATCCAGCGTCTGGGCCGTCGTGTTGTAACCGATTGCGACCCTGCGCCCGCTCGTCTTCTCGAAGGGCGGCACGAGCTCGGCGAGCACCGAGCGAACGGCATTGGTCGCAAAGAGCTTGAGCTCAGCCATTGTTTTTCCTCTCGAATCCCGGGTGATGACCCACGGCCCGGCGGCGTTGCCCCGCCTGCGCGTCGAGCGTAGCATTGGACCCGAGCCAACGCCTGTGAACCGGCTTGCAAGGCTTGCCCCGGTTCAGTGAACGAGATTGTGCCACCGGAGGACAAGGATGTCGCACCGTTCCATTGGATCCATCATCGAAGGCCAGGAGCTGGTGACGGCCCCGGAAAGCGCGACGGTCGCCCAGGCGGCCCGCTTGATGAAGGAGAAGCGAGTCGGGGCTGTCATGGTCGTGGAGGAAGGAAAGCTCGTCGGCATGTTCACCGAGCGCGACGCGTTGTTCCGCGTCGTTGCCGAGGCGCGGAACGCGCAGACGACGCGGCTCGCGGACGTCATGACGCGAAATCCCCAGACGGTCGACCCGGCAAAGGCGTTCAGCGACGCGCTGCACATCATGCACGAAGGCGGATTCCGGCATGTGCCGGTGGTGGAGGACGGGCGCCCGATCGGAATGGTTTCCTGCCGCGACGCGCTCGGCCCCGAGCTCGAGGACTTCATCTACGAGCTGCTGCGACAGGAGCGGGCGCAGGACGTCCTGTCGGGCTAGGCTGCCTGCTGGCTGCTTTTCTAGACGCGCTCGAGCGCTGCCATATCGGCAGGCGCAAGTTTCAGCTGCGCAGCAGCTGCATTTTCCTCGAGATGATCAAGTGAGCCGGTTCCCGGTATGGGCACCATCACCGGCGAGCGCGCAAGGAGCCAGGCAAGCGCCACCTGTGATGGCGATGCGCCGTTTCGCCCGGCCACGCGCCGCACCTTTTCCAGGCGCAGCGCGCGACCGCATCCGAGCGGATACCATGGAATAAAGGCGATGCCGGCTGCCTCACACGCGGCCAGCACGTCGTCCGAGCCGCGATCGTCGACGCTGTAGCGGTTCTGCACGGAGACGACGGGCGCGATTTTCCGTGCGTCCGCGAGTTGCCGCACGCTGACGCTCGAGAGGCCGAGGTGCCGGATCTTTCCGGCTCGTTGCAGCTCCGACAGAGCACCGAACGACTCGACAAACGGCACTTTCGGGTCGGGCGTGTGAAACTGGTAGAGATCGATGCGCTCGAGCCGCAGCCGTTTGAGACTGCCCTCCAGGGCGCGGCGCAAGTGCTCCGGCCGCCCGTCCGGCGCCCAGCCGCCGTTCGGCCGCACGAACCCGCCCTTGGTGCCGATGACGAGACCGGAAGGGTAAGGGTGCAGTGCCTCCGCGATCAGGTTCTCCGACACCTCGGGGCCGTAGCTGTCGGCCGTATCGAAGAAGTTGTGTCCGAGCTCGAAGGCGCGAACGAACAGACGAAGCATCGCCGCGCGGTCCTTCGGCATGCCCCGGATGCCGGGACCCGTGACGCGCATCGCGCCGAAAGCGAGGCGGTTTACTGTCAGCTCGCCAAGGCGGATCGAGCCGGCGCCTGCCGCGGGCCTTGTGGTCTCGCTCATGGAGAAAAGGTGTCAGGAACCTTTTTCGCGAATGGCGTGGCGTCGAAAAAGGTTCCTGACACCTTTACGTGAGCGGAATGCTGTTCTTGTACCTGAGGAGCCAGCCGTCGAACGACAGCAGGGACGGATTGAGGCTGCGCGCGAGCTCCACGTTGCGCGCGGCGCAGACCTCGACCTCGAAATCGTGCTGGAACTGAAACTGGTTGGCGAGATCCTGCGCGGCCGGAAAGTCGAGGGTCCGGTACTCCTCGAACGGAATGTGCTTGTACACGACCTTCTGCCGCAACGCGCGGGTCATGGCTGCTGCCATCTGCATGCCGGTCAGGTGCTCTCCGGCGATGCCGACGGTCTTGCCGATGAACTGCGCGCCGCGCTTGAAGATGCCGAAAGCGCACTTTCCGATGTCCTCGGCGGCGATGCCCGGCAGC
>DASPGR010000291.1:0-9674 GCA_035620515.1 Burkholderiales bacterium | reverse complement strand
CATGGTGGGTCCATGTCGGTATTGTTGAACCATCGATACCTGCTGCTGGCGCTCTTGCTGAACCTCCCGGGGAATGTTCTGATCGGAGGCGGAGGCGGCATCGCAATGATGGCGGGGATGAGCCGGCTCTACTCGTTTCCGAGTTATCTCGCCCTGATATCTGTGGCGATCCTGCCTGGACCAGTCCTGGTCATGTTGTCAAAGTACATCCAATGACCCCCGCCGTGTGAAACCAGTGGTTACCGGTGACAAGCGGTAATGCCGGCAAACGCCAACAGCATTCTTTAGCACCATCCCTCATTACTTTGGTCACGATTTCCGCGGTCAGGCGGGTTTGACGAAACCGGGCGGAAGCGTTTCCTCGAAGGACCTGCGCGCTACGATCCCAGCGTGCCAGCGGGCGAGCTTCGGGTGAGGTGAGCGCCAGTCGTGCGGTAACCGGAAATCCACGTACTGCAGGGCAACTCCCAGCACGAGATCGGCCATGGTGAAAGCGGCGCCCACCAGGAACCGGTTCCCGCGGAATGCCTGCTCCCCGAGGTCGATCGCCCGGTTCACCCGTTTCTCCTCGCGCGCGAGCTTCTCCGGCCACTGCTTGTCGGGCGGGCGCCGCGTCTCGAGCACGCGCGCGATGACCGAGTCGATGATGCCGTTGCCGAGTGCCTGCCACCACTGCGCATGCCAGTAGCCTTCGGCGTCCCTCGGCTGCAGCGGCTGTCCGTCGAGATTGTCGAGGTAGTGCGCGATGAAAATCGACTCGAAGAGGTGATTGTCCGGTCCGACCTCCAGCACCGGGACTTTGCTGAAAGGATTCCTGCTGGCAAGAGGGCTGTCCTCAGCCCATGGATCCTCGAGCAGGAACTCGACCGGCAGGTTTTTTTCCTTGATCAGTATCCGCGTCTTGCGCGCATACGGTGAATTCGGCGAACCGTAGAGCTTCATCTCCCCACTCCCCGTTGACTCAAGCCAAGCGACTTGCCCAATTCTATCCGACGCTGCCCGGCCGCCGCACCCGCGGCCGACCGCATGCTGGACAGCGCGGGTTGGGATGGCAGCTCGAGCCTGATAGCATGAGCGCACTCCTTTTGTGCCGCCCATGCCTGCCACCGATAATCCACTGATCCTCGTCAGCGTCGAGGATAGAGGCGCGTCCGGCCGCGTCGCCAGGGTCACTGTCAATAATCCCGACCGGCGCAATGCCCTGGGCATGAGCGGCAAGCAGCAGCTCGCCAAGACGTTCGACCGCCTTGCAAAGGACTCGCTCCTCAGGGTGGCAATCCTGACTGGCACGGGGGACCGCTCCTTCATGGCGGGCGCCGACCTGGCCGAGATGAAGGGACTTACGCGGGCCAGGGCCCGGAAGCTTTTCACGTGGACCCATCGTGCCTGCGCCGCCATCCGTGCCCTGCCCGTGCCGGTCATCGCCCGGGTCAACGGCTACTGCTTCGGCGCGGGCATGGAGCTTGCCGCGAGCTGCGACATGCGTGTCGCTGTCACGACCGCAAAATTCGGCATGCCCGAGGTGCGCTTTGGTCTTCCCTCCGGCATGGAAGCCTGCCTCTTGCCGCAGTTGATCGGCTGGGGAAAGACGCGCGAGCTGGTCTATACCGGAGACCACATCGACGCGGCGGAAGCGCAACGTATCGGCTTTCTGGAGAAGCTCGTCGAGCCCGCCATGCTCGATACCGCCGTGGAGCAATGGATCGGCTCGATACTCGCCGCGGGACCTCGCGCAATCCGGCTGCAAAAGGCGCTGGTGCGTGACTGGGAGCGCCTGCCCATCGACAAGGCGATCGAGGCCGGCATCCGCGCCTGCACCGAGTCGAAAAGAACCGACGAGCCGCGGCGGCTTATGCAGGCTTTTCTGGATCGCAAAACGCGACGCGATCGCACTCCCACCACCCCGCCCGCTGGCGCGGGCACCCCTCCTCGGGCAGGAGGGGACTCATCCTCTTAGGCGCTCTAGGATGTATTTGCTGGAGCATGACGCGAAGGAAATCCTCTCCGCGCACGGTATCCCGTCGCCCGCTGGCACGCTCATCGAGAACGCGGACGCCATCAACGCATCCGTCCTGCCCCCGGGCCCCTGGATCGTAAAGGGCCAGATCGCCGCGGGCGGACGCGGGAAGGCCGGGATCATCCGGAAAGCGCATACGATCGGCGAGGCATGCGACCACGCCGCATCGATCATCGGCTCGAACGCCCGCGGCCATCCCGTTCGCTCTGTGCGTATCGAGCAGTTGGTCGATGCTGCGCACGAAGCCTATCTCGCCCTCCTTCTCGACGCTGCGAGTGCCCAGGTCCGCGTCATTGCCTCGGGCCGCGGCGGGATGGACATCGAGCAGGTTCCGCGGGAGCACATCTGCAGCGCGCTGGCCCGGCCCGATACCCAATTGATCGTGCAAGCGGTGCACGAGGTCGCGCGCAGCTTACCCGCCGATATCGGCGCCGTGATACGGCAGGCCGGTGAACGCGCCGCCCGAGCATTCGTGACGCTCGAGGCCCTGCTGATCGAGATCAATCCGCTCTTCGTATTCGATGACGGCCGATGGGCCGCAGGCGATGCCAAAGTGGTCGTTGATGACAATGCCCTGGCACGGCAGCCTCAGCTGCGCGCGCTGCTCGACCGTCGCGCGGCGGTCTACCCGGAAACAGCGCTCAAGCTCGAACATGGATTCGACTATGTCGTCGTTGATCCCGAGGGCGAGATCGGGCTCCTTACGACCGGCGCGGGCCTCTCGATGATGCTGATCGATGAAATGCGCGAGGCGGGCCTCAAGCCGTACAACTTCCTCGACATCCGAACGGGTGGGCTCCGAGGGGAGATCGCGCGCCTCGTCAACGTCCTCGAATGGATTGCGGGCGGCCCTCGCGTGCGCGTCCTGCTCGTCAACATCTTCGCCGGCATCACCGATCTCGCCGAGTTCTCGCGCCTGCTCGTGGAAGCGCTTGCCGCAGTGCCTCGCCTCAAGGTCCCTGTCGTCGCCCGCCTCGTCGGCAACGGCCTGCCGGCGGCGCGCGAGGTGCTTGCCGCGGCGGGTATTCCGCTCCATGTTGATCTCGACGATGCCCTTGCCGCAGTGCGCGAGACTCTGGCGTGATCAATCGATTTGCATGAGCCCTCGCATCGATAGCAGCATCCCGGTAATCGTGCAGGGGATTACGGGGCGCGCAGGCCAGCTGCACTGCAGGCTCATGATGCAGTACGGCACGCGTATCGTCGGCGGTGTTTCCCCTGGCGCCAAGGTGCGGGAGGTCAACGCGGTGCCGGTCTTTCCAAGCTGCGGCGACGCGGTGGAAAAGACCGGCGCAAGAGCGAGCGTGCTTTTCGTCGGCGCCATGCAGCTGCTCGGCGCAATGAAGGAAGCGCTTGACGCCGGTATTCGCTACCTTGTGACGCCTACGGAAGGCGTACCGGTGCATGACGCGCTGAAGGCGTGGCAGCTGGTCCGTGACGCCGGCGCAATCTGGATCGGCGGCTCAACGCCGGGGATGGCGATCCCGGGCGAGGTCAAGCTTGGCTTCCTGCCGGATGACTCGCTGAGACCGGGACGGCTCGGGCTCATGTCGAAATCGGGCACCCTGTCCTATGAGGCCGGCTATCGTCTCGCGCAGCGCGGCATCGGGACGTCCGTCTGGGTTGGCGTCGGCGGCGACCCCGTCAAGGGCACGCGTTTCGCCGATCTCGTTCCCTTCTACGCCGCCGATGCCGCCACCGAGGCGGTCCTCATCATCGGCGAGATCGGCGGCAGCGACGAGGAAGAGTTCGCCGCGGCGCTCAGCGCGCAGCGCTTCGCCAAGCCGGCGTTTGCGTTGATCGCGGGCAAAAGCGCTCCCGAAGGCGTCACCATGGGCCACGCCGGGGCGCTGGTCCATGGTGCGCACGGCACCCATGCTGCGAAGCGCGCCGCGCTTGAAACCGCCGGCGTGACCGTGTTCGGTTCGCTCAACGAGATGGTCAAAGGCGTCGCGGCCCGTCTGGCTTAGACACGACTGGAACCGCCGATAAACGCCGATGCACGCCAATCACGGGCGGGCCACCGGCGTGCCGTGGTTGGCTTAAGATAGCAGTGATCTTACAGGGAGGAGGCCCATATGAAGATCGCTGACCGCACGCCGCGGAGCGTTTGCGCCGCGTTATTCGCCGTCCTTTCTCTCGCGTTGCCGGCCTCGGCTCAGGTCAAGCTGCCGCCCACGCTCGCGTGGAGCGCCTACGACGTGGGCTCCGGCGGCTACAACCAGTCGGTGGCCATCGGCAATGCGCTCAAGCAGAAATACAACGTCAGCCTGCGCGTGCTGCCGGGCAAGAACGACGTGTCGCGCAATCTTCCGCTGCGCGAGAACAAGGTCCATTTCTCGGCCAACGGGATCGGCGGCAGCTATCTTGCCCAGGAAGGGCTGTACGAGTTCGGCGCGAAGCAGTGGGGACCGCAGCCCGTGCGCGCGTTGATGCTGAATATCTCCGACCAGCTGCTGTCGGTCGTGGCGGCGGGAGACACCGGGGTCAAGACCATCGCCGATCTGAAAGGCAAGCGCGTGGCGTGGGTCATCGGCGCGCCTTCCCTCAACCAGAACATTACGGCGCTGCTTGCCTTTGCCGGCCTCACCTGGAACGACGTGCAGAAAGTCGAATTCGGCGGTTTCGGCGCAGCGATGGACGGAATCATCAACAACCAGGTGGATGCGGCGTTCAGTTCCTCGATCTCGGGCAAGGCCTATCAGATTGCCAAGTCTCCGCGCGGCCTCATCTACCCTGTGATATCCCACGCCGACAAGGCGGGCTGGGCGCGGCTGCAGAAGGTCGCCCCGTTCTATATTCCGTTCATGGGCACCCAGGGGGCGAATCTGTCACAGGACAAGCCTGCGGAATCCGCCGCCTATCCGTATCCCATCCTGATGAGCTATGCGAACCAGGATGCCGATCTTGTCTATGCGATGACCCGCGCGATGGTCGAGACCTTCGATCTCTACAAAAGCGCGGCGCCCGGGAATTCCGGCTGGGACGTGAAGCGTCAGAATTTCGCCTGGGTCATTCCCTACCATGACGGCGCCATCCGCTACTGGATGGAGGCCGGCCTGTGGACGGCGGAGCACCAGACCCACAACGACAAGCTGCTCGTGCGCCAGAGAGTGCTTGCGACGACCTGGGCGGACGTCACGAGGGGCACCCATTCCGACGACAAGGCATTCGCGCAGGCGTGGATGAAAGCGCGGGCCGACGCGCTTGTTCAAGCGGGGCTCGATCCCGTTGTGATGAGCTGGTAGACGAGCCGCGATAGATCGCCGGTGCGCGCCGGATTGCCGCGGATCCGGGCGTGACTCACGACGCCACGATGCGGGACGCGGACGCCGCGCAGGCGGCGAGCGGGTCGCGCTATCGCACGCTGCCGCCTGCCTGGCGCGCGCTGCTCATCACGTTGTGCGCGGCCGCGATCGGGCTCTCCTTCAATCAGCTTCTCAATCTGGGGTTCTTCGTAGGGAAAACGCTGCTCGACAGCGCATACCTGTACTGGCTCTGCGCGCTGTTGGTCGGCTGCGTCTTCGCGCTCATTCCCGGTGCGCCGGGCGCGCGCCGCGACGGCGTGCCGTGGTACGACGCGCTGCTTTTTCTGCTCTCGCTCGCGGTCTTTGCCTACTTCGCGGTGAATGCGCACCGCATCGTTGCCGAAGGCTGGGAATTCAAGGCGCCGCGGGAGGCGGTGTGGGTCGCCTACCTTGGCTGGGCCGTGCTGCTCGAGGCGACGCGCCGGGCCGGAGGTAACGCCGTCTTCGTTGTGGTGGCACTCATCTCGCTCTACCCGACGTTCGCCGGACACATGCCCGGACCAATCTCCGGCCTTGCCCAGACGCTCCCCGGTACGGCGGCGTTTCACTTCGCCAGCTCCGAGAGCGTGCTCGGAATCCCCACCCGGGCGTTCGGGGAGCTCGTCATCGGGTTCGTAATGTTCGGCGCCGCGCTTCAATACACCGGCGCGGCGCATTTCTTCAACAATCTCGCCTTCGCGCTCTTCGGCTCGGTGCGCGGCGGCCCGGCGAAAGTCGCCATCTTTGCCAGCGGACTGATGGGCTCAGTGAGCGGCAGCGTGGTTTCCAACGTACTCACCACCGGTGTCGTGACGATCCCGGCGATGAAACGAATCGGATTTGCACCGAGCTTCGCCGCCGGCGTGGAAGCGTGCGCCTCGACCGGGGGCGTGCTCATGCCGCCGGTCATGGGCGCGACGGCCTTTGTCATGGCCTCGTTCCTCGGCCTGCCCTACACCGAGATCGCGCTCGCGGCGATCGTTCCCTCGCTGCTGTTCTACTTTGCGTTGTTCGTGCAGATTGACGGCTATGCCGCGCGCAATGCCCTGCGCGGGCTGCCGCGCGAGGAGCTGCCCTCCGTCGCGCGCACGTTTGCCGAGGGCTGGCACTACATCATCGTCTTCCTGTTCCTCGTCTGGATGCTCCTCGTCCTGCAGCGCGAGTCGCTGGCCCCGTTCTATTCGACGGCACTCCTGCTGGTCATGAACCAGTTCTCCCCGCGCTACCGCCTTGACTGGGCGCGCCTCGGGAAGCTGCTGGAAGGCGTCTGCGCGGCGCTCTCGGAGCTTTCAGCGCTGCTGGCGGGCGTGGGGCTGATCATCGGCGCGCTTTCGGTCACCGGGCTCGCCGGCACGCTCGCCAACGATCTCGTATATCTCGCCGGCAACAACATCTACGTGCTTCTGGTGATGGGCGCGATCACGAGCTTCATCTTCGGCATGGGCATGACCGTGACGGCGTGCTACATCTTTCTCGCGATCGTGCTCGCTCCGCCGCTCGTTGCCGCCGGATTCGACCCGGTCGCAGTGCATCTGTTCATGCTCTACTGGGGCATGGTGTCGTTCATCACGCCGCCGGTGGCGCTGGGGGCGTTTGTCGCGGCCGGCATCGCCCGCGCCGCGCCCATGCAGGTGGGACTGCAATCGGTGCGGCTCGGAAGTGCAATGTACTTCGTGCCGTTTTTCTTCGTTCTGAACCCCGCCCTGATCCTGCGCGGCACTCCGGCCGAGATCCTGATCGTGGTGGGCACCGCGATTGCCGGCATCACGCTGATCGCCGCGGCGCTGGAGGGCTATCTCGTCGGATTCGGCGCGCTCCGGTTCGGGTGGGCAGGCGCCCTCGCCCGCCTGCTCCTGATGGGAGCCGGCATCGCAATGGCGCTTCCCGGCGGCGGCAAGCTCGGGGTGGGCCACTGGGAGCTCACGCTGATCGGTATCGGCCTCGCCCTCGCCGGCGTATTTCTCGCGTGGGCATTCCGGCGGAGGGCCGTCCATGGCGCGTGAGAAGACGCGTCACAAATCGTCCTGTATGGTTACGTAAGCTCAGAGCCTTCCTCGCACATGACGTCGGACAGGAATCGGCGGCAAACGCCTCTCACCGCCCTCGGCCCCGTCCGCGGCTGGGGGATCGTCGCGCAGCTCATCGCCTTGCTGCTCTTGTCTCCTCTGGCGATCGCGCAGGAGGGAAAAAAAGTTCTGCGATGCGGATGGTATCTGTGGGACCCGTATCAGTACATCGCGGTGAAGCAGAACATCAGGCAGCTTACTGGTCTCGACGTTCAGCTGGTGCGGACGGTCTTTTCCCGGATCGGTCATGAAGTCAGCTACGAGGAGATCGGCTGGAAGCAGCATCAGCTCGACATCAAGAACGGCGTGCGGGACATCGCTGCCGGAGCCTTCAAGAACCCCGAGCGAGCGGAATATGCCTACTATTCGGCGCCCTATCGAAAAGAGACCGACGTCGTATACGTGCGCAAAGGCGAGTCATCGCGTTATCGATACGGCAGCGTCAGCGAGCTCATCGCCCGGTTCCGCGATCAGAACATCCGCCTGGGAGTGATCAGCGGCTTCTACTATGGGCCGGAGCTCGCAACGTACATTAGCGATCCGGCCAATGCTTCCCGCATCGTCCGCGTAGCCAACGACGTCGCGAACTTCCAGCACCTGCTGGATCGCAGGATCGATGCCTTTGTCGCTGATCGCCTAGTCGGCGAGACGCTCGCCTGGAAGCATGGCTGGCAGCTCGCGGTCGAAGAGCTGTCGCCGCCCGTCTACTCGGCAGACATACACGTAATCTTCAGCAAGAAGACGACCACGCCCCAGCTGGTCGAAGCCTTTAACCGCAGTCTGCACGAGCTCAGGCAAAGCGGCCAATATAGCCGCATTGTGCGCGAATATCTGTTTCCCTCGCTGCTGGGCGCGACCGTGGCGCAGTGGTGGTTCTTGACGATCGATATCCTGGGCACGATCGCGTTCGCCATTTCCGGAATCCTGCTGGCGCACCAGGGACGCTACAGCCTCTTCGGCGCGCTTGTCCTGGCGTCGCTTCCGGCGCTGGCGGGCGGCATCATGCGCGACCTGGTCGTGAACCGCGAGAAACTCGCGGTGCTCTCCAATCCGGTCTATCTTTCAGCGGTCGTTCTTACGGTTCTCGCTGGCTACGTGGCGTTCAAGCTCGCGGCAAGGCTGCGCCCCGCGTCCGGCAGTGGAGGAGATGCCGCCGACGGAGCCGACTGGTTCCTGAAGAAGATCACGGTCACTCGGGCCGTCGCCTTCTTCGACGCACTGGGGCTCGCGGCCTTTACCGTGATCGGGGTGGTGGTCGCTGTCGAGTCGCGGTCCGAGCCCCTATGGCTGTGGGGCCCGCTCCTGGGAGCACTCACCGGAGCCGGGGGCGGCATCATTCGCGATGTTTTTCGCGCCGACGCCAACAATCCGTTTCTGAAGGGCACCTTTTACGCGGAAGTGGCGCTGATCTGGGGCCTTGCGCTTTCGCTTTTCCTGACCTGGTACGCGAACCGACTCGACTATGAGCCCGGCGAGATCTCCCTTGCGGTGATCACAACGCTCATCGGCGCCCTGCTGACGCGGATGGCCGTTTTCCATTACCGCGTGAGAAGCCCGATGTACTAAAAAAGGTGTCAGGAACCTTTACAGGGCCTAGTTCGCCAGGAAAAGGTTCCTGACACCTTTTCTGGCCATTCACTTGGCCTTGAGGTCGGCCGCCGTCACATCTCCCGTGTAGACGTAGCCCGTCTCCTCGACGCTGCCCGCGCCGACGTAGATGCCAATCGCTTCAAGCGGCTCGGTCTTGCTCAGGTTGTAGAGAAAGTGCTCCACGCCCTTCGGGATGTAGTGCACGTGCCCGCCTCGCACTTCGGCGCGGTCGGGACCCGCGCCCGCAAGGCCATGGCCGCGGATGATGTAATAGAGCTCCTCGCAGTTCTCGTGCCGGTGCTTCTTGTGCACGGCGCCGGGCATGAACTTCGCCCAGAATAGCGCCGTCCGGCTCCCGTTGTGCCGGCCGATCGGAACGCGAAAGTCGGTAATGCTCCAGCCCTCTTCTTTTTTCATCTGCGAGGGCTTCACGTCATCAATGTGGACCAGGACCCCGTCGCTGAATCCCTTGCCGCGCGGCATCTTGAGGTCGGCTTCGGTCACGGCTCCGCGAAATTCGTAACCTGTGCCCTCGACGCTCCCCGCCCCGACGTAGAAGCCGACAACCATGGCCTCCTCGTCCTTCGTCTCGTTGAAGAAGAAATGCTCCGCGCCTTGCGGCATCACGCGGCAGTGACCCGCACGCACTTCGGTGCGCTCACCGCGCTGTCCCACTGTACCGTGGCCCTTCAGGTAAACGGCGATCTCGTCGCA
>DASPGR010000290.1:0-22163 GCA_035620515.1 Burkholderiales bacterium | reverse complement strand
AGCGAGGAGCATCCGCTCTTCCGGGGCATGCTCGGGATTTACGGCCGAAGCTGCGCCAACCGGGCCGTCGCAGAAGCCGACCTCGTGATCTACGCGGGCAGCAACACGAGCGATCACACCACGGCCAGCTGGAAAATGCCCCCGCAGGGCACCCGGACAATTCACATCGACATCGACCCGGTCGAGATCGGGCGAAATTATCCCGGCAGCATCGGCATCCAGGCCGACGTGCGCGCGGCGCTCGAAGCACTTGCGGCCAAGGCATCGGCTGCGACGCGCGACGAGTGGCTTTCCCGAACCAGGGGCTTCGTAGACGAGTGGCGCAAGGAAGCCGACAAGGCATGCGCCTCCGAGAAGCTGCCGTTGAGGCCCGAGCGCCTTTGCCGTGAGCTGACGGACGTCCTGCCCAAGGATGCAATCCTGATCGCGGACACCGGCTATGCTGCGATCTGGACCGGCACGCTCGTCTATCTGCGCTATCCCACGCAGCGCTATTTTCGCGCCGCGGGCTCGCTCGGCTGGTCATTCCCCGCCTCGCTCGGCGCCAAGTGCGCGGCGCCCGAGCGGCCGGTCATTTGCTTCTGCGGCGACGGCGGTTTCTACTACCACCTGCCGGAGCTCGAGACCGCGCGCCGCCGCGGCATCAAGACTGTCACAATCGTCAACAATAATCGCGGCCTGGCGCAAGGCCTGCGCAATCTCACCATTGCCTACCAGGGGCACGATGAGACCAACAAGGGCGAATGTTTCGAGTTTCGTGAGACCGATTTTGCGCGAATCGCGCAGAGCTTCGACTGCTTCGGGGTCACGGTCGAGAAGCCGCAGGATTTCCGGAAAGCGTTCGATGCCGCCCTCGCTTCGGAACTTCCTGCCGTAATCGACGTCAAGACAGAATTCGCCGGGCAGGCTCAGTTGGCCTGGGTACCGGCGTGAACCCTGGGAAATCTTCCTCTGGATCAAGGCCCTCGCTCATTACGCGTCGCCCATGCGTTGTGAAAGTTTAGCGACAGCTTGTCGTGTGCGAATCCGTGGTCCGGTGAGGGCGACCCAACCCCTGCATGACGGAATCCTGGCCTGACAACGACCGCACTGATCTCTTTCTGGAGGGAACCCATGGATAGTCTTGAAGCCCCGCGAAGCCCGAGCATGACGAAGCAGGAAATCGAGCAGCAGATATTCGATTTATACGACGAGTACTGTCACGGCTTTATCGATCGGCGGGAGTTCCTGCGCCGGGCCGCGGCGCTCACCATCGCCGGCGTATCCGGCCTCGCGATCGCGCAGTCGCTTCTCCCGCGTTACGCCCAGGCGCAAACGATTTCTTTCACCGACAAGCGCATCAAGGCGGTCTATGTCGAGTACCCCTCCCCCGGCGGCACCTCCGGAAAAATGCGCGGCTACCTGGTCCAGCCCGCTGGCCAGGGCCCGTTCCCTGCAGTGCTCGTGATCCACGAGAACCGGGGCTTGAATCCCTACATCGAGGACGTTGCGCGGCGCGCAGCCGTTGCGGGGTTCCTCGCCCTGGCGCCGGATGGGCTCTTCCCCGTCGGAGGCTATCCCGGCAACGACGACGACGGGCGCGAGCTGCAGCGAAGCCTCGATCAGGGCAAGTTGAAGCAGGACATGGTGAACAGCGCCCGTTACGTCAAGTCACACGCGCTTTCGACCGGAAAGCTCGGCGCCACCGGATTCTGCTGGGGCGGCGGCACGACCAATTTCCTGGCGGTGACCCTGGGCGGCGACCTGCAGGCGGGCGTCCCGTTCTATGGCGCCGCAGCCAAGTCGGAGGATGCCTCCAAGATTCGCGCCCCCCTCCTCATCCATTTCGCGGAAGACGATGAGCGCATCAACGCGATGTGGCCGAACTACGAAGCCGCGCTGAAGGCCAATAACGCCAGGTACGAGGCGCATTTCTATCCGGGCACGAAGCACGGCTTCCACAACAATTCGACGCCGCGCTATAACAAGGAGGCGGCGGACCTGGCGTGGGAGCGCACCGTCGCCTTCTTCAAGAAGAACCTCGCCTAGCCAGCCGCCGCGGCGCCCATAGCGATGCAGCGCAGCGAGGTCCGGTTTCGGACCTCGCCGCCGCGCGCCTTCCTCATTTATCCTTCATGCTTCCGACTTCGGGAGAGGAGGCCTATCCGTGTCGACCACCAGCAGAGCTGCACAACGCGATTTGAGCCCGGAAGACGTCCTTGCGCGCGCAGCAAAGGCGCGCGGCGATATCTTCCCCGAGTGGAAGGTCCTCGCCTACGCCGCGCCGCAAACCTACGACCTCGTGACGCATACCGGCGGGTACTTCCACAAGTATCACGGGGAATCGTCCGACGAGCAGCAATTGTCGGGTCCGATGCGCGAGCTGATTGCGACACCCGCGCTCGCGTCGAAGGGCGACTATCGCCATGCCCCGAACCACGTGCGGCGCATGTATCGCATGGGCCTCACGAACCAGGTGATCATGGAAGCCGCGGCGGCGTTTGCGACCGTGACGGGGTGGGCAACGATCGCGAATACCGGCCACGTCATCATGGAAGCGACGAGTCCCGATTACCCTTTTGGCACGCTGCCAGAAGGCGGCGAGCCGAAAACGCTCACGCCGTTTCCGGAGCTAAAGATGGGGCGGACGCGCAAAGCCGCCACCAGGGACAACCTGCCCGGTGCGCCGGAGTGGCGCTTTGCCGCATCGATCGACCCGGAGCTCGCGCGCCGCGCGACCGGCTGGCTTGAGCATTGCCTGCTCGCGGGCGGCGCGCGCGACGAGCTCCTGGGCCCGGGACCCCGCGCGCTCATCGTGATCGCGGCGCTCTGCACCCGGGGCGAGGTCGACCTCGCGGCGCAGAACATCCGCCGTGCCTACGACTATGGCATGACGCAGCGCCAGGTCCTGGAAGCGATTTCGGCGATCGTGCCCATGACCGGGATGGTGTCGATGCAGCTCGGCTTGCGAGCGATGCAGATGGCGAAGCAGCCGGGGAAACCCCGCCGCGCCGGGACGCGCCGTGTGACGCGGAAGAGGCGTAAGATCGGAACGCGCAGAGCCGGATAGCGCGGCATTGCAAAGCCCCCGACGCTGTCGCGACACGGATTGCCAAGAAACCGGTTCAAGAACGGGACGAGGAGGAACGCCATGCCATTCAGCACTCGAGGGCTCGTCACGGCCCTGATTTTCTCCACGGCCGCCGGCGCAGGGCTCGCCCAGAATTTTCCGACACGGCCGCTGCGCATCATCGTGCCGACGGCGCCCGGCGGCGGGCTCGACTTCGTCGCGCGCCTCATCGGGCCGAAGCTGACGGACAGCATGGGCCAGACCGTCGTCGTCGACAACCGGCCGGGGGCGAGCGGCGTCATCGGGCTCGAGTTGACGGCGCGCGCGACACCCGACGGCTATAACCTCATGGTGATCAGCGCAACGCACGTCATTTACTCCGCGATCAACAAGACGAGCTTCGATCTCTTCAAGGATTTCGCGCCGATCTCGCAGTTGACGGCCGCGGACTACGTGCTCGTCGTCACGCCATCACTCACCCCGAAGACGGTGAGCGAGTTGATCGCGTACGCCAAGGCGAATCCGGGCAAGCTCAACTATGCGTCCTCGGGCGTCGCGTCACTGCAACACCTCGCCACCGATTATCTCGGGGCGCTCGAGGGCGTGCAGTTCACGCACGTGCCGTACAAGGGCGTGGGCGCGGCGATACCGGATCTCGTCTCAGGCCGCATCCAGATGACGATGTCGAGCATCACCTCCATGAATCCGCATATCCGGGCGAAGCGCCTTCGGCCGCTGGCGGTGAGCGGCAAGGAGCGCTCGCCCGTGCTGCCGGGTGTGCCGACCATGATCGAGGCGGGCGTGAAGAACTTCGTGGTAACCCAGTGGATCGGCGTGATTGCGCCGGCGGGCACACCGCCGGGCCGGATCGAGCGCTTGAATCAGGAATTCGCGAAGGCGCTCAAGCAACCGGACGTCGCGACGCGCCTCGCGCGCGACGGAACCGACGCCGTGGGAAGCTCACCCAAGGCCTTTGCGGCATTCATGCGCGAGGAAAGCACGAAGTGGTTCAAGGTCGCGAAGCAGGCAGGCATCCCCATCCGCAAGTAGCGGATGATTCGTGATGGGTGATGGGTGATGAGTGCCGATGAATCAGGGCGGAGGGATGAGGAACGAAGGATGAAGGGTACGGTTTCAGTATGTCACGGCGTGAATTGTGACCCATCACTCATCACCCATCACACATCACGCATCATCTGTTCTTGACGAGCTTTTGCACCCGCCAGTTGAGCGTGTCGGCGACGTAGATCGCCTTCTCGTCGCGGCTCAGGGCGAGATAGTGCGCCTCGCCGTACTCGCCGAGGCCCTTGCCCTGGCGGCCGGTCGCGCCCAGGACATTGCCTTCGAGATCGAGCTTCATGATTCGCCCGGCATGGCCGTGCGCCAGAAATATATGCTGGTCCCGGCTCATGCACAGCCCGCACGGCGTGCCGGGGTGGCGTGATTCCCTCAAATACGTTCCGTCGGCGTCGAACACCTGGATCCTCTGGTTCGAGCGATCGGCGACGAAGAGCCGTCCCTTTGCGTCGGTTGCCACCGAGTGGGGCTGCCTGAACTGACCCGAGGCCGTGCCCTCTCCACCCCACGTCCTCACGAAGGTGCCGTCCGCCTCGAACTTCAGCACGCGGGACTCCCCCTTGCCGTGACCCTGGCTCACGTAGATTTCTCCTGCCGGGCCAAAAGCGACGTCGTTCGGCTCATCGAAAGCGCGAAGATGGCCGTAGGCGTGCCACTCCGCGGCGGTGTCCTTCAGCCCCAGCACCATCAGGATTCTTCCGCGCGGATCGAACTTCACGACGATGTGCGAGCCGATGTCGGTCGCCCAGATGTTGTCCTCGGGGTCGATCCTCAGGCCGTGGGGTCGTGAGAACACGCCCTCGGCGTACGAGCGCAGGTAGCGGCCGTTGCGGTCGAACTCCATCAGGCAGCGCGGCCCGCGATGGAAAACAAAGATATTTCCCTTCGAGTTGACCGCCACGCCGGAGCAGGGCCCAAAGTTGACGCCTTGCGGAAGCTTGAAGCTCTCGCGAACGGGCCGATAGCCCAGATCGGGAACCCCGGAAGACTTCGCCGGCGATGCAGATACCGCCGAGCCCATCGCGCCTGATTTCTGGGTCATACGCAATCTCCTTGATCAAGCCGCCTTCGGCAGCCGGAGGGCCCGCGCCAGCCACGAGGACACGAGTTCGCAGATGGCTTCCTCGCGGCCATTATAAAAATGGTCGCAGTCCGGCACGATCTCGACCTGGCACGGACCGCCCGCCACGCGCTGGAATTCTTCGGCGGGATAGCGGTCAACGTCCTCCTTGCCGCCGCGGATCGCAAGCACGGGGCAATTGATTCTCGGCGCGAGGGCAATCGTGTCCGGCACATTGGCGATGCGGTCGAGAAAACTCTCCGCGCTGATCGCGTACCACCAGCCCGGAAGCAGCATGAGCTCTTTTCCGCGGCCGGACCTGACCAGTTCCTCCGCGCGGGCCTTCAGCTCGTCGAACCGGTCGACGGCAAAGAGCCGCTCCGTCCCGCTTGCGTGGGCCTGGCGCGGGCCGCCTCGCCCGGCCGACAGGAGGACAAGCGCAGGTGTTTCGGGGTGATCCGCCACGTGCCGCACGCCGAGCATGCCGCCGTAGCTGTGGCCGATCACGACCGGCCGCGGAAATCCGCGCTGCGCAAGCCAGCTCGCCGCAAGCCGGTTGTCCTCGAGCGCCTGGGCCGTGGTTTCAAAGGCGCCGCCCTCCGCGAGACGGCTGTTGCGCGTGCCGAGCGTGTCGTGGCCCCGACGGTTGAACGCGAGGAAGGAAAATCCCAGCTTCGTCAGCACGGGCGGCAGAAACTGCGCGGCGCACACATAGAAATTCATCGTGGTGCCGTGAAAATACACAACAGCGCCCGCAGTCGCCCCGCCGTCCGGCTCGTAGTAAAGCCCGGCGAGCGGCGCCGTGGGCGTCGTAATCGAGACCAGCTCTGTTCTCACTTTGACTCCATGATTCGTAAATGGTGACTCGCGACTCGGTAAACCTTAGCATGTTTCTACAGGCGCATGACCTGCCCTCCTCCCTGCCCCGGACGCGCCTGGTATGTTAGGCTGCGGGCACAAAACGATACACACCCAGGGAGGCCGCAATGCAGTTACTTCGTCTGCTCGTATTGCTCTCGTGCCTGTGCTCGTTCACGACACTCGCACAGAACTATCCCACCCGCCCGATACGCCTCATCGTGCCGCAGGCACCGGGCAGCGCCTCCGACACCATTGCCCGCATTGTCGCGGCCGGCCTCACGAAGGAGCTTGGTCAGCAGGTCGTCGTGGACAATCGCCCGGGCGGGGCGCTCACGATCGGGATGGAGCTCATTTCGAAGGCGACGCCCGACGGGTATACGCTGGGCTACGCGCCGGTCGGCGCGCTCGCGATCAGCCCGAACATGGTGAAAAAGCTTTCCTACAACGTGCTCAAGGATTTTCAACCGATCGCGCAGATCGCGAACAACCAGCTGCTGCTTGCGGCGGCGCCCTCCACGCCTTACAAGACGGTGCGCGAGGTGATCGACTACGCGAAGGCCAATCCGGGCAAGCTCTTCTACGCCTCTTCCGGCAACGGAACGCCCGGCCAGGTCGCGATGGAGATGTTCAAGATGATGAGCGGCACGCGGATCACGCATGTTCCGTACAAAGGCGGCGCGGCCGGCCTGGCCGATCTCATGGCGGGACAGGTCCAGCTCATGATGGAAAGCCTCAACTCGGCAACACCGCATGCGAAGGCCGGGCGCATCCGCGCGCTCGGGGTGAGCGGGCCCAAGCGCTCGCCCGCGCTGCCCGAAGTGCCGACGATCGCCGAAGCCGGTGTTCCGGGCTACTCGGCGACCACCTGGAACGGCATGGTGGTTCCGGCAGGGGTTCCGCCGAAGATCGTCGCGAAGCTCAACACAGCGCTCAACGACACGCTGCGCTCCGAGCCGGTCAGGAAGCGCTTCGCCTCACTGGGCGCCGAGCCCGTCGGCGGCACGCCCGAGCAATTCGGGGCGCTCATCCGCAGCGAGTACAAGAAGTGGGGCGACGTCATTCGGCGCGCGAACGCGCGCATCGAATAAGCACGGTCACTTGATGGCCATCGGGTTGATCGGAGAACCCACGGCGCCCGTGATGGGAAGGGGTGGCCCGCAGAAGAGGAACTCGTAGACCTTGTCGCCTGCGCAATCGTCGGCGAGGTCCTTGAGATAGAAGATCTCGCCCATCGTGATGCCGATCATGGGTATCACGATCCAGTGCCAGGGCTGGAACGCTTCGGTGCTCTCATTGGGGCGCACCTCGCAGCCCCAGGTGTCGAAGCAGATCGCTGCGATTTCCTTCCTGTGAATCCACTCGCAGGTCTCGAAGCGAAGCCCCGGCGCATCTCCCGCCGCATAGGTTCCCCAGTCGTCCTGCGCGAGGCAGTGCTCCATCTGGCCGGTGCGCACGATGACGAAGTCCCCACGGCGAACCTCCACACCCTGTGCCTTGGCGCAGCCGTCCAACTCCGCGTTGCCGACGCCGAAACCGTCCTCGAGATAGTCGCCGCCAAGATAGCGCGGAATGTCGAGCAGCACGCCGCGGCCGATCATGCGGTCGCGCACCTTGTGGATGCCGTTCTTCTTCGCGCCGGTCGAATCGACGAGCCGCGCGTCGTAGCCGTTCCACATCCTGTCGCCGTAGAAGATGTGGCCGAGCGCGTCCCACTGCGTGCCGCACTGGAGCGGCATCGAGACCATGTCATCGGCGTAGCGGATCTTGCCGCCATCCTGGGTGCCCGCCACGGCATCGGTCCCGGTGGCAAGCATGGTGTGGATCGGGTTGAAGCGCCCGCCCCAGCCGGTCCGCTGCGGGCCGTTCGAGTTGAAATCGAGCCCGAGCGCGAACGCCTTGCCCTTCTTCACCAGCGCGGACGCCTTGACGATGTCCGCCGGGGACACGTAGTTGAGGGTCCCGGCCTGGTCGTCCGGGCCCCATTTGCCCCAGTTCTTGCACTTCGCGGCCATCTGCTCGAGCGTCTTCAACGTAACGTCCTGCTTGAGCGGCCGTTTTGGCACCCTCTTCATCGGCAGCGACGGTTTGGTTCCCAGCATCATCCCCTCCATTGGTGGCGGCAGACGCAGACACGCGTTCGTCTGTCACTGCGTGAGCCTACCCGCTCTTGTTCGTTCCGAAAAGACTCGCCCGCAAAAAGCAAGACGCCGGTAAGCATTGAGCTTCCGGCGTCCGGCCGATGCTAGGCCACGCTCCGCCGATTTTCACCCTTAACCGGGTTCCGAGTGCCGTTGCGGCATCGGTCGGCAATCGCGGCAGCTGCCAAGAGGCAGTTGATCAGGCGAGTCAAGGGGTAACAACCCTTCACAAGCCCCTGCACTCACACCTGGATCTGGCCGGGATCGGCGCCGGTCAGTTCGTGCAGTGCGAGGCCATTCCTTTGTACCCCGTTCCCTGCGCGGCAGCTTTGATCTTCGTCAAGGTTCGTAGCGGACGACGATCTTGCCCACCTGGGCGTTGGATTCGGCATAGGCCTTGGCCGCCGGCAGCTCCGCGAACGGAAAAACCTTGTCGATCACGGGCGTAATCCGTCCATCCGCGACCGCAGGCATGATGTCGCGCACGAAACCCCGTGTGGCCTCGGCGCGCTCGGCGGCGGTCAGGTGCGTATTAGAGATGCCGAAGATCTGAAGGCGTTTGCCGTGCACCGGCTCGAGATCGATCTCGGACTTCAGCACGCCATCGACGTAGCCCACGATCGCGAGCCTGCCCTGATTTGCCAGCGCGCGCAGGCAATCGGGAAAAGCCGTCCCGCCCACGAGATCGATGGCGAGGTTGACGCCCGAGCCGCCGGTCGCCTTCACCGCTTCATCGGCGAAGCCCGCTCCGCGCGCCTGGATCGCGACTTCGAGACCGGCGGCCTTGAGGCGCTCGAGCTTTTCGCGCGATCCCGAGGTCCCGATCGTGCGTGCCCCGAGGACCTTGCCGATCTGCACGCAGGCGACACCCACTCCGGATGAAGCACCTGCGACGAGAAGCCACT
Organism: Burkholderiales bacterium; assembly: GCA_035620515.1. GTDB lineage: Bacteria > Pseudomonadota > Gammaproteobacteria > Burkholderiales > SG8-41 > SG8-41. The sequence goes on along the minus strand of DASPGR010000290.1, from coordinate 13,073 downwards.
CGCCGGATTTCAGCCGGCCGTGGGGAACCAGCATCTCGTAGGCCGTGATGAAAGCGGTCGGGATCGCGCCGGCCTGCTCCCAGGAAAGGCGCTGCGGTACGGGGAACACCTGCTCGGCGCGCGCGACAGCATACTCCGAGAAGGAGCCGCGCGCCCGCCCCATCACGCGGTCTCCCAGCTTGAAGCCCGCGACGCCTTCGCCCAATGCCCGCACCTCGCCGGCTCCATCGCCCCCCGCCGGGCGCGCTTCAGCGGCGCTATGCAGGCCGATGCTTGCCAGCAGCTCGCCGCGATTGAGCGAGGCTGCGCGCATGCGGATGAGGATCTCGCCTTTCTTCGGCTGCGGGATCGGGACTTCGCGCGGCTCGAGCGCGGTTTTTCCGTGGTCTGCTCTTATATAGAAAGATTTCATTTTGAAAAGCGATGCGTTGGGAACAACAAGGGATTCGATCTGTCAGCTCATCGATCAGCGGTCGCCGTTGCCGCTCACGCCGGGCGGCAGGCTCATCTGGGTCTGCGTCACGATCGCGACCATGCGCCCGCCCTTGTTGCGGATCGTGGTCTGCCAGACCGAGGTGGTCCGGCCGATGTGCAGCGGCACCGATTCGGCGACCAGTACGGGGCCGGTGGCGGCGGCGAAGAAGTTGGTCTTCGACTCGAGCGTTCCGCCACGAAATCCGATCGGCTTGTTGGCGACTGCGCCCGCCGCGCCCATGACGTCGGCGAATGCCATGAGCACCCCGCCGCCCACGCGCCTGTTGCGGTTGAAGTGGGTGCGCTTCACGCGCATGTCTGCGACCACGCGATGCGGCGTCAGCAGGCGCAGGCGGATGCCCAGAGCGCGCGGCAGCCCGATATCGAAGATCTCACGCGCGCTGCGCATTCGCGCCGCGCGCGTGTCCTTGCGCGCCCGTGCGGTTGGCCTCTTGCTCATCCGAAGATCAGATGATTCCGCGCTGCCGGAGGTCCTGCAGGTTCCCGGTCTCGACCCCGAACTCCTCCAGGACCTCCCGCGTGTGCTGCCCGCGGTCGGGCGCAGCCACGCGCACGCGGGGCGGCGTGCGTGTCAGGGTTACGCCCTGTCCGACGAGGTTGAGCCTCCCCAGCTTGGGATGATCGACCGGTTGCACCATGTTGAGCGTCCGCACATGAGGGTCGTCGAAGACCTGCTTCACGTTGTAGATGGGGCCGCAGGCAACGCCAGCCTTGTTGAGGGCCTCAATCCACTCCGCGGAGCCGCGCGTCAAAAGGCGCTCCCCGATGACCTTGTGCAGCGCATCGCGGTTTTTCGAACGGACTTTGAAATCGCAGTAGTCGGGGTGCGTGATGAGCTCGGGCATTCCGATCGCGTGGCAGAGCCGCGGATAGAGATCTCCCGACGCGGCAATGTTGATGACGCCATCGGCCGTCTTGAAAGCGTCGGTCGGGATCCCAGTCGGGTGGCGATTTCCGGCCTGGGGCGGAATCTCTTTCTCCACCAGCCAGCGCGTGGCCTGGAAATCAAGCATGGCGATCATGGCCTGGAGGAGCGAGGTCTGCACCCATTGGCCCTCGCCCGAGCGCTCCCGCTCGAAGAGCGCGAGCACGATGCCGTACGAAAGAAAGAGCCCCGCGCTGAGATCCGTCACGGCAATCCCTGCCCGAACCGGCCCCTGGCCCGGCAGGCCGGTAATCGACATGAGCCCGCCCATGCCCTGGACGACCTGGTCGATGCCCGGGCGGTCGCGGTACGGGCCCTCCTGGCCGAAGCCGGAGATGCTCGCGTAGATCAAGCGCGGATTGATCTTCCTGAGACTCTCGTAGTCGATGCCCAGCCGGTGCTTGACGCCGGGCCGGTAGTTCTCGACGACGACATCGGCTTTCTCCACCAGTCGCTTGAAGATAGCGAGACCGTCCGGCGCCTTGAGGTTCAACGTGATGCTGCGCTTGTTGCGCTGCAGGTTCTGGAAGTCGGAGCCCTGGCGCCGGTCAAAGGCGCTGTTTTCGCTGTCCTTGGCGTCGGGCTCCTCGATCTTGATGACGTCAGCGCCGTAGTCGGCCAGCTGGCGCACCGCGGTCGGCCCCGATCTCACCCGCGTCAGATCGAGAACGACGATGCCGCTCAATGGAAGTTTCGTCTCAGCCATATCTTGTCGCACACCTGTCACTCATCACTCATCACCCGTCACGATTCATCAAGCGAAGCGGACGACGACCTTTCCCACCTGCGAGTTGCCCTCCACGTAGCGCTTCGCGGCCGGGAGCTCGTCGAACGGGAACACCTTGTCGACGAGCGGCACGATGCGCCCGTCGGCGAACATCGGAAGCATGTCGCGCGCAAAGCCCCGCATCGCCTCAGCGCGCTCCGCCGGTGACATGCGCGCATTGGACACGCCGAAAATCTGCAGGCGCTTCGCGTGCACGGCGGAGAGATCGAGCATGCCCTCTTTCGCTCCGTCGAGGGATCCGACGATGGCGAGCCGGCCCTTGTTGGCAAGCGAGCGCACGAGCTCGGGGAATATGCCTCCCCCGACCAGGTTGATCGCCAGGTTGGCGCCCTCCTTGCCGGTGGCCTCGAGCATCTTGTCGGCGAACTTGCCGTCACGGCTTTCGATACTTACGTCGATCCCTGCCGACTTGAGTTTCGCGAGCTTGTCCGCCGAGCGGGAAGTCGCGATCACTTTCGCGCCGATGGCTTTGCCCGTCTGGATGCAGCCCACGCCGACCCCGGACGACGCGCCGGTAACGAGCAGCGTCTCGCCCGCCTTGAGCCTGCCGTAGGTAAACAGCATTTCGTAGACGGTCACGTACGCGAGCGGGACCGCCGCGCCGTGTTCCCAGGAAAGACGCTCGGGCAGGGGCACCACCTGCTCTGCGCGCAACGTGGCGTACTCGGAAAAGCATCCCTGGCCGCGCCCCATGACGCGGTCGCCGCGCTTGAATACGGTAACGCCTTCGCCCACGGCATGGACCTCGCCCGCAGCGTCGCCCCCGGCCGGCCGCGGTTGATCCGCCTGGTAGTGGGCCGACTGCGCCAGCAGTTCTCCCCGGTTGAGGGATGCCGCGCGCACTCGAACGACGATCTCCCCGGCCTTGGGCTGCGGCTCGGGGACGTCCCGGAAAAGGAACGAAGTGCCTCCGTTCCCCGACTGGATGAAGCAGGATTTCATGGCGCTCCTGTAGCAGCGAGTGATCAAGCCCGCCCGGCGGCGGGAAGGAAACGCGATTCTAGCGCACGTGATAGCATAATGGCCCCGTTTCGCAGCAACCCGCTCGAGGAGAACGCTCGCATGCCGCAACCCGTCAAGCTCGGGATCGTGGGCCTTGGCCGCTGGGCCAAAGTACTCACCCGTGCCGTTCAGAAATCGGACCTGCTCAAAATCGTCGCGGGCTACAGCCGCTCCGAAGAGAAGCGCGCAGCCTTCGAGAAGGAGCTCGGCGTTCCCGCCGCGCCCGACATGAAGGCGCTGCTCGGTAATCCTGAGATCAAGGGCGTGATCCTCACGGTTCCCAACGAGCAGCACTTCCCGCTCGCGGAAGAAGTGGCGAAGGCGAAGAAGCATGTCTACACCGAGAAACCGATTGCGCAGACGCTCGAGGACGGCCTGAGGATCGCGGCGCTCGAGAAGCAGTACGGCGTCACCGTCACCGTTGGCCACAGCGCGCGACTCATGGCGGGCATCCGCATCATCAGGGAAAAAATCGAGGCCGGCGAGCTGGGGCGCGTCGCGTTCATTGAAGCCAACTTCTCCAATGAGCGTGCGCTGGAATTGACGCCCTCCACCTGGCGCTGGTACCGGGACCGCGCCCCGGGCGGCCCGCTCTCGCAGCTCGCGATCCATCAGTTCGACGTGCTGCATCTCCTGGGCGGCGAGATCGCGGAAGTCTCCTCGATGGCCTCGAAGCTTTCCCCGGTGGGAGCGGAGGTCGACGATCAGTCGATGACGCTGCTGCGCTTCAGGGACGGCAAGATCGGCTACGTGGGCTCGTGCTGGACCTCGCCCGGCATCTTCGCGGTGCGCGTGTTCGGCCAGAAGGCGCTCATGCACTACGAGATCGATTTCGGAACCTGGGACACCCCGCACCTGCTGCACAAGGCGTCCGTGCTCTATATCCAGCGCGGGAAGGACGGCTGGGGCAAGCGCGAGGAGATCGCGCTGCCGGCGAGCGACATGTTTCGCGCCGAGCTGGAAATGTTCGCGGAGAGCTGCGCGACCGGAAAGCCGAATGAGCTGACGGCGCACAACGGAAACGTCGCTGTCGCGATGGTCAATGCGGCGCTCAAATCCATCGAGCGGAAAGGCCAGAGCGTCACGATCGCCGAGGTGATGGAAGAGGCGCGGGCGAAGATCGGCGCAAAACGCGCTGCTTGACCTATGCTGCCCAGCCGCTACTTCATCGACCTCACCCAGCCCGAGATCGCGGCGCAGCTCAGGAAGAATCCGTTGGTCATTCTGCCGGCGGGCAGCGTCGAGCAGCATGGGCCGCACCTTCCGACCGGGACGGATATTTACGCCTCCAATGTCATTGGCCACGCGGTGGCCGAGCGCATGGACGGCCTGGTGCTCCCCGGCGGGCCGCTCGGCGTGACCCCCATGCACATGCCGTTCGAGGGAACGATCACGCTCACGCCCGACACGTATCAGCGCGTCGTCGTCGAAACCTGCGAGTCCACGGCGAAGCACGGCGCGAAGCGCCTGCTCATCCTCAACTGGCACGAGGGCAACATCCCCTCGCTTGCGATCGCCTCCGAGCGTTTGCACCGCGACGCGGGCATGGACGTCATCGTGGTGCAGGCCTGTTACGTGGCCGCGGAGCTCTACGGCCAGGAATGCGGCGGGCTGACGCACGGCGGCGAGATCGAGGCGCTCGCGGTGCTCGCCTACCGGCCCGACCTCGTGCATCTCGACCGCATCGAGTATTCGTCCGATCACTCCCACGGCCGCAAATGGGACAGGTTGCGCAGGACGCGTCGCTACCAGCCCGTGCTGCGCGACATCCGGACCATTGCTCCGACCGGGTGGTACGGCGCGCCCGAGCACGCCACGACCGAGAAGGGACTCGCGATGCTTCGCGACATTGCCGATGCAATCGCAAAGGAAGCGGCCGAGATTTTCCGGCTGCTCGACGAGGCGCAAGGCGGCACGGCCGAGATCAAGCAGCTCAAGGTAGCAAGCTGATGGCCAAGGTCCTCACCCACGCCGAGGCGAAGAGCATGGGGCTTCCCGGGCGCAAGTCGCTCGAGATCGTCTCGGGCGAAAAAGGCTCGCAGGCGGTCACGCTCCGCCTCGTCGAGATCCCGGCAGCAAAACCCGGAGACAAGCCGCGCGCCCCGCACTACCACCAGGGCTTCGAAGAGTGCATCTACGTGATGTCGGGGGAAGGCTGCACGGAGGCGGACAGCGGAAACTATTCCCTCAAGACCGGCGACACCATCCTGATTCCCCCGGGCGAGAAGCACGTCACCCGCAACACGGGGGCCGAGCCGCTCGTCCTGCTTTGCTTCTTCCCCGTGGCCGATATCTCGAGGCGCACGCACGAGGCTGGTTGATGCCACGCGTGTCCCCCGCTCCCGCCGAGCGCTTCGCTGAAGTCTCGGATTACATGGAGCGCTGGAAGAAAACCAAAGGCTACCCGCCCAACACCTGGCTCACGATGGTGCGCAAGGCGAAGGTGTTCCGCGCCTATCGCGACCTCCATACGGCTGCGATGATGGATGAGGGCGAAGTGCCGAGGGCCCTCAAATTCATGATTGCCTACACGGTGAGCCGCGCCTGCGGCGACGCCTACACAGCCGCCCACAACGCCGAGAACGCCGCGCATATCGGCGGCGTGGCGCTCGAGAAAGTGGAAGCGCTCGACTGCTTCCGCGAAAGCCCGCACTTTTCTCCCGCTGAGCGTGCAGCACTCGAGCTTGCGGCCGCAACGGGCGCCTGCCCTCCGGCGGTCACAGATGAGCATTTCCGGGAGCTCAAGAAGCACTACTCGGAGGACGCGATCGTCGAGATCGTGGCGGCACTCGCGTTGATCGGCTGGCTCAACCGCTGGACCTCTGCCCTTGCGCCGCAACTGGAGCCGGACGCCCTAGCGTTCGCGACGGCGCATCTGGCGAGCGGAGGCTGGACGCCCGGAGTGCACGCCCCTCGCGCGAAATGAGCGCCCGGGCGCCTCGAATCTTTCCAAAGGACCAGAGCATGAACCCTTCCAAGAGCCTGGGAATCGCGGTGGTCGGCGCAGGGCGAATCGGGACGCTGCGCGCGCGCCTGGCCGCGAAACACCCCTCGGTCGGATTCCTGGCGATATCGGACGTCAACAAAAGCAGCGCGCAGGCGCTGGCCGAGAAAACCCACGCCGATTTCCACTCGGACAACAACTTCGAGGTCATCGAGCGCCCCGAGGTCAACGCCGTTTTCGTCTCGACCCCGGAAGGCGAGCACACGGCGCCGGTCAGACGGGCGCTGGAGCTCGGAAAGCCCGTGCTGTGCGAGAAGCCGATCGCGCTCTCGCTCAAGGACGCCGACGACGTGCTCGAGACGCTCCGGAAAACCGGCGGGAACCTGCGCATCGGCTACAGCCGCCGCTACAAGGAATGCTTTCTGCGCGCCAAGGAGCAGATGGTCCAGGGGCGCCTCGGCAAGGTGGTGGGCGGGCTCGCGCGCGTCTACAACTCGCGCGCCCAGACCTTTTCAATCCTCAAGCGCGACCCGCACGCGACACCCGTGCTCGATGTGCTCACCTATTACGTGGACCTGATGTGCTGGTTCCTCGAAGGCAACCGCCCGGTCGAGGTCGTCGCGCGCGGGCAGCATGGCATCTTCAAGGATGCCGGATACAGCGCCCAGGACGTGACGTGGGCCCTCGTCACGTTTGCCGACGGAGCGGTGATCAACCTCGGCATCGCCTATGCGCTTCCCGCCAAGTACCCCACGCAGGGGCAGTCGGACCGCGTGGAGCTCCTGGGAACGGAGGGGACCATGCTGATCGATGACGACCACATGGACCACGTGCTCTACACCGAGAAAGGCATCCCGCACCCCTACGTGCCGGGGCACAACGTGGAGTTCGCTTTCCTGGGCAGCAACAGCGCCGGGGACTGGGCGCTGGGAGACTTCTGGGGATCGCTCGGCAACGAGACGCGAGCCTGGCTCGATCACCTCGTGACGGGCAACCCCACCGCCCATACGACGCCCGAGCAGGCGCGCGTGAATCTCGAGGTCACGCACGCCATCGAGCGCTCGGCAAAAACGGGCCAAGCAGTCCGATTGCCGCTCGAAACTTAGGGGCTCAACCAGGCGGCCAGCGGAATCTCCGCCCTGCCAGTATGTGCAGGTGCAGGTGAAAGACGCTCTGGCCGACCTCGGCGCCGTTGTTCACAACGAGGCGGAAGGCGTCGGCGACACCGAGCTGCCGCGCGACCTCGTTTGCAGCCAGAAGCAGGTGGCCGAGCAGCGCCTCGTCACGCGCTTCTGCATCCGACAGGCGCGGGATCTCCTTCTTGGGAACGATGAGCACATGCGTTGGCGCCTGGGGATTGATGTCCCGGAAGGCGACACAGCAGTCATCCTCGTAGACGATATCGGCCGGAATCTCGCGCCGGATGATCTTGCCGAAAATGGTGCTCACCCCGTCTCCTTATGCGCCTGGGCCCTTCACTTTTTTGCAACGGCGGTGCGGAGCTGCTCGCTCGTCCAATGCAGAAGTCGCTCGATCAGCTCATCGCTCGCGGCACCGAGCGCGGTCACGGCGCCTTGCGCATCCGGGCTGGGCGCCGGCCGCTCGATCGAGAAGGTGTGCTGCGCGCTCAACTTGCGCGCCCCGAGGTCGACGAGACTCGCGCGGGCGCGAACCGAGACCCGGCTGACGTCCGGAGCCGTGAAGACCTGGCCGAACTCCTCCAGGTCGACGCGCAGCATGTACTCTGCGCGCGCGCCGTCATTGCCGGTCACGACACCGCGCTGGGTCGCGGCGGCAAATCGCCCGCGCAGCCGCTGCGACAGCATCACCGGGACCGGTGCCTTCCACTGGCTTTGCGAGTAGGTCCGCACCCGTGCGGGCTCGTCATACACGAGGCGGAAAGCGATGCCCTGCCCTTCAAGGAGAGAAGGCGCGGACACATCCGGCACCAGAAGGACCGGCGAGAACGCGGGATTCGAGCGCTCAAAGGAAGGCAGCGGGCCCAGGTCGTACTGGGCGGGCGCCTCCCGCGGCGTCGGCCCCAGCGTGCAGCCGCCCAGCCCCGCTGCCAGGATGGCCGTTGCCAGGCGGAACTGAATGCGTCTGATCGTCACGGCTTGGCCGCCTTCGGTGCCGTGAAACCCGGCTCTCCCGGACCCGGCTCCCGCGGCCGCCGCCCGAAAACGAGGCTCGAGGGGTGCTCGTCCAATTCTGCAAGCAGCCGGTCGAGCTGCTGCGAGTTTCGCGAGAGCTGATCGAGCAGCCGATTGATGCGCGGAAGCGTTTCCGCGATCGCGGACCTTGCCACCGTTTCGGTGGAGGTGCCCACGCTCTCGGCGCTCACTGCCATGCGCTCGAACGAGCGGGTGAGGCTCTTCAGCTCCATCGCCAGGCTCTCGATTCCGCTCATCATCTCGCCGGCGCGCTTGAGCAGTACGCGCGCGTCATCCGTCAGCGCGACAACGCTCTTCGCTCCGGGCTCGAGCTCTCTCGCGAGCGCGTCCACGCGCTTGCCGGCGGTCTCGAGGCTCGCCAGCGAGCGCACGAGCTGCTCCTGGTTCTCTGCCGAGAGAAGCTTGTTGAGCCTCGCAGCCACCTGATGGACATCCTGGACAAGATCCCTCCCCGCCACCGAGAGCTCGTCGATGAACGACTGCCTCATCGGGATGCGAACCGCCTGCCCATCGGCGGCGGCGATCCGCCCGGGCTGGGAGCCGTCGTCATCCAGGAGCACGTAGGCGAGCCCCGTGACGCCCTGCGTCCCGAGCTGCGCGTAGGTTCCCCTGGTGATGGGCGTATCGGTCTGAACGGAGATGTCGATGAGGATCACGCGCGAATTCTTCGGATCGAAACCGATGGACTCCACCTTGCCCACATCGACGCCGCGGAAGCGCACCGCCGCCTGCGGGTTGAGGCCCGTCACGGGGTAGCTCGATTCGAGCACGAAGCGCTCGCGCTGCTCCGTCTCCCCGGTCATCCACATCGCGATGAAAACCAGGCCCGCGCCAAGCATCAGCGTGAACACACCGGCCGCAAACGCGTACGCCCTGTTCTCCATCCCTATTGCTTCCCCCGCACAGCATTGCCACCCAGACCCAGCGTGCCCCACACCGCCTCCAGCGCCCGCCGCCCGCGTTCGCCGAGAAAGAAGTTGACGATGAAGGGATGTTCGCTGTGCACCACCTCGCGCAACGTGCCCGTGACCACCAGCCTGCCGTCAAACAGCACGGCGATGCGGCTCGACAGCGCAACCAGTGTATCAAGATCGTGCGTCACCATCACCACCGTCAGATTGAGCTCGCGTCTCAGGCCTTCGATCAGCTTCACGAAACTCTCGCTGCGGTCGGGATCGAGACCCGCAGTGGGCTCATCGAGAAACAGGAGCTCGGGCTCGAGGGCGAGCGCCCGGGCGAGCGCGACCCGCTTTACCATGCCGCCGGAGAGCTCTGCAGGCAGCTTGGAAGCGTGCTGGAATTCGATCCCCACCATCTCGAGCTTCATCAGGACGAGCTCGCGGATCGTATCCTCATCGAGCACCCGAAGCTCGCGCAGGGGCAGCGCGATGTTGTCGTAAACCGGGAGGGCGGAGAAGAGCGCACCCTGCTGGAACAGCACGCCCCAGCGATTGCGAAGCGCCTGGAGCACCCCGCGATCGCATGCATGCAGGTCCTCATCGAGCACGCGCACCTGCCCGCGGTGCGGCGTCTCCAGGCCCAGCATCTGTCTCAGCAGGACGGTCTTGCCGCTGCCGGAGCCGCCGACGAGCGACAGCACCTCGCCCCTCTCGATCCTGAGATCGATGCCGCGGTGAACGTCATGGCGACCGAACCGCGTCCACAGCCCCTCGATTTCGACCACGGGCCCGGTCACTTGAAGATCCCCACACCGGAGAACATGACGGCGAAGATGGCGTCCACGATGATGACCGCCGTGATCGCGATCACCACGGACTGGGTGGTGCCCGCACCCAGGCTCTCGGTATTCGGCTCGATGCGCATTCCGAAGTGGCACGCGATCAGCGCGATCAGGGCACCGAACACGACGCTCTTGCCGAGCCCGAGCCACAGATTGGCGATGGGCACGACCTCGGGCAGCCGCGACAGGAAGAAGCGGTAGCCAATATCGAGCTCGGCCCGTGCGGCCATCATTCCGCCCAGGATCGCGATGACATTGGTCCAGAGGACAAGGAGCGGCATCGAGATCGCGAGGGCGATCATTTTCGGCAGAACAAGACGCACCGTGTGGGGGATGCCCATCACCGTCATCGCGTCCAGCTCCTCGGTGACGCGCATCACTCCAAGCTGCGCCGTCATTGCGGAACCGGAACGGCCGGCGATCAGCACCGCGGCCAGGACCGGGCCCAGCTCGCGGACTATGCTGACGCCGATCAGGTTGACGATGTAGATGTCCGCCCCGAACTGCTTCAACTGCTGGGCGGAGAGATACGAGACCACGACGCCGACCAGGAAGCCGACGATGGCAGTGATGCCGAGCGCCTGCGCTCCGGTGCGGAAGATGCTCGCGGAGATCTCGCGCCAGGGGATCTGGTCCGGCCGGCGTATGAGCCCCGCCGCGTCGATCGTCACCTGGCCGAGGAGCGCGATGGCCCCGCCGACATGGCCGAGCAGGACGAGCGCCTTTTGTCCGAGGGCGATTGTCGTCGCCCACCATTCAAGGGGCGGCGCCGGCAGCTCGCGCTCCTTGGCGAGGTCGTCGAACAGCGATTCGTGCTCCGGCCGGAGCACCAGTTGCGGCGCGCGCCGCCGCCCCCATAACCGCCATAGCAGAAGCGCCCCGGCGTGATCGAGCGCCGTCACCGCGCTCAAGTCCCAGCTGCAGCCAGCATCAAGCGCATGCTTTGCGAGCTCAGGACGGAGCTTCGGCAGGCCTTGAGCCAGCGCCGCCAGGTTCCAGGGCCCCCTCAGCACGATCCGGCACCCCCCGGCCGGCACCGCTACCCGCCTTAGCTCAGGGATCGGCTTTTGGAGGGCGGCTTCAGCCATGGCAAGTGCTCGCTTACGTGACCGCTGGTTGAAATAGGTGTCACCTATCTACTTGATTATAATCCGTTTCCTATGCTGAGACAGGGTGCCTGGCCCGTTCGCTCCAAGCTGTGACACGTAAAGTCTATTGCAATGCAAGAAAATTCTATGCTCACTCTCTTGACATGCCCGATTTCAGGTCTATAATCCTAATTGTGCAGCGCAACATATTTCAGGGTTTCTGGGTCTTAGCAGGCTGATCTTAAACGTTTTTGTCGACAGGAGGTAACGATGTATCAGGCACCCGAACAATTTGCGGCCCTCAACAAGGCCAATATCGAAACAGCAGTGAAGTTCGCAGGCATCGCGATGGAAAGCGCCGAGCGCATCATCGAGCTGCAACTGAAGGCGGCAAAGACGGCGTTTGCCGACTCGGTGCAGGGCGCGAAGGCACTGGCGTCAGTGAAGGACCTGCAGCAGTTCGCGGCACTCAATGACAACCTCGCACAACCGTCGATTGAGAAGGCGCAGGCCTATGCGCGCAGCGTCTACGACGTGGCAGCAACGGCCCAGGCCGAGGTGACGAAGCTCGTCGAAGAGCAAGTGGCGGAATTCAACAAGCAGACGGTGGCAGCGCTCGACCGGATAGTCAAGACTGCGCCGGCCGGCTCCGAGGTAGGCGTCGCCACGCTGAAGTCGGCGATCGCGGCTGTCAATTCTGCCTACGACAACCTGTCCAAGGTGGGGAAGCAGTTCACCGAAGTCACGCAGTCCAACATGGAAGCGGTCGCGAAGCAGGCAGTGAGCGGCATCAAGAAGGGCAAGAAAGCTTAAACCGGACGTAAGACGCCGGTTTAAGTCCGCGCGTTGGAACGGACAGCCACGCTGCCGCTCAACGCGCGGGAAACTCCGCAGGAAAGCCTCGGCGAGTCCGGGGCTTTTTTGTTGGTGGTTCCGGAACGTTATAGGGAGGGCTGCGCCGGATCCGACCACCGGAATCCCAGCGCCGACACGCCTTCCTTGAGCGAGGCGATTGCCGCGTTCACCTCGTCCGGCATGCCGCGCACGCCGAGCTCGATATGGCGGTCCTTGGGATCGATGCGCGGGAGGCTGAATACCTTCACCCGGCGGTAACGGGCGAGGCAATCGTTCATGAGCGTGATGAGCTGGCTTTCGCCCGCGCCGCGCACGAGGATCGAGAGTTCCGCGACGCTCCCCGGCGCGAAGAGATGCGCGTAATGCGTGTCGAGCACCCACTCCATCATGGGCCAGGCCATCTCGGGAAAGCCGGGGAAGAAATGATGATGGCCGAAGCTGAAGCCGGGGATCCGGTTGTAGGCGTTCGGGATGATCTCGGAGCCGGCCGGAAACTCCCCCATCGCCAGGCGTTGGGGCGTCGCGCCTACCGGATCGTTGACAAACCGCGCCCGGATTTCGGCCTCCGCCTGCGGGTGCAGGCGCAGCTCTACGCCGGCCGCCCGTGCCGCGCATTGCCGCGTATGGTCATCCGGCGTGGCACCGATCCCTCCAAAGCTCAGCACCACGTCGGTTCCGGCCAGCGTTCGGTGCAGCGTCTCCGTGATGAGGTGCGCATCGTCACCGAGATACTGTGCCCAGGCAAGAGGCAAGCCCCGGATGCTCAGGGTTTCGATCACCCGGCGAAGGTGCTTGTCCTGGCGTTTGCCGGAGAGGATTTCGTCGCCGATGATGATCGCGCCGAACTGCATGGATAGTCGAGTTCAGCGATGGATGTAGGATTCGAGCTCCTTGATCGTCTGTTCCTGCTCGGCGATCACTTCCTTCACGAGATCGCCGATCGAAAGCAGACCGATCAGGCGGTCGCCCTCCATCACGGGAAGGTGCCGCACGCGCCTGTTAGTCATGAGCGCCATGCACTCCTCGACCGACTGGCCGGGCTGCACGGTGAGAACCTTCTCG
>DASPGR010000289.1:0-2524 GCA_035620515.1 Burkholderiales bacterium | reverse complement strand
GTCGGCGAGGAGGAGATTCGCGAACACGGGCCCCAGCGCCGTGCTGAAATCCCCGGTCTTCTGGTTGTAGATCCGGGTTCCGATCAGATCGGCGGGCAGGAGATCGGGCGTGAACTGGATACGCTTGAACGAGCCCCGCATGGTCCGTGCCAGGGTCTTGATGGTGAGGGTCTTGGCGAGCCCCGGCACGCCCTCGACCAGAAGGTGGCCCTGGGCGAGCATCGCAACCAGGACGCGCTCGAGAAAGTGGTCTTGCCCGACCACGATGCGCTTCACTTCGTAGAGGATCCGCTCCATCAGGCCGCGGACGTGGCCGGTCGGGTCGTTGCTCATGGCGCTGTTACTCCGGAATATCTAGAAGGGGTGGATGCCTACGGCACTCCCGGCCACGGCGATGGTAACGGCGAAACCGATGCCGATGAACGTGCCGCTTTCTGTCGGATTGAGGATCGCGGTGACGATGCCGACGACCTCGCCCTGCATCGTCACGAGCGGGCCGCCCGAGCTGCCGGGATTGGCTGCCGCATCGAACTGGATCAACTGGGTGAGCACGCGGTCGCCCTTCGGCGAGCGGAACTCGCGGTTGAGCCCCGAGACGACGCCGGCCGACACCGACGGACCGATGCCGAAGGGAAAGCCGACCGCAACCACCTCGTCGCCTGGCTTCAGATGGCCGGCGGACCCGAGCGTGGCGGCGGGCAAATCGTCCGGAATCGTTTGCGCCTTGATGACGGCGAGATCGTTTTCCGGATGAATGCTCACGATGGCGGCCTCGGACTCCGAGCCGTCGTGAAAGGTCACGGTAAGGCGCTTGGCGCCGGCGACGACGTGCAGATTGGTGAGGATTATTCCGTCGTCCACGATGACGACGCCTGATCCCACCGAGAGCTCCTCCAGTTCCTTGGGTTTGTCCTTGGAGGGGTCGGCGTTGCCGGGTTTGCCGCCGCGGGATTTCGGTTTTGCCTTCGGCTCGTCCTTGGCGGGCGGCGGCTCGCCGAAACTGCGCACGCGCACCAGGGAGGGGCGCACCATTTCCGCCGCTCTCGCTGCACGCGATGGCAGCGGCTTGCTGACCAGCGTGTGGAGGACCGCAGCATCGATGTCTTCCTGCGTGAGGGTTTGCCGCGGCGGCTGCCACCACATTACGTAGGCTGCGCCAACGAGCGCGGCACAGGCGGCACCGCCGAGAAAGCGGAGGAACCCTTTGCGGCGCGCGGCGAAGGCTCGGATGCCCTGAAAACGCGGACGTGGGGGCGTTGCGGCCGTCCCGGCCGACGCCGACGGGGACGCGTCAGTGGCCGGGGGCCGGGTCGCGTTCGACCGGGCACCGAGTGCGCGTCGGGAACCACTGTAGAGCACCTGCCGTCTCATCGATTACCCCCCCCGGACTCTGCGCCCCGGGCATGTGCAAGGTAGCATGGTTGCAGGCTACCGGGAATTCCCGACGCGAAACCGGCTGACACGATCCGTGCCGGGCGCAGGTGTATATTTGTCGGGCGAGGCCGTGACTGCGCCGCTGGCGGATGTGGCGGCCCGCGCGAGGAAAGTCCATGAGTTTCTTGTGGCCCAATCTGCTCTGGCTGCTGCTGCTGCTCCCGGCGCTGATCGGGGCTTATGTACTGATTCTGCGGCGGCGCAAGAAAATGGCCCTGCGCTACGCCAGCCTCATGCTCGTGCGCGGCGCAATCGGACCCGGGCAGTGGGTGCGGCGCCACCTGCCGGCGCTCCTCGTCCTCCTGGCGCTCGCCTGTGCGCTGCTGGGTGTAGCGCGGCCCAGCGCGGTATTCACCCTGCCCGCTGAGCATCAGACGATCGTGCTGGCAATCGACGTTTCCCGCAGCATGCGCGCGAGCGACGTGAAGCCGAGCCGCTTGGGCGCAGCACAGCGGGCGGTCATAGACTTCGTCCAGGACCTGCCGTCCAACGTCCGCGTGGGGCTTGTGACCTTCGCCGGCACGGCGGCGATCGTGCAGACGCCAACGAGCAATCGCGACGATCTCGTCGCCGCGGTCAATCGCTTCCAGCTGCAGCGCCGCACCGCGACCGGGACCGGACTGCTGATGGCCCTGTCACTGCTGCTGCCAGACGCGGGCATTGACGTTGAAGCCGAGGTTTTCGACCGCGATTTCTCCCGGCGCGCGGGCGCCGCGCCGCTGGGTGCCGCTGCGCGCCAGCTCAAGGACTTCAAGCCGGTGGCACCGGGTTCATACACGACCGGCGCAGTCGTGCTGCTCTCCGACGGGCGGCGCACAACCGGCCCCGATCCCCTGGCGGCGGCGAAGCTTGCCGCCGAGCGCGGTGTGCGCGTGCACACTGTCGGGTTCGGCACCAAGGAGGGCGGGCCGGTCAATTTCGAGGACATGGTGATCTACATGCGCTTCGACGAGGAGGCGCTGAAGGCCATCGCCGGCATCACCGAGGGCGAGTACTTCCATGCCGGGAGCGCCGACGACCTGCGGAAGATCTACAAGAACCTTACCGCGAAGCTCTCGCTGGAGCGCAGGGAAACGGAGCTCACCGCGTT
>DASPGR010000288.1:0-4274 GCA_035620515.1 Burkholderiales bacterium | reverse complement strand
CTGGGTGTTGCCCCGGCCTCATAAGACCGAGCTAGACAGGAGCCTCGGCCGCGGATCAATATAGCCCCCCATCCCTATTGAGAACCATTGTCATGAAGAGAGTGAGGAGACCCATGAAACAGTTTGTAGTGCTGGCGCTTGCCGGTTTGGCGCTTGCCGGTTCTGGCCTTGCGTTGCAGGCACAGGCGCAGAGTGCGAAGGAAATGACGTTTTTCGTGACCAGTGTCGGTTTAGGCGATGGCGGGAATCTCGGTGGTTTGGCGGGAGCTGACGCCCACTGCGCGAAACTTGCCAAGGCCGCTGGCTCCACCCGAACCAACTGGCGCGCCTACTTGAGTGTCCCCGCGGGCACTGACAGGAGCTCGGGCAAACCCGTGAGAATCGAGGGCTTCAACGCCAGGGATCGCATTGGAAAAGGGCCGTGGAAGAATGCCAAGGGCGTCGTGATCGCCAAATCCGTGGAAGACCTGCATTCGTCATCCAACGCGATCAATATTGAGACGGCGTTGAGCGAGAAAGGTGAGCAAATCAATGGCCGGGCTCAAAAACCGAACCGGCATGATATTTTGACGGGTTCAGATCCGCAGGGTTACTACTCGACCGCCGGCGGAGACACGACGTGCGGCAGATGGACGAGCAATTCCGAAAAGGGTTCGGCGATTGTCGGCCATCACGATATAGCCGGGCTGGACAAGCAGTGGAGTTCCCTGTCGTGGAATTCCTCGCATGGATCGCGTGGTTGCGGCGCGAAGGATCTTCCCAAGTCGGGTGGAGACGGGCTGTTCTACTGCTTCGCTGCCGACTGAAACGCCACGAGCCGAGGCGACTCGGCTCGCGGCGTGCTTTGTGGTGCCTGATCACAACCTGACCGTCAGGCGGCGATCGGGTGTCCCTTTGCAGCACGTGTCCCGAGTAAGCCGGGAACCCGGGAGGCGCGGACATAGACGTAGCCTTCGAACAGCCGCCGCTGCGTGCGATAGAAGGCGCCCTGCTCCGCGTGCCATGAGCCGTCCTTCTTGTCGACGCGCGCCGCAACGGTGAGGATTCCGGAAGGCATCGCGATGCGGATCTCGGCATCGGGATCGCTGCCAAGGCGCGCGGCCTGGTTGACGAGGCTGCCCTCGATTCGCGCCGCCACCGCGGTGCACAGCGTCACAGTGAGCGGCAACGCCCGGTGCGGCTGGCCATTGGAAATCATGCGCGCGGTCAGGTCGACCTGTCCGGCTTCGATCTTCTCACCGGCGAGCGTCACGGCATCCTGCGGCCCGGAGACGAAGCCCACGAATGGCACCGTGCGCTTTTCGGCCGCTTCCTCGGGCGCGCGCGCGATGCCCATCGCCACCGACGCCGCGATGCGGATCGCCGCCAGCTTCTTCAGGAGCTCGGCGTTGCGATCGAGCTCCTCGGGCATTTCGGTTCCCCTGATTCCCAAGTCTGCGGCATTCAGAAAACACGTGGCATTGGCCGCGTCCACCAGGGACGCCCTGATCTTTCCGTAGCCGGGCACGTCCAGCGTGTCGACGACGTTGCCCGTCGGCAGCAGCTTTCCAGTGGTCGCCCCGCCGGGATCGCGAAACTCGAGCCGCACCGGTGAGCCCGTGCCGGCAACGCCCGGAATCGAGAGGTCTCCGTCAACCGCAGACTGTCCCTCGTCGAGCGCGAAACGCGACCAGATCACCTTGCGGGTGTTCGTGTTGTGGACGCGCACCAGCGCTTCCTTGCCGCTCGCCTTGAGCAGGCCTTCATCCACCGCAAACGGCCCCAGCGCGGAGGACATGTTGCCGCAGTTCCCGCTGTAGTCGACCTTGGCTTCCTTCACCTGGACCTGGGCAAAGGTGTAATCGATGTCGGCGTCAGGCCGCGATGAGGGCCCGACCACGCAAACCTTGGAAAGCGACGAGATGCCGCCCCCCATGCCGTCGAGCTGCCGGCCGTAAGGGTCGGGGCTCCCGATCGCCGCGAGGAATATCTCGTCCCACTGTCGGCGATCGGCAGGCAGGTCCTTCTGGTGGAATACGATGGCATTGCTCGTGCCGCCGCGCATGAAAACTGCCCGTATCTTAAGCTGCTTCATTGCTCAACCTCTTTCAGTATCGTGACCGGTGACCCCTGAGCTGTGACGAGTGTACTACCAGATTTGCGGCGAATTGACGACCTCGCAACGCAGTCATAGACTCAAAACCAAAGTGGGCAGGAGGATTCGCCAGTGGCTACCCCGGCACTCGAAATATCCAGGCTGACGCCGCATTGCGGCGCGGAAATCCGCGGTATCGACCTCGCCAAGCCCCTGGACGAGGCGGTCATCAGGCAGATTGAACGGACCCTGGCGGAGCATGCGGTAGTGTTTTTCCGCGACCAGTCACTGACACCGGACGAGCAGAAAGCCTTCGGCCGCCGCTTCGGTGAGCTCCACATTCATCCGGCGTATCCCGACATTCTGGAAGGCCATCCCGAGATCATGGTGATCCGCGCCGATGAAAACTCGACGCGCGTCGCGGGCGAGGAATGGCATTCGGACGTGTCCTGCGACGCGGAGCCCCCGATGGGATCGATCCTGCACATGCACGAGGTGCCGCCGGTCGGAGGCGATACCCTGTTTGCAAGCATGTATGCGGCCTACGATGCGCTGTCGGAGCCGATCAAACGGATGCTGGAGGGGATGACCGCAATCCACGACGGGGAGCACGTCTATCGCGGGCGCTACGGCAGAAACGATGATGCGGGCAAGACGTATCCGAAATCGGAGCACCCGGTCGTTCGCACTCATCCTGTGAGCGGGCGCAAGGCGCTCTTCGTGAACCGCATCTTTACCACGCGGATCGTTCAGCTTTCACGGCACGAGAGCAGCGGATTGCTGGCGATGCTTTTCGCGCACGCGGAAATGCCTGAATTTCAATGCCGCTTCCGCTGGGAGCCGGGATCGATTGCTTTCTGGGACAACCGCTGCGCCCAGCACCATGCCATGTGGGACTACTACCCGAACCGGCGGCGCGGCTACCGCGTCACGATCAAGGGCGACAAACCCTTCTACCGCGAATCCTAGTGTTTAGGGATCAGATTGCCTGCCGGATTGATTCCGCCGGAGTACCGTCCTCGATCGTCCCATCGTTGTCGAGCCGGAGGAATTGAGGGCCAAGCCCGTCGACCGTCGGGCAGCCGATGAGCGCCATCACGCGGTCGACCTCGCTCTTCAGCAGATCGAGTGCGCGCAGTACACCCTCCTCGGCTCCCGCACTTGCGCCATAGAGGGGCGCGCGCCCGACAAAGACCATGTCGGCACCCAGCGCGAGCGCCTTCACGATGTCCGTTCCGCGCCGGAAGCCGCTGTCGACCATGATCGCCATCCGGCCGCCTACCGCCGAGGCGATGCGCGGCAGGATCTCGATCGGAGAGGGCGCCCCGTCGAGCTGCCGGCCACCGTGGTTCGACACGAAAATCCCGTCGGCTCCATGGCGTGCGGCGAGTTGCGCGTCTTCTACCGTCAGGATTCCCTTCACCAGCAGTTTCCGCGGCCACAGCCGGCGCAGCCACGCGAAGTCCTCCCAGTTGAGCGCATCGCGGCGCTCCCTAAAATTCGTGAGCGTCGTCGAGACGATCCTGCCGCCCACCTGGACATCGAGGTTCTGGAAGCGCGGGACGCCTGAAGCGAGAAGCGTCCGTAGAAACACGCCCGCGAGCCAGCGCGGATGAAGCAGCCCATCGAGCATCTGCCGCGGTCCCAGGCGCAACGGGATCTCGAACTTGTTGCGCTTGTTGAACTCGCGGTTGCCCGCGACCGGAATGTCCGTCGTCATCACGAGCGCCTCGAATCCCGCCGCAAGCGCTCGCTTGACCAGGCGCTCGGCGGTCTCGAGATCCTTCGACATGTAGAGCTGGAACCAGAGCGTTCCGCCCGCCTCCTCGATGACGCGTTCCATCGGCACAAAGGAAGCCGTCGACAGCACGCACGGAAGATTCGAACGGCGCGCGGCGCGCGCGATTTTTACATCCGCATCGAAGCAGTACATTCCCGAAGCGCCGGTCGGCGCGACGCCGAAAGGAGCGTCGAAGGTCCTGCCCCACAGCGTCTTCTTCTGCGATCGCTTCGAGACGTCCACCAGCGTGCGCGGCTGGAAGCGTATGCGCTCGAAGGCTGCGCGGTTCGCGGCGAGCGTGACTTCCTCTTCCGCCCCGCGCTCGAGGAAGTCATAGGCGATGCGCGGCAGCCGCGCGAGAGCGATCCGGCGCAGGTCCTCGATGTTGTAGGCTTCGCGGTAGTTCACGTTCTGGACCTT
>DASPGR010000287.1:0-3885 GCA_035620515.1 Burkholderiales bacterium | reverse complement strand
CGAGCCGCTGCGCGAGCTGTTCAAGGACGAGGTGCGCGAACTGGGCGTGGCGTTGGGCCTACCGCATGAGATCGTGTTCCGCCATCCGTTCCCCGGCCCGGGGCTCGGGGTCCGGATTCTCGGAGAGGTCCGGAGGGAATACGCCGACTTGCTGCGGCGCGCCGATGCGATCTTTATCGATGAGCTTCGCGAGTCCGGGTGGTATGACAAGACCGCCCAGGCATTTGCGGTCTTTCTACCGGTGAGATCGGTCGGCGTGATGGGCGACGGGCGTACCTATGAGTACGTAATCGCGCTGCGCGCCGTGCAGACCCAGGATTTCATGACGGCTCATTGGGCGGAGCTCCCTCACGCGCTGCTATCCAAAGTGGCGAACCGCATCATCAACGAAGTGCGCGGTATCAACCGCGTCGTATACGACATTTCGAGCAAGCCTCCTGCGACCATCGAATGGGAATAGCCGTGGTCGTTACCCGAGGATGAACGACGAAGAGTTCATGGCCCAGGCGCTGGAGCTCGCGCGCGAGGCCCAGGCAACAGGGGAGGTTCCGGTAGGTGCGGTCGTGGTGAAGGATGGCGCCGTGATCGGGCGCGGCTACAACCATCCCATCTCGAGTCATGACCCAAGCGCGCATGCTGAGATGGTGGCGTTGCGCGATGCGGCAGCGCGGCTCGGCAATTACCGGCTGACGGGCTGCGAACTCTTTGTGACGCTGGAGCCCTGTGTCATGTGCGCCGGGGCAATCATGCATGCCCGCATCGACCGGCTCGTGTTCGGCGCGCCTGATCCCAAGACCGGAGCGTGCGGCAGCGTGGTTAACTTGTTCAGCGAGGCGCGCCTCAATCACCATACGCGGGTCACAGGAAACGTGCTGCGCGACGCCTCGCTTGAGTTGCTCCGGGCATTCTTCGGGGCCCGCCGCGGCAAGGCCGCCGATGCCTAGAATCGAAATCAGGATCTCGTCCCAGTCGCTCGATCTCGTCGATGACACTGGTGCGGTGATCAAGCGGTATCGGGTCTCAACCTCGAAAAACGGGGCAGGGGAGCTCAACGGGAGCTACTGCACGCCGCGCGGGCGCCATGTCGTCCGCGCCAAGATCGGCGCCGGGAAGCCGCCCAATACCGTTTTCGTCGAGCGCCGTCCGACGGGGGAGATCTATGCGCCGGAGATGGCCGCGCGCCATCCCGGGCGGGACTGGATCCTGACGCGCATCCTTTGGCTCTCCGGCCGGGAACCCGGCTACAACCGCCTAGGCAAGGTCGATACGATGCGCCGCTACATCTACATTCATGGCAGTCCCGACTCTGTGGAAATGGGACGACCCGGATCGATTGGTTGCATCCGAATGCACAATTCCGACGTGATGGATTTGTTCGATCGCGTCAAAGTGGGGATTGAAGTATATATAACCAGTTAAACAATAAGATACGAGTAATACTTAATTTATATTCCAGCTTTATCCTTCTGCCCGCTTTTCGTCCCGTAGCCCCAAGTAATGGCGTAGTTCACGTATCTCACGCGCATAACCTTGGATGTTGTGCAAGTCATTGTGCGTCGCGCCAAAATCCGCTAGATTGTGCGCCGCAACCACTTGGGTGGCATTCCTCAGAAAGGTGACGAATGAGGCTGCAAGACAAGGTGGCGATTATCACCGGGGCGGGCAGGGGTATCGGGCATGCGACCGCGCTTAAGTTTGGCCGGGAGGGCGCGAAGGTAGCCACGTGCGACATCAACGCCGACCTCGCCCAGGAGGCGGCCTGTCAGGTGGTCGCGGAAGGCGGCGAGGCGGCCGGATTCCAGGTCGATGTTCGCGACAAGGTGAGCATCTCGCGGATGGTCGAGGCGGTCGTGGCGCGCTACGGGCGTATCGACTGCCTGGTCAATAACGCCGGAATCGTTCAGGACAGCACCCTCAAGAACATGACCGACGAGCAGTTCGACTCCGTGATCGACATCAACCTGAAGGGGGTCTACAACTGCACCCGGGTGGTCGTCGACGTGATGCTGAAGCAGAACTCGGGCGTAATCCTCAATACCTCCTCGATCGTCGGCATCTACGGAAATTTCGGCCAGACCAATTACGCGGCAAGCAAGTTCGGCGTCATCGGCATGGTGAAGACCTGGGCGCGCGAGCTGGGGCGCAAGGGAATACGCGCGAACGCGGTATGCCCAGGCTTTGTTTCGACGCCCATCATCGGCAAGATACCGGCCAAGGTTCTTAAGGCGCTCGAGGAGCGGGTGCCGCTCGGGCGCCTTGCCCGGCCCGAGGAAATTGCCAACACGTTTGCCTTTCTCGCTTCGGACGAGGCGAGCTACATCAATGGTGCCGTAATCGAGGTCAGCGGCGGCCTTACCTTATAGTTACGGCGCCTGGTGCTCGACAGAGAGCACGCGGATCTTCACCTTCCCCACGATATCCATTAGCGGGAGCAGCTCGGCCAGCGTTTCCCCCTCGAGCATCTTTATGTGCGTGGCGTCAGCGGCGGTCTGACCGAAAGTCGGATCCACCGCGACCCAGCGCCCGTCGACGAAGCTTTCCGCCCAGCTGTGATAGAGAAAGCCGTTGAACTGCTCCGAGTAGGCGAGCCCGTTCACGATCCGGGTCGGGATTCCGGATGCGCGTGCGAGCGCAGTGTAGAGGTAGGCGTGCCCCTGGCATTCCGCTTTGCGCTTTTCAAGAACGTCGAGCGCAGAGAAGACGTCAAGCGGCGCCTTTTCCACATTGACGTCCATCCAGCGCACGATCTTCGCGATCCGTTCCGGGGCTAAGTCTTCCCCTGCGGTGATCTCGTCCGCTGTTTTCCGGATCGCCGGATCCCTGCTTTGTACGGTAATGGACGGCTCGAGATACCGGGACGCGGTTTGCGAAGCGTCCAATGGAGCCCCGCCTCCGTCCGGCTTGCGGCTGATCTGGCAGACAATTTCCGCGCGATCAGGAGCACAGCGCTGCAAGTCGTCGGAAGGCATCGGCGTTCCCATGCCGGCGAGGGCGATCTTCATCGCGGATACCGACCGTGGGTTCGCAATCGGCTGGTCCGGGCGCACGATGCTGAAATCGATCAGTGTTTCCTGCTTGTTGAGCGCTGCGAGCGCAACGTAGCGCTTTGCCTTATCGGCGTCTTCCAGCGCGGAGATCATGACTCCGTTCGCCGCGAGCTCGAAGACCGGCCGGCCGCGCTCGTCAATCCAGGTGAGAACGCGCTGGCCGCTCATGCGGGTCTCGAGCTTGAAGGCGTTTCCCCTGAAAAGGCGGCTTCCCTCGTATCGCTCGACGCGTTGTGTTACTTCCGCGACAGCCTGCAGCTCTCCGCTGTAGACGCGGTAGGCGTATTCACGGCCCGTCGCAAGCCCGTGGATGACTGGATAGAGCGCGATGACGCTCGAGGGATAGAGCTTGCCTGTGATCTCCAGCCGCTGCTCAACGGGCTTGCCTCCCGTCACGATGGTCGCGACGAGCTCGCTGTCACTCCGGCGCCCGGTGACTTTCATCTGGCTGTCGTCCAGGACGTAGTCATATGAAAACCGGACGAGCTGGAGATCCGCATCCACCGTATCGTGTGCCTTCAGGTTGACCTTCTTCTCGATGCCCAGGAAGCGCAACACGAAGGATGCCTCGGACTGGACCTCGAAGTGTCCCGGCTCGCCGGCGGCGGACTTGACCTCCAGCCGCGAAAAACCGATCTTCTCGCCGTTGAAGACGATGCCAGTCCAGTACTCGGAGAACTTGAGGGTGGCGAGGTCTTGCTTGACCGGGACTGCCGGCGGCGCGCCCGCATCGTGAAAGTAGTCCGAAAGCTGCGAGTCGACGACGGACTCGATCAGCGTGGCGCAGCCGGGAAGAAGCGCGACGACGGCGAGGACAGTCGCGACGCGTCCTATGGTC
>DASPGR010000286.1:0-4159 GCA_035620515.1 Burkholderiales bacterium | reverse complement strand
CGGCCGGGAATTCGTTACCAGCCTCATCCCGCGCTGGCGAGGGACGGCGAGGGGCGCTACGTGTACCACAATCTCAGGCGCCGCGACCTCTCGGGGATCCACGCCATTGGGGACTTCAAGATGCGCGGAACGAGGGAGCTCGTCGCGCAGGACTACGTGCACCAGATCAAGCGTCTCGCGCATCCGCGCCTGCATTCTCCGATCATGCAGTTGATGGGCGAATACATTATCGGGCTGAAGGAGCTCGCAGCAGTGCTCGCGGAAGAGAACAAGAAGCTGCCGAAGGGCGGCTTCCTCGACCTGACGAAGTTTGAGATCGCCGGCGTGCAGGCGACCGACCGCTACACGTATCGCATCCGGGTCCGTGGGAAGTATCCGCAATTCATCTACTGGCTTGCGATGCCGTTCTTCGCGCCAATCCCGCCGGAGGCGGACCGCTTCTACGCGCAGCCGGGTCTCGCGGAGCGGAACATCACTCTCGACTGGTTCCCGATCGGGACGGGGCCGTACATGCTCACTGTGAATAACCCCAACCGGCAGATGGTGCTCGAGCGCAATCCGTACTATGAGGGAGAGGTCTATCCGAAAGAAGGCGAGCCCGGCGATGCGCAGTCGGGGCTCCTGAAAGACGCGGGCAAACCGCTTCCATTCGTCGACAAGGTGGTGCTGAGCCTCGAGAAGGAGCAGATCCCCTACTGGAACAAGTTCCTGCAGGGCTACTACGATACCTCCGCGATCTTCTCGGACACCTTCGACCAGGCAGTGCAGTTCACCGGGCAGGGCGAGGTGACGCTCTCGGACGAGATGGGCCAGCGCGGAATCGAGCTCGAAACGTCCGTCGGCACAACGGTGTTCTACCTCGGCTTCAACATGCTCGACCCCGTCGTGGGAGGCTACAGCGCGCGGGCGCGCAACCTGCGTCTCGCGATCTCGATCGCGGTCGACCAGGAGGAATTCATCTCGATCTTCCGCAACGGGCGGGGCGTTCCCGCACAGGGCCCGATTCCGCCCGGCATCTTCGGCTATCGCGACGGACGAGAGGGCATCAATCCCTACGTCTACGACTGGAAGGATGGAGCGCCCCGGCGCAAATCGATCGAGGACGCGAAGCGCCTCCTCGCGCAGGCCGGCTATCCGGACGGCCAGAACGCCAAGACCGGGGAGCCGCTGCTCCTTAACCTGGACGTCTCGGGAAGCGGCCCCGATTCCAAGGCGCGCTTCGACTGGTATGTGAAGCAGCTCGAGAAAATCGGCGTGCAGCTCGCCGTGCGCAACACCGACTGGAACCGCTTCCAGGAAAAGGTCCGGAAGGGCAACACCCAGATCTTCTTCCTGGGCTGGAGCGCGGACTACCCCGACCCCGAGAATTTCCTGTTCCTGCTCCACGGCGCGCAGAGCAGGATGAAGACCGCGGGAGAGAACGCGGCGAACTACGCGAATGCGGAATTCGACCGGCTCTTCGAGCGCATGAAGAACATGGACAACGGCCCCGCGCGGCAGGCCGTCATCGACCGCATGGTCGCGATCGCGCGCCGCGACGCCCCCTGGGTGTGGAGCTTCTTTCCCAAGAACTTTTCACTCCAGCACGCGTGGGTGCACAACGGCAAGCCCAACCAGATGGCGAACAACGGCCTCAAGTACCTGCGCGTCGATCCTCCCCTGCGCGAGCAGCTGCGCCGCGAGTGGAACCAGCCGGTGCTCTGGCCGCTGGCCGCCGGCTTTTTCCTCATCGGCGGCTTCCTCGTGCCCGCGGTCGTGGCCTTCCGGCGCCGGGAGCGCCAGTCGGCCACTTCGTGAATCGTGATCGCGTACATCATCAGGCGCGCGCTCTACGCCATTCCGATCCTGATCGGGGTCAACCTGATCACCTTCCTCCTGTTCTTCGTCGTCAACTCTCCTGAAGACATGGCGAGTGTTCACCTCGGCATCAAGCACGTCACGCCCGAGGCCATCGAGAAATGGAAGGAAGACCGCGGCTATGACAAGCCGCTCGTCTACAACGAGAGCGCCCCGGGCGCGGGGAAACTGACGGACACGATCTTCTTCAACAAATCGGTGCGCCTGTTCGCGCTGGACTTCGGGCGTTCTGATCAGGGGCGCGATATTGCCTACGACATTCAGACCCGCATGTGGCCGAGCCTTGCCATCGCGGTGCCGGTTTTTCTGGTGGGGCTGCTCACGTACGTGACATTTGCGCTGCTGATGGCGTTGCTCCGGGCGACTTATCTGGATTTCTGGGGCGTGGTGCTGTGCGTCATCATGATGTCGATATCGGCCATGTTCTACATCATCGTCGGGCAGTACCTGGGGGGCAAGCTTTGGGCGCTGGTCCCGATCTCCGGCTACGACGTCGGCCCCAACGCCTTCAAGTTCCTCATATTGCCCGTGATCATCGGCCTCATCGCGGGGTTCGGAGAGAGCGGACGATTCTACCGGGCGCTCTTCCTGGAAGAGATTAACCGCGATTACGTGAGGACAGCCCGGGCAAAGGGCCTCTCGCAGATGCGGGTGCTTTTCCGGCACGTCCTGCAGAACGCCATGATCCCGATCCTGACCAGCGTGGTATCAAAAATCCCGTTGCTATTCGTCGGCAGTCTCGTGACCGAGGCTTTCTTCGGAATCCCGGGACTCGGAAGCTATACGATCGACGCCATCCAGTCGCAGGATTTTGCCATCGTCAAGTCGATGGTCTTCCTGGGCTCGGCGCTCTACATCCTGGGCCTCATCCTGACGGACATCTCCTATACCCTGGTCGATCCCAGGGTGAGGTTCGAGTAATGCCGTTCCGGCCCGAGGTCCTGGCGACCGATATCCTGATCTGGTTCCTGGTCGCCGTGGTGGGGATCTTTGCCTGGTACGCGCGCCGTCACGAGCACCTTCGTGCGGCCTGGGCGCGGGTGGGCCACAGCAAGACCGGTATGGCGGCGGCCACCATCCTCCTGTTTTTCGTTGCGGCCGGGCTCCTCGATTCGCTGCATTTCCGGCTCGCGCTGCACGACCAGGAGGAGGGGCGGCGCGTCTATGCGGTCGAAGTGTTGAGCGTTCTCGACAAGCTCGTCGGCCCGATCCGCATCCACAAGGAGAAAACCTATTCCGCACCGCTCGCCACCCATCTCTTCGCCAAGGAGACGATCGAATTGCCGGACGGCCGGCAGGCGCGGGACTTTCCCCGGCTCAAATTTGGCGGCGCCCACCTCCAGGATCCGGCTGCGGAGTGGGCAACCGACGTGTTGCTTCGCGTCCTGTATGGCATCTTGGCGGGGATACTGGTGTGGCTTTCCCTCGCGGCATTGTTGTGCGCTGTCCTGGCCAGGCGCCGAGCCACGACGGTCGGTCAAATGTGGCGCGCGATATGGCGGAACGAGACCGAGATGTCCTGGGATGCCGTGCTCATCGCGATGGCATGCATGCTGCTCATCGCCGGCCCTATCGTTGTGCTGGCCGCGAGCTACCACGTCTTCGGGACCGACAAGATCGGCCAGGATGTTCTCTATCTCGCGCTGAAGAGCATCAGGACGGGTCTTGTCATCGGCACGCTCGCGACGCTCATCATGCTTCCTTTCGCGCTCGCCCTCGGGACCATGGCGGGGTATTTCCGCGGCGCTGTGGACGATGCGATCCAGTACTTCTACACCACGCTTTCCTCCATCCCGGGCGTGCTCCTCATCGCGGCCGCCGTGCTGATGATGCACGTCTATATCGAGACGCACGCGGCGCAGTTCGAGACCACGACCCAGCGCGCCGACTTCCGCCTGCTGTGGCTGTGCGTCATTCTGGGCGTGATGGGCTGGGTGGGGCTTTGCCGGCTGCTGCGCGGCGAATCGTTGAAGCTGAGGGAGATGGAATACATCCAGGCTGCGCGCGCGTTCGGCGTGTCGAGCTTCAGGATCATCCTCCGGCATATCGTGCCGAACGTCATGCACATCGTGCTGATCGTGGCCGTGCTCGATTTCAGCGGGCTGGTGCTCGCGGAGGCTGTGCTGGCCTATATCGGCATCGGCGTCGATCCGTCCATGACGAGCTTCGGGGGCATGATCAACAGCGCGCGCCTCGAGATGGCCCGGGACCCCATGGTGTGGTGGCTCCTCGCGGCGGCCTTCTTCTTCATGCTGGGCATCGTGCTGTCGGCCAACCTGTTTGCAGACGCTGTGCGCGACGC
>DASPGR010000285.1:0-2591 GCA_035620515.1 Burkholderiales bacterium | reverse complement strand
GAGATGGCGACCTACCTCGAATCTCTCGAGCGGCTGCTCACGCTCGATCTCGCCGCAATCGCGCCGGGGCACGGCCACGTGATCGAGCGGCCGCACGAGGAGGTGCGGCGACTGATCGCGCACCGCATGAAGCGCGAGCAGAAGGTAGTCGATGCATTTGGCGCGATGAACCCCGCCACCCTCGACGAGCTGCTGCCGTTCGTGTACGACGACGTGCCCCAGCGCGTGCACCCCGTCGCGCGCCGCTCGCTCCACGCGCACCTGATCAAGCTCGCGCGCGATAGCCGGGTTACGGAGCAGGATGGCGTCTGGAGACTGAAGTAACGGCGGAAGCAAGCTTCGCGATTCCCGGCGCGAACTCGGTCGTCCATTTCGCGGCAGCGCCGCGGCGTACGCCCGCGAGAGCAGCCGCTCTGTGAAACGGCAGAGATCCCCCAGCCACCTGCGGCGCCGTGCGAAAACTTTACGAAGCAGCCGCGGCAGGATGAAGACGTGCTGCCGCTGAAGCACGGGCGCGAAAACGTTCTCCTCGACCCACTCGCCGTACAGGAGCAGTGATGAACTCGCGCCGGTCGGTCATTCGATCAGCTTGTCCGCCCGGAAAAGGATCGTCGGCGGGATCGTGAGGCCGAGGGCCTTGGCCGTCTTGAGGTTCACGACCAGCTCGAACCTCGTTGGCTGCTCCACCGGCAGGTCGGCGGGCTTGGCCCCCTTGAGAATCTTGTCCACATAGTAGGCGGCGCGCTTGTGCATGCCCGCGTAGCTTGGCCCAAAGGACATCAAACCGCCTGCCTCGACCAATTCCCGGTACGCGTGCACCCCTGGGAGGCGGTGTTGGGTGGCAAAGTCCATGATGCGCGCGCGGTGGTGCAGGAACAGCCGATCCGCCAGCACGAGGAGCGCGCCTGGGCGCTCCCTGATGATTTGGGCGAATGCGTCCTCGATTTCTTCTTTTGTCCGCACCCCCAAGGACAGTACCTTTATTTGCAGCACCTGGGCGGCGGCCCGGGTCGCCCGTTCGGCGACAACCTGCAACGGGCTGGACGAGTTCCACAGCACGGCGATGTACGAGATTTCGGGGACCACCTCCCTGAGCAGCTGCAACCGCTTCCCGTCCAGTTCCGGCGAGATCGAGGTCAAGCCGGTGATGTTTCCACCAGGCCGCGCGAGGCTTGCGACGATCCCCGTACCAACAGGATCGCCGACGGCAATCATGACGAGGGGGACCGACGTGCTCGCCTTCTTCACGGCGAGGGTGGCCGGTGTCCCGGCGGTCACGATCACCTCGATCTTCTGGGCGAGCAACTCGCCGATGAGGGCCGGAAAGCGCTCATACTTTCCTTCCGCCCATCGGTACTCGATCAGGACGTTTTTGCCCTCGACGTAGCCGAGGTCACGCAACCCCTCTTGGAACGGCCCGATGAGATTGGCCTCGAGGGCAGCCGTGGAGTTTCCGAGGAACCCTATCCGCGGGAGCGTCTCCGGCGTCTGCGCGCGGGCGGCGAGGGGCGCCGCGAGCAGGCCGAAGGCGAGGGCGACGAGAAGACCGATAGTTTGCAGCCGCATTGTGGCCCCCTCGATCCAGCGAATACACGAACGCCACCGCGGGCCACTTGCATGGTCAACAAGGGCGTCAAAAGCTGTCCAGGGACCCCATCCAAGCGACAGAAAATTCAATCGCGGCGCGATCCCACCTCGCCGAGCCGAGGCACCGCGAGCCGATGCGCAAGAGGTGGCGCAATGCGCATCGTTGGCCTTACGTCCCCCCCGCCTCTTCCCCCCGAAAAATCCGCTCATCCGCACGGGACTAGCCGTCAATTACCGATGAATCTAATTCAACCGCGAGAGCCAGGCAAGCGTCATCCCGCACCCCTGCTGTTTCGAGGGGGTCGATTCGGTACGGCAAGTCAGGCGATGTCGGGAACCAGGTGATAGTTCAGTGGCGGGCTGGCATGCCGGGGCCAACTCGCGGGACCAAGCGGCGGACTTTGCTCAACGGCGAGCGGCGCCCACCATCCCAGGTGCTCGAGAATGCGCCGGAAGGAGGGGAGGATTCTGGCTCGCCCTCGGGCAGGAGCGGAATCTATCTTGTTGCGGCTTCCAGGTGCGGCGTGAGGATGAGCCGGCGGTTGAACTGAAAGACTGAGACGTCCGTCGCGCCAGCGAGCTCAACCGCGATGCGCGCGTGCCCGCCCACCGGATAGGTGTCGATCGTCCAGATCTGCGTCCCGAAGTCCCGCGCGTCGAGCCGCAGCAGCAGTGATTTCGGGATTTGAGTGTCGAAAAGATCCACGACGACGGTATTCGCCTCCCGGCGAATCTCGACGGGCACGCTCGCATCCGAAACGTCAACGAAAATCCTGCCTTCACCGGAGTCGCTCCGCTCGAATCCGACTTCGCGCAATCCATGGCGGGGAGCGGTGAAGTCAGTCTCATCCGTCCATTTCCCCGCGGCCCGCGCGATGCCCCAGTTCTGCCGCCGCAGCGTGATCATCAGTATCGTGCCCCGGAGCACGGTATCGAAGGCGAATGGCCGGTCGAGGTTGAGAATGACGCGGGTACGGGTGCCTGATGTCACGATCTGGATACTG
>DASPGR010000284.1:0-9201 GCA_035620515.1 Burkholderiales bacterium | reverse complement strand
CGACATTCTCCGTCTCGCCGCGCGCGAGCGGCGAACCGTTCTCACGCGCGACCGCGAGCTGCTCAAGTGCCGGGAGATCGCGCGCGGCTGCTTCGTGCACGCACGCAAGCCCGAGGCGCAGCTGCGGGAAGTCGCGACGCGTTTCGGACTCGCCGCGCGTATGAAGCCCTTCACCCTGTGCCTGCATTGCAACCTTCCCCTTGAAACGCTTGAGCGCGAGGCCGCCCTCGGGCACGTGCCGCCGCGCATCGCGGAACGCTACGAGACATTCGTGCGATGCCCCGGGTGCCGGAGAATATATTGGGAAGGCTCACACTGGCAGCGAATGCGCGAGATGCTCGGTGCTTCGCTCAAAGTTGCCGTTCCGGCGGCCAACGACGCCTCATGAGCATCGAGGGGCTCTCGAGCCGCCGGTCATGAACGTTCCCGTCGTGTCGCCGCCGAACTCCATGCCGCCACCGAACCCCGCGCGCTTTGCCGCGCTGGCGCTGGGGTTTCGGCCGTTCTATCTGCTGGCGGGGGTATTCGCAACGCTCAGCATCGGCCTCTGGGCCGCGCAGCTATCCGGACGCGTGTCCTCCGCAAACCTCCTGCAGGAATCGCACTGGCATGCGCACGAGATGCTCTTCGGCTACGCTTTCGCTGTAATCGCCGGGTTTCTTTTTACCGCGGTTCGAAACTGGACGCAGAGACCAACGCCTGCCGGGGCGGCGCTGGCCCTGATCGCGAGCCTGTGGCTTTGCGCGCGCATGCTTGCGCTCACGCCATGGCGCGAGTGGGCGATCGTCCCCGACATGCTTTTCGCGCTCGCGGTAGCAATCGGAATCGGAGGGCCGCTCGTGGCCGCCGGAAACTACCGCAACGTCCTCTTCGTGTTTCTCGTGCTGGCTCTGGGCGCAGCCAATCTCGCCTTTTATGCCGCGCTGCTCGGAACCGCTCCGTTCCTTCCCGGACTCGCGCTCACGGTCGGTCTCGACGTCGTTCTCCTCATCATCGCGATCATCGCCGGCCGGGTCGTGCCGATGTTCACCAACAATGCGGTGCCTGGCGCCGGCGCGCGCCGGATCGCCGCCGTTGAGGTCGCGGCGCTGGGCACCGTCGTTGCGCTGCTCGCTGCCGATCTCTACGGGCACGCGCGCCTCGCCGCCGTGATCGCAGGCGCCGGCGCCCTGGCCCACGCCGCCCGGCTCGTTCTCTGGTCGCCGCTCAGCACGCGCCGCGATCCGCTGCTCTGGATACTGCACGCGTCCTACGCGTGGATCGTCGTGCACCTTGCGTTGCGGGCCGGCGCCGGATTCGGCTGGATCGTTCCGGGCCTGGCGACGCACGCGCTCACAATCGGCGCCATTGGCGGCATGACGCTCGGCATGATGACGCGCTCCGCGCTGGGCCACACCGGCCGGCCGCTCGCCGCCGGCCGCGCCGAAACGGCGTCGTACGTGCTGATACAGTTCGCGGCCGCGGCGCGCGCGCTGGTGCCGATCGCGTCGCCCGCCCTCTTCCTTGCGGCCAGCATCGCTTCGGGCGTGGTGTGGTCCCTGGCATTCGCCATCTTCACCCTGGCTTACTGGCCCATTCTCACCCGTGCGCGCGCCGACGGCCGCCCGGGTTGACGCGATCGGCCGGGTCCACAGTACGGCGCTCGGCCGGGAACTCGATCGCCGCCGTTGATTCGTCGCCGCGGCGGGGCTATAAAGAGAGCCCCGATTCCGGAAGAAATATCCAATGAAAGCGATGGTGCTTCACGCCGGCGGGGATCTGCGCCGGGAGGCGGTGCCTGATCCCGCGCCGGGACCGGGCGAGGTGGTGGTCAAGGTGCGCGCCTGCTCGATCTGCGGATCGGACCTGCATGCCTACCACGGCAAGCACCCGCGGCTGAGTCTCCCGCGCGTGCTCGGTCATGAGTTCTCCGGCGAGATCGTTGCCGCCGGAAGGGAATCGGCATTCCGGGCGGGACAACGCGTGTGTTGCGATATCGATCTGCCCTGCGGAACCTGCGGACCGTGCCGCGACGGGCGCTCGAACATCTGCGAGACGCTGAGGACGATGGGCTTTGACTGCGATGGCGCGTACGCGGAGTACGCGCGGGTGCCGGAATTCAACCTCTATCCCCTTCCCGACAATGTAACCTTCGACCAGGCCTCAGCCGTGCAGGTGCTCGGCATCAGTTATCACGCGGTCGCGGACCGGGTGAAACCCGGGCCCGGGGAGCGGATCGCCGTCATTGGCGCGGGTCCGGTGGGGCTCGGCGCAGCGCTTATCGCGCGCTCGATGGGAGCGGAGATCACCATTCTCGACCTTCTGCAATACCGCCTGGCGCTGGCGCTCAAGCTGGGTGTTCCCCATGCGTGGAACGCCAGCGACGGGGACCTTCGGGAATGCGCGCTCGCCGCCACCGGCGGGCGCGGGTTCGATCGCGTCATCGAGTGCGTCGGCGGCTTCCAGGAGCGCACCGTCGCGGACGCCGTGCGCATGGTCAAGCGCGGCGGCCAGATCACGGTGGTCGGGACTTTTCCCGAGAACAAGGCGACGATCCCGATCGCCTATCTCAAGGACCGCGAGATCGACCTCAATTTCTCGCGCGGGAATTTCCGCGCCTTTGCGCCGTGCCTGGAGCTCATCGCCGGCGGCAAGATCAATCCGGATCTCTATATCAGCCACCGCTTCCCGCTCGCGCAGGCCGAGGACGCCCTCAAGCTCCTCGAGTCTCGCGACGTGGAGGCGCACAAGATCGTGCTGCACCCCTGGGCAGACGCCCGGACATAACGGGAGGAAATCACGATGAAGAAACGTTTCTGGAGTGCCGTCATTCTCGCGATATCGGCGGCCGCGGGATGGTCGCCGGCGTTCGCGCAGGGAAATTACCCCGCCCGCCCCATCCGCATCCTGATCCCGTTTCCCGCGGCCGGCGCCGCCGACACCATCGGCCGCTCGCTCGGGGAGCAGCTCGCCGTGCAGATGGGTCAGCCGATGGTGATCGACAACCGGCCCGGGGCCGCGGGCCGGCTCGCGACCGAGATGCTGGCAAAGGCGACGCCCGACGGCCACACCCTCCTCGTGGGCGGCGTGGGTCCACTCGCGATCAGCCCGTCGCTCTACCGGAAGCTTCCGTACGACGTCGAACGCGGGTTTGTGCCGCTGACCCGCGTCGCGGAAATCATCAACGTGATGGTCATCCATCCCGGCAGCGGCGCCGGTAACCCCAAACAATTCATCGACTGGGCACGCAAGAGCGGAGCAGACGTGCGCTTCGGCAGCTCCGGTCCCGGGCAGTTCGACCACCTGGTCGGCGAGTTTTTCCAGCGCGAGACCGGCCTGCGCATGACGCACGTGCCGTACAAGGGGGGCGGGCCGGCGTTGATCGACATGGTCTCGGGTGACATCCAGCTCATGTTCGCGACCTACGTCACCGCCGTGCCGCACGTGCGCGGCGGGAGGCTTCGCGCCATCGCGGTGACCACGCTCAAGCGCCAGCCCCTGCTGCCCGAGCTGCCCGCGATCAGCGAGGCCATTCCCGGTTTCGGGGCGAGCAACTGGAACGGGATGTTCGCGCCGGCGGGCACGCCGCCAGCGATCGCCGATCGGCTGTTTGTCGAAATCAACAAGGCGATGCTCGCGCCCGCCGCGAAGAAGCGCCAGAACCTGGTCGGCATCGAGCCGGGCGGCAGCGCATCGCGCGCGGAGTTCGTGAAGTTCGTCCGGGACGACAGGGCGCGCTGGGCGAAGATCATTCGCGAAGCGAACGTCAGGGTCGAATAAGCGCTGCGGTGAAACGCCGCGCCTACGCCAGGCGGCAGCGCCGCACGGCTTCGAGAATGGCGGCGTTGTCCCAGGCGGCCTCGCCGTGCTTCACGCAGTCCTCGAGCATTTGCACGTAGACCTTGGCGAAGGGCAACGCCTGGCCGGACTTCCGCCCCTGGTCGAGCATCAGCCTGAAGTCCTTCAGCGTCTGGTCGACGCGGCCCTGCACCTTGTCGAACTCGCGGCGCGCCATCATGTGGCCTTTCACGTCCATCACCTGGGAATGACAGGCCGAGGCCTTGGCCACCTCCAGGAACGACGCAGTGTCGAGGCCCAGGCGCTCAGCGAAGGCGAAGCCTTCCGCCATTGCCGCGCGGTTCAAGCCGAGGATGAGATTGACGGCAAGCTTGGTGCGCGAGCCGTTGCCCACCGCGCCCACGTGAAAGCGGCGCGGGCAGATCGCATCGAGCACCGGCGAGGCTTTCTCCATCACGGCGCGGTCGCCACCGATCAGCCCGACGCCGTCACCCCCGGCCACCTGACGGCTGGTGCCCGAGATCGGGACCTCGAGGAAGCGCACGCCGCGCGGCTCGACCCGCGGCGCGAGCGCCGCAAGACGGTCGGGATCGCACGTGCTCGTGCAGATAACGACGCGCGGCGTCTTGACGGCGGTCTCCGCAATCCCGCCTTTGCCCTCGACGACTTCCTCGGCCTGCTCGGTCGTAAAGACGCACAGCACGATGAACTCGCATTGCACCGCAACGTCGCCTACGGACGCCGCGGCGCGCGCGCCGAGTTTCGCGACCGCGGCGCGCTTCGCCTCGTCCACATCATGGGCCACCACATCGAAGCCCGCTTTCCTCAGGCGCTCAATGCACGCCGTGCCCATCAGTCCCGCACCGATTACGCCAACTGCCGTCACGAAACGCCTCCTTGTTCTGGAGCCTGCCCTCGCGCCACATTCTACGCGGCTCGCATGCGGGGCAGCGCGTGCGTTACCATTCACGCCTCATCGCCCGCCACGCATCAATCGCCAATGGAGGAAGCCAGATGGCAGCACCGAACAGATGTGCAGTCGTGACCGGAGCGGGCAGCGGCATCGGGCGTGCCGTCGCGCTCGCGTTCCTCAAGGACGGCTACCGCGTCGCGCTCGCCGGACGCCGCAAGGAGATGCTCGAGCAGACCGTCTCCGAAGCGGGCGCGGCAGGCAAGAACGCGCTCGTGGTGCCCACCGACGTCGGCAAGCCCGACGCGGTGCGGGCACTGTTCGCCGCCGTCAGGAAGGAATTCGGCCGCCTCGACGTGCTGTTCAACAACGCGGGCGGCGGCGCGACCGCGCCCCTCGAGGACCTCACGCTCGAGCAGTGGCAAGGCGTCGTCGATGTCAATTTCAACGGCATGTTCTACTGCGCCCAGGAAGCCTTCCGCATCATGAAGGACCAGAATCCCCGCGGCGGGCGCATCATCAACAAC
This sequence comes from Burkholderiales bacterium, assembly GCA_035620515.1. Classification (GTDB taxonomy): domain Bacteria; phylum Pseudomonadota; class Gammaproteobacteria; order Burkholderiales; family SG8-41; genus SG8-41. The sequence goes on along the minus strand of DASPGR010000284.1, from coordinate 3,987 downwards.
GGATCGATTTCCGCCCATGCGCCGCGTCCCAACTCCATCGCCTACACGGCAACCAAGCACGGGGTGACGGGAATCACCCGGACCATCTCGCTCGATGGCCGCAAGTACGATATCGCGTGCGGGCAGATCGATATCGGCAATGCCGTCACGCCGCTCACGGAGCGCATGGCCAAGGGCGTCATGCAGGCAAACGGCACGGTCGCAACCGAGCCGCGCATGGACGTCGTCCACGTCGGAAATGCCGTGCTCTTCATGGCCAACCTCCCGCTCGACGTGAACGTGCAGTTCATGACGATCATGGCGACCAAGATGCCGTTCGTCGGGCGCGGCTGATTTTGTTCGTAAGGCGCGGCAAGTCGCCGGCAAACAACAGGGAGAAGAGCAATGCCTGAAGCAACAGTACGAGACGCGCGGATCAATTATGAGGTGCTCGGGAACAAGGGTCCATGGATGGCGCTCTCCCCCGGCGGCAGGCGCCCGCTTCAGGGCGTGAAGCCGCTCGCCCAGCGCATGGCAGATGCCGGCTATCGCGTCGTGATTCACGACCGCCGAAATTGCGGCGCGTCCGAGGTCACGATCGGACACAAGGACCCCGAGAACGAGATGTGGGCCGACGATCTGCATGAGCTGCTGGGGCAGCTCGGCGCGCTCCCCGTCATCATCGGAGGCGGCTCGTCGGGCTGCCGGCTGGCGATCCTGTTCGCCCTGCGCTACCCGAAGCTCGTCGAAGCGCTGCTTCTCTGGCGCATCACCGGCGGGCGCTTCGCTGCGGAGCGGCTGGCGCGACAGTACTACACGCAGTACATCGAGGCCGCGCAGGCTGGCGGTATGGCCGCGGTGTGCGCGACCGAGCACTGGCAGGAGCGCATCGCGGCCCGCCCGGCCAATGGCGAGTACCTGCTGAAGATGGACCCGAAGCGCTTCGTCGAGGCCATGGCGCGCTGGCGTGAGTATTTTCTCCAGGGCGCCGACCTGCCGATCATCGGCGCCTCCGAAGCCGAGCTCAGGTCGATACGGGTCCCCGCCTGCGTGATCCCGGGAAATGACCGCACCCATGACATCAGGACTGGCCGGAATCTCGCGCGACTGTTGCCCAATTGCGCGCTCCATGAGCTTTTCGACCACGACGAGGACGTGGACCTTGTGCCGCCGGAAGAATGGCAGAAGAAGGACGGCGAGATCGCCGCGATCTTTACAGGGTTTCTCAAGCGCGCCTTCGCCCCTGCCCGCGCCATGGGCTCCTGATTGGCGGCGGGATTTGATCTGAATCAAGGAGTCCCGCCGGCCACGTAGGAAAATCGGTTCGAGGCTTGTACCTGCCCCGCGAGCGGAGGAGAAGCGTAACGATGGCGGAGAGAAGCAAACAGGCGACGCCCGTCGCCTCGGAGCGGCGGCGCGGAGTCTCGCTGCTGCGCGACCCGACGCTCAACAAGGGAACCGCCTTTACCGAGGAAGAGCGGGACGCGCTCGGGCTGCGCGGGCTCCTGCCGTCGGTCGTGCTGACCCAGGAGCAGCAGGCTGCACGCATCCTCGAAAACCTGCGCGCGCTGCCGAACGATCTCGAGAAGTTCGTTGCGCTGAACGCGCTCCACGACCGGAACGAAGCGCTCTTCTTCCGCGTCGTCTGCGACAACATCGACGAGATGCAGCCGCTCATCTACACCCCCACCGTGGGTCTCGCCTGCCAGCGCTTCGGGCACATCTACCAGCGCCCGCGCGGGCTATTCATCTCCAGTCACGACCGCGGCCGCATCGAAAGCGTGCTCAACAACTGGCCGTACCAGGCCCGGATCATCGTCGTCACCGACGGTGAGCGCATTCTCGGGCTGGGCGATCTCGGCGCCAACGGCATGGGCATTCCGGTGGGCAAGCTCTCCCTCTATGTCGCGTGCGCGGGCGTGCATCCCAACGCCTGCCTGCCCGTCATTCTCGACGTGGGCACCAACAACATGGAGTTGCTCGACGACGAGTTCTACATCGGCGTGAAGGAACGCCGTTTGCGCGGCGCGCCCTACGATGAACTGGTGGAGGAGTTCATCGCCGCGGCGCAGAGCGTCTTTCCCGGCGTGGTGATCCAGTTCGAGGACTTTGCGAATCACAATGCATTCCGGCTGCTGCAGAAGTACCGCGGCCGCATTCCCACGTTCAACGACGACATCCAGGGCACCGCTGCGGTGGCGCTCGCCGGCATTTTCTCCGCGCTGCGCGTGACCGGCGGCAAGCTGACCGACCAGAAGATTCTCTTCCTGGGTGCGGGCGAGGCGGCCACCGGCATCGCCGATCTCGTGGTCTCGGCCATGGTATCGCAGGGCCTGAAGGAGGAGGACGCGCGCCGGCGCTGCTGGCTCGTGGATTCCCGCGGGCTCGTGGTCAAGGGCCGGACCGATCTCGCCGAGCACAAGCTGCCCTACGCGCATGAGCACGCGCCGGTGGCGGAGTTTCTTTCCGCGATCAGGGCGCTCAAGCCCACCGCGATCATCGGCGTTGCGGCGGTCGGCGGCACCTTCACGCGTGCAGTGCTCGAGGAGATGGCGCGCCTCAATCAGCGACCCATCATATTCGCGCTTTCCAATCCGACGTCGAAATCCGAATGTACTGCCGAGGAGGCGTACCGCCACACCGGAGGGCGCGCGCTCTTTGCCTGCGGCAGCCCGTTCGACCCGGTGAGCCTGGAAGGGCGGAGGTTCGTGCCGCGACAGGGCAACAATTCCTACATATTTCCCGGCGTCGGGCTCGGCGCGATTGCGAGCGGCGCAAAGCGCATCACCGACGAGATGTTCATGTCAGCGGCGCATACGCTCGCGCACGACGTGACCGAGACCGACCTTGCGCAAGGCAGTCTCTATCCTGCGCTGCCGCGCATCCGCGAGGTCTCGGGGAATATCGCCGCCGCCGTTGCGCGGGTCGCCTATCAGCACAATCTCGCCACGGGAGAGGTGCCGGGCGATATCGCCGCGCACGTCCAGCAGCGGATGTACGACCCGCACTACCAGGGCTACGTCGCGAAGTAGCGAGCATGAGGCGCCGGGCATCCGGACGCGACGCGTTCCTCTCGATCCTCGCCGACGAGGGCATCGACCACCTTTTCGGCAATCCCGGCACTACCGAGCTTGCGATCATGGAGGCGGTGGGCCGGCGCGATGACATTCGTTTCGTGCTGGGACTGCAGGAGAGCTCCGTAGTCGCGATGGCGGACGGCTTCGCGCGCGCGTCGAACCGCCTGACCGCGTGCAACGTGCATGTCGCGCCCGGCCTCGGCAACGCCATGGGCGCCCTTTACAGCGCGCGCTTCTGCAATTCACCGATCATTCTCACGGCGGGCCAGCAGGAGCAGGGGCACGGCCTGATGGAGCCGCTCCTCTTCGGGCCGCTCGTCGCAATGGCGCAGCCGCTCGTGAAATGGGCGATCGAGGTGACGCGTGTGGAAGATCTGCCTCGCATCCTTCGCCGTGCAGCCAAGGTGGCGACGGCGCCCCCGGCCGGCCCGGTCTTCATCAGCTTGCCCGGCGACATCCTCGACGGCGAGGCGGAGCTCGACTTCGGGCGCTCGACGCGTATCGAGCCGACGGCGCGTCCTTCAGATGCGTCGATCGAGCGCCTCGCGCGCCGGCTGCTGCAGGCTAAACGGCCGGTCATCATCGTGGGAAACGAGGTTTCCCGCTACAACGCGTGGGCAGAATGCACCGCGCTCGCAGAAAGTCTTGGCGCAGCCGTGTACCAACAGACCGTGCCCGACGCCGCGCATTTTCCATCCGGGCATCGCGCATTCATGGGCGCTCTCCCGAGGAACCAGCCCAAGGTGCGGGAAACGCTCTCCGCGCACGATCTGCTGATCAGTCTCGGCGGGGATTCGCTCCGCATGTCGGTCTACAACCCGACCGACGCCCTGCCCGACGGCCTGCCCATCGTGCAGATCACGGACGCGGACTGGGACATCGGGAAGAACTATCCCGTCGAGATCGCGTTGAGGGCCAATGTGCGTGAAAC
>DASPGR010000283.1:0-7632 GCA_035620515.1 Burkholderiales bacterium | reverse complement strand
ACGCGGACGATCGCGCAGGCCATCGCCCGGTCGAACGCTTTCTCGATCGCCGGCGGCGGGGACACCCTGGCTGCGATCGCGAAGTACGGCGTCTCGGACAAGATCTCCTACATTTCAACCGGCGGCGGGGCGTTCCTCGAGTTCCTCGAGGGCAAGACGCTCCCGGCGATCGAGGTCCTCGAACAAAGAGCGCGGCAGCGGTGAGCCGATCCAGCGATTGAGTTTGTAATTTCCCCCGACTACACTCGGCCCGTCATGCAGCGCCGCACCAAGATCGTCGCGACCCTCGGCCCCGCTTCGAGCGACAAGAAGACGCTCGCGCGCATGATCGATGCCGGCCTCGACGTGGTGCGCATCAATTTCTCCCATGGCGCGCCGGCCGAGCATCGCAGAAACGTGGAGCTGGTGCGCTCGCTTGCGCGGCGTGCGGGTCGCGCGGTCGGCGTCTTGGTCGACCTGCAGGGGCCGAAGATCCGCATCGGCCGTTTTCGCGAGGGCAAGGTGAACCTCAAACCGGGCGCCAAGTTCATCCTCGATGCCGACGGCGGCCCCGGTGACCAGCACTGCGTGGGCCTGGACTACCGCAATTTGCCCAACGACGTCCGTCCGGGCGACACCCTGCTGCTCGACGACGGGCGCATCGTGCTGGGCGTTTCCTCCGTTCGCGGCCCGCGCATCCATTGCGTGGTGGAGCAGGGCGGCGTTCTCTCCAACAACAAGGGCATCAACCGCAAGGGCGGCGGGCTCACGGCGCCGGCGCTGACCGAGAAGGACCGCCGCGACATCCGGCTCGCAGCGCAGTTGAACGCAGATTTTCTGGGGGTGTCGTTCCCGCGCTCGGGCGCCGACATCCGCTGGGCGCGGGATCTCATGCGCAAGGCGGGCGGCCACGCGCTGATGGTCGCGAAGATCGAGCGCGCGGAAGCGATCACCGCGCTCGAGGACATTCTCGATGCGGCCGACTGCGTCATGGTGGCCCGCGGGGACCTCGCGGTCGAAGTCGGCGATGCGGTCGTGCCGGCGCTGCAGAAGCGGATGATCCGCCTCGCGCGCGAGCGAAACCGGCTGACGATCACCGCGACGCAGATGATGGAATCGATGATCAGCAACCCGATTCCCACGCGCGCGGAGGTGTCCGACGTGGCGAACGCGGTGCTCGACGGCACCGACGCGGTGATGCTGTCGGCGGAGACCGCGACCGGGCAGTTTCCGGTGGAAACGGTCGCCGCGATGGCGCGCGTTTGCGTCGAAGCGGAGAAGGAGGACGAGCCCGCCAGCGACCGCCGCCGCAACCAGCGTCCGGCGAGTGCCGAGGAAGCGATCGCGCGGGCGACGGTCTTCACCAGCAACAATCTCGACATCAAGGCCGTCTCGGCCATGACCCAGAGCGGGAACACGGTCCTGCTGATGTCGAGAATGTCGACGATCGTGCCGATCTACGCGATGAGCTCCGTGGTGGAGACGAGGCGCCGCGTGACGCTCTTCCGGGGGGTCCATCCGATCAAGTTCAAGGGCGCGCGGGACCCGGAGAGGGCATTGCACATGGCGGAGGACGAGCTTCTCAAGCGCGGCGCGGTGCAGAACGGCGATTACATCGTGCTGACGATCGGCGAGCCTTACGGCAAGGCCGGCGGCACCAATACCATGAAGATCGTTCGTGTTGGCGAGCACCGACGAGCGTAGCGCGTGCTCGCCGAGGGAGCGATCTGGGCGAGGCTAACCTGAGGAATCAGGTTAAGCGAAGCGGCCGAGACCAAAATCGCAAAAAGGGGAACATCGCCGAGCGTAGCGCGCGGCGGCTGGTGGGCGGTCCGGGGAAGGCGTTAAAATACAGGTGCGGATTCAGTCCAGTCACCACTCACGATTCACCATTCACGCAGTTGGAGGAAGTCACATGGCTATTCATCCTTTGGAAGCCGTCGCCCGCGCCATGGTGGCGGGGGGGAAAGGCATACTCGCCGCCGATGAATCCACGGGGACCATTGAGAAGCGGTTTGCGGGCATCAAGGTCCAGAGCACGGAGGAGAACCGGCGCGCTTACCGCGACATGCTGTTCACGACAAAGGGCTTGGGCCAGTACATCAGCGGCGTCATTCTCTACGACGAGACGATTCGCCAGAAATCCGCTGACGGCGCATCGTTCGTCGAGGTGCTGAACAAAGCCGGGATCCTGCCCGGCATCAAGGTCGATACCGGTGCGAAGAACCTCGCCCTGTGCCCGGGAGAGAAAGTAACCGAGGGGCTCGACAATCTCGCCAAGCGCTGCGCCGAGTACGTGAAGCTCGGTGCCAAGTTCGCGAAGTGGCGCGCGGTGATCGAAATCGGCGCCGAGATGCCGACCTCGACCTGCATCGCGGCGAATGCGCATGCGCTGGGCCGCTATGCGGCCATCTGCCAGGAGGCGGGGCTCGTGCCGATCGTGGAGCCGGAAGTCCTGATGGACGGCAACCACATCATCCACCGTTGCGAGGAAGTGACGGAATGGACGTTAAACGCCGTTTACGAGGCGCTCTACGTCAACCGCGTGACGCTCGAGCATTCCATCCTCAAGCCCTCGATGGTGATTTCGGGCAAGGACTGCCCGGAGCAGGCGGGAGTCGAGGAAGTGGCCGAGCGCACGGTGCGCGTTCTCAAGCGCTCCGTTCCGGCCGCGGTGTCGGGCATCGTGTTTCTCTCGGGCGGCCAGAGCGACGAGCTCGCGACCGATCATCTCAACGCGATGAACAAGAACTACAAGGGCGAGCTGCCGTGGCCGCTCTCCTTCTCCTACGGCCGGGCGCTCCAGCATCCGGCGCTCAAGGCGTGGAAGGGCTCGAGCGCCAACCTCGCGGCTGCGCAGGGGGCGCTGCTGCACCGGGCGCGGATGAACAGCCTGGCATGCAACGGACGCTACAGCGCCGACCTGGAGCGGCAGGCGCTCGCTGCGTAGGATCCTGAATCACAGCAAGAGGCGCAAAAGCGCCAAGAGACCGCGGAGCAGAATCAGGGATTCCCGGACGGCGCCCCGGCGTGCGCTTTCGCGTCGCGCATGCTCGCGCTCCCCGGATAACTCATGACGACCCGAACAGCGTCGGCGACCGAGCGGCCGCCGGTTTCGATCATTACCGGATACCTTGGCAGCGGGAAGACGACGCTGCTCAACCATCTGCTGCGCGACCCGGCGCTCGCGAATACCGCGGTCATCATCAACGAGTTCGGCGAGATCGCGCTCGATCATCTCCTGGTCGCGGCCCCGAGCGAGAACATGGTCCTGCTCGCGAACGGATGCATCTGCTGCGCGGTGAGGGGCGATCTCGTCGGCACGCTCGACGACCTTGCGGGCAAACGGGACCGTGGGGAGACGCCGCCATTCGACCGGGTTCTTATCGAGACTACGGGACTGGCTGACCCGGTTCCAGTGCTGCAGACGCTGATCACGGATCCGGATGTCGGGCCGCGCTATCGCATGGACGGGTTGGTCACGCTCGTCGATGCGGTCCACGGAGCGGCGCAGCTCGATGAGCATCGCGAGGCGGTCAAGCAGGCCGCGCTGGCGGACCGCATCCTCATCACAAAATGCGACATCGTGGCGGACGAAGCGCTCACCGAGCTCGAGCGCCGGCTGTCGGGGCTCAATCCTGCCGCCCGGCGCTACCGGATTGTGCGTGGGCGGATCGATCCGGGCGAGCTCTTCGGCGCAACGCTTCAGCGTGGAGATGGCAAGGCGGTGGCCGGCTGGCTCGGGCACGCATCTTATTCTGCGGCCGGGAGAGGAAACGCGCGCCTCATGAGGCGCGGGCGCGTAAAGCACGATCAAGGTGTCCAGGCCTTCGCGCTCTACGTCGATCAACCCGTGACGGAAGCGGGCGTCGTTGCGTGGCTGCATCTTCTCGCCTCGCTGCGCGGAGCGAACCTCCTGCGCATGAAAGCCCTGCTCAACGTCGCGGGACGGCCGGTTGCCGTGCAGGCGGTGCAGACGCTGATCGACGAGCCGGTCGCCCTCAATGAATGGCCCGATGCGGAGCGCCGCTCTCGCCTCGTGTTCATCACGCGCGACATTGCGCGCGCGGATATCGAGCGCACCCTGGAAGCGCTGCGCTACGATGCCGGGGTCGAGCCTCTCCGCCGCGGTTTTGATCCGCAGGCCTACGAGCGGTTCCTGGCGGTGGCGAAGAATTTCCGTTAATCGAAACCTTGAATCAATACGAGGAGGCCAGCAGCAGATGGAGATCACCCGTCCGGAAGAAAAAGGTCCCCAGCAGTTCATCAAGGGGGGAACATTGATCGACGGCACGGGCAAGAAGCCGGTCAAGGATCCCGTCATCGAGCTGAACGGGCGCCGCATCAAGCGCGTCGGAACCAAAGCCAGCGTGAGGATCCCGCCGCGCGCCACCGTCATCGATTGCGGCAACAGCACGCTGATGCCGGGCATGATGGATCTCCACATCCACACGGCGATGTACAACTGCATGACCTTCCACAACCACCGGGTCGCGCAGTTCGAGATCATGCCGCACCTGCAGCAGATGTACGCCCTCTTCCATGCCCAGAACTGCTTCGACATGGGATTCACCACGCTGCGCGACCTTGGCATGAACGGGCCCTACGGTCTTCTGGTCAACGAGCTGTGCGCGGTGCGTGACGCGATCAACGCCGGGATCGTCGAAGGGCCTCGCATGCTGGTGGCTGGTTTCACCACCATGACCGGCTCGCACCTGGATCTCATCCAGCCGCGCGCCATGTATCGCTGGGGCTTCAACACGGCCGACGGACCGTGGGAGCTCCGAAAGCTCGCGCGCAAGAATCTCCTTGCCGGCTGCGATGTGATCAAGACCTGTGCCTCGGGCGGCGGCGGGACGGACAAGGAAGAGCCGGACATCCGCAATCTCACACAGGAGGAGCTCGATGCGCTCGTCGACGAGGCGCACGCCCTGCACAAGCACGCAGCGGTGCATTGCTTCACCACCCAGGCGCAACGCATGGCGTTGAAGGCCGGCACCGACACCATCGAGCACATGGTGTTTCACGACGACAAGACGATCGACCTCATCGCCGAGGCGGGCGTTCCTGTCACGCCGACGCTTTCGCACCGCACGGACCACGCGATCGAGCTGCGCCGCGAGCACGGCACGGCCGACTTCGTGCTGCGCAAGATGAAGTATCTGCAGCCCTTCTGCTTCGAGACGTTCCAGAAGATGTACAAGGCAGGTGTCAGGATCGCGATGGGAACCGACATGGGCTTCGAGCCGGACATGGGATCGAATGGCGGCGAGCTCGAAATCTATGTCAAGCTCGGGATGAAGCCGATGGATGCCATCCTGACCGCCACGCGCAACGCGGCGCAGGCGCTCAAGATGGACAAGGACATCGGCACGATCGAAGCGGGCAAGCTCGGAGATATCATCGCCGTCAACGGCGATCCCCTCAAGAACATCCGCTGCATCCAGGACAAGAAGAACATCCAGCTCGTGATGAAGGAAGGAAAGGTCCATGCAGACCGCCGTCCCGGGCACAACAAGAACGTGGTCAACGTGAAGGCAGGGGACTGGAAGATCATTGATTACTTATAGTTCGTGATCGGTGATGGGTGATGAGTGATGAGTAAGTTCGAAGTAGCTTAGGGCGCGGCGCAAGACAGGAGAGAGATCATGGCAGCGAAGAAGAAGCGCCGGAGGTCGGCGAAAACCAAGACCAAGGGCGCAGTGAAGGGTGGCAATGGCCGCTACCAGTTCAAGCTCGCGGGGCTCAAAAAGGTCCCTGCGGGAACGGGCTATTCGACGTCGCATGGCGGCGTCGTGGAAGGCCGGCGCATGCTCATCGGCTACATTCACAAGCCGCGCGGCACGGGCTCGCGCATGCACACGCACAAGAACGAGCAGTTCAACTTCGTGGTGCGCGGCACGCTGGTGGGCTCGGTCAATGGCAGGAAGATCCACGCGCCCGCGGGCACGCTCATCTACATTCCGGCGAATGCGCCCCACACGCTGGTGGCTTCGCCCCGCGACAAGGATGTGATCTTCATCGCCATCAAGGACCTCTCGCAGGGCATCATCGGGCGAGCGGTTGATGGAACGATGGCGGGACCCCATTACGAGCGGGGATTCGGTCCCGGATAGCCGGAGTCCACGCAGATGAAATCCCCGGTCGAGCCTGGCCTGAGCAACAACAGGGATTTCATCGCAGGGCTGCTCTTTGCGCTGATCGGCGTCGCGGCGGTCGCCATCGCGCGTGATTATCCCTTCGGCACGACGATGTGGATGGGGCCGGGCTACTTCCCCACGGTTCTCGGCGGCGTCCTCGCGCTCTTCGGTATCTATCTCATCGTCCGCGGCCTGCGCTTCGCGGAGGCGGTCAAAGGGACGTGGGGCTGGAAGCCGCTCGGACTCATCACGCTCTCGATCGTCCTCTTCGCTGCGACCGTCGAGAGGCTTGGCCTCATTCCCGCGCTCGTCCTGGTGCTTATGGTGAGCGCGCTCGCGGCCCGGGACTTCCGCTTGAAGGAAGCGCTTGTCCTCACGGCCGTCATGACCGCGGTCGCGGTACTGATATTCCCTTACGCGCTGAAGCTCCCCTACCCGCTCTTTCCGAGCGTGCTATGGACGTACTGAACCAGCTCGTCCTCGGCTTCAGCGTCGCGTTCTCGCTCGAGAACCTCGTCTACTGCTTCCTCGGTGTTCTTCTCGGAACATTGGTGGGCGTGCTGCCGGGCGTGGGTCCGCTCGTCACGATCGCGATGCTCTTCCCGATCACGTTCCATCTGCCGGCAGTGCCGGCGCTGATCATGCTTGCCGGGATCTACTACGGCGCGCAATACGGCGGCTCCACCACCTCGATACTGGTGAACCTGCCGGGCGAGACGGCCTCCGCGGTCACCTGTATCGACGGCTACCAGATGGCCCGCCAGGGACGGGCCGGGCCTGCACTCGCGACCGCTGCCCTCGCCTCCTTCTTTGCCGGGTGCGTCGGGACGCTCCTCATCGCGCTCTTCGGACCTCCCCTCGGCGAGTGGGCGCTCAAGTTCGGCGCTGCAGAGTACTTTTCCCTGATGCTGATGGGGCTCGTCGCTGCGGCGGTGATGACGCATGGCGATCCGGTCAAGGGGCTCGCGATGGTCGTGCTGGGACTATTGATCGGCGTCGCCGGCACGGACGTCAACTCGGGTATGTCACGCTTCACCTTCGGCGTCCCGGCGCTGGGCGACGGGGTGGGTTTCACCGTGGTGGCCGTCGGACTGTTTGCGGTCGCCGAGATCGTGTCCAACCTGGAGAGCCGCGAGGCGCGCGAAGTGTTCACGGGCAAGGTGCGGAACCTGATGCCCACCCTCCGCGACCTCAGGGATTCCGCCTGGCCCGCCGTCCGCGGAACGGCGGTCGGCGCAATCTTTGGCGTGCTGCCGGGAACGGGCGCGGCACTCTCCACGTTCGCGACCTACATGATCGAGAAGAAGATCGCGCGTGAGCCGGCCCGATTCGGCCGCGGCGCGATCGAGGGCGTGGCGGCGCCGGAGGCGGCGAACAACGCCGCCGCGCAGACGGCTTTCATACCGATGCTGACGCTGGGCATACCGGCGAGCGCGACCATGGCGATCATGCTCGCGGCCATGACGCTGCACGGGATCGAGCCGGGCCCGCACGTGATGACGTCGAACCCCGA